>DATDPS010000056.1:0-101835 GCA_035292625.1 Lysobacterales bacterium | reverse complement strand
TTCCCGCGGCGCCCTGTTGTTAGTGTCGGACGTGCCCGTGACACCGGATGGGGTAAAAACCGAGGAGTCCGACAAGAAAGTCACAGCTGACTGGGTCGGCCTGCATCTGCAGATCGGCATCGAGGCCATGACCGAGCTCGGTCTCAAGGGCGAGAAGATCAAGCACTTCAGATATTGAACACGTCCCGGGTGGACGGCGGATGCTGTGCTTGAGTCCCACTGAACCGGTCACTTCGTGACTTCCCGCAAAAACCGGCTTCCCCGGGGGGTCGGCCTCACTCACATCCGTGTATCGGGCGGCCAATGTAAAGGAAGTACAGGTGCCGCGAAGGCCAGGGATGGCCGAGAGCGGCCTCGAATGGACTTCCTGTCCATTCGACCCCCGGTCCAGCCGGTTTTTTGCGGCGGTTCGCGGATTGGACTCAGGCACAGCAGCCACCGTCCTTGCACTTCCGGTACTGCTCGGCGTCGTTTACGGTATCGGCTCCCTGCTTCACCGGCCCTTCGGGCTTCCCTCGCTCTGCGCCTGGCTTCAGGGGTCGGCCTCACACGGCATCCCGCCGTGGGCGGCCTCAAATGGACTTCCCGTCCATTTGCCCCCTGGACAGCCGCTCCGCTCGACGGCTCGCCTAATGGGAGCCGGTACCGTAAACGACGCCGAGTAGCTGCCTACTTAAACGTCATGCGGCTGTCGATGACCAAACCGTTTTCCGTGAAGCCGATACTGACCAGCGAGCGGTTGGCCATGGCCTTGTAGGACTGCCGTAACGCATCGGTGATTTCCCGGGCCGTGGCTTCCTGATCAACGCCCGCGATTGCATCGACGACCACTTCGGCATTGCTTTGACCCGGGTCCTGCCACCCTTCACTTAAGCTGGAGGTGAAATCGAGATAAGTCGCGGTGTCGTAACTTACGGACAGGAACTTCCCGTTGTTGGGGGTTTTACTCTCGAGGTAGGGTTTCAGGGCATTTTCCTCGCCCGCTCCCACGGAAATGCCGATCGCCGTATCGCTCAATGCAGCAAAGGCCACGAGATCCGGAATCGGCATCAGGTTGGGTGGCAAAGGTATCGGTGGCTCACCTTTTAGCAAGTTCAAACCAGATAAATCCGGCAGGAACATTTGCGCCATACCGACAAACATCTCCGGCTGTTCGACATGCACGGCAATCAGGCCTTCCGCCGATTCAGGAGTCGCTTGCCCCACGCTGAGCTTGCTCAGACTGACGCGCAGGCCGCGGAAGTTGTTGACGAGGGGCGGCATGGGCTGTTCAAGCTGGGCCAGGCCTTCAGTCGCCCGCTCATTCAGATCCTGCAATTTTGCACATTGGTAGGGCGCCTGGACAATGGCCAGGGCCTTTTCCCGCAGTAAATCACGCAATGCACCGACATTGATGCCAAAAGAAAAATCCACCAGGCGGGAGGTCTGCATGTCTGCGCCGGGTACATCCGTGAGCAGGGCGGCCAGCTGTTGCGCCAGGGTTGAATCGGTTTCGACGACGTACTGCATGCCTATGGCGGCAGGCTGTAATTCGGTGACGCCCATGACCAGGCGCGGGGCGTGGCTGATGATCTCCCTGAACTCCGCTTTACAGGTGTCCCCGAAGGTCTCAAGCTCTGCCGCATATTCGCTACCGAGCGCCCGGGCCAGCGCGGTGCCGGGCGCGAGGAATTGATCGGCCAGCAACTGCAGGTCAACCAGGGCGGAAAAATACGGCGTGTGGCCGTACTTGCCGCTGGTGGCTTGCAGACGGGATTCGGCATCTGATGACTGTGGTTTTTGCGTTCCCAGGAACAAGGGCAACAACTCGCCTGCAACAGAGTCGGGAAATACGCCCAGGGCAAGGTGATCTTCACGGATGGCAATGTAAATCGCGACGGGACTATCGCTCTCACCGGCGCCAAGAGTAAGGCTTTCGCTATCCAGCCGCCAGTAAGCCTGCCCCGCGAAAATTACCTCCGGGGCGTTGACGCCCGCGCGTTCCAATACCCGCTGCACGGTGGCCTTGAGTGCCGCTGCGTCCCCGAGGCCCATGCGCGCGACGGGGAATGCACCGCCCAGGGCATAAACCACATGGTGTGCCTGCAAGTCGAAACCCAGGCTCTCCAGGCCCTGACGATTGAATTTTCCGTCCAGCTCCTGCAACAGCGACAGGGCCAGCCGGTGGGGCGTATCGGTTGCGTCGGGCGCATTTTCCAATTGTGTACGGATGCTGCCCAACTGGGATTGCAGTGTCGTGGTCACAGGCTCCCATTTTTGCAGGAAGCCGTCGATGACTTCGCTGGGTGTCGGTTCGAGGTTGCCTCCCAGGTAGGGAGAACCCGTTGGCGCATAGGCCAGCAATGCATTTCCGGTAGCGCCGGCGCTTTCTGGCGCTTCGTCTTTACCACAGGCTGTGAGGATGAATATCGATACGGCCGCGAGTAACGCCAGGGGAGTAAATTTCATTGCAGATTCCTTGAGCTTGTGTGTTAAGGTGTTATACATCACTACCACACTAAATGCAACTACATGGCTTTCACTCCCGCTATGAGCTTCTGTGCCACGGCTTGCGCATCGCCGTAACACATACGGGTGTTATCCTCGAAGAACAGCAGGTTTTCGATGCCCGAAAACCCGGTACCCTGGCCGCGCTTGATGACGAATACATTGCGCGCCTTGTCGGCATCCAGGATGGGCATGCCGTAAATCGGGCTGGAGGTGTCCTTGCGCGCCGCAGGATTGACCACGTCGTTGGCGCCAATGACCAGCGCCACGTCTGTCGTGGGAAACTGGCTGTTGATATCCTCGAGGTCGTAGATGAGATCGTAGGGCACGCCGGCTTCAGCCAGCAGGACGTTCATGTGGCCCGGCATGCGGCCGGCAACGGGATGAATGGCGAAACTGACCTTGACGCCTTTCTCCAGCAGGAGTTTCACCAGTTCCCAGATCTTGTGCTGCGCCTGGGCCACCGCCATGCCGTAACCCGGGATGATGATGACTTTTTCCGCATAGGCCATGGTGATCGCGGCGTCGCTGGCATCTATGGCTTTCATGCTGCCGCTGACCGCCATCGTGCTGCTGCCGTCATCGCCGGTGCCAAAACCGGAAAACAGCACATTGCTGATGGGGCGGTTCATGGCGCGGGCCATCAATTGCGTCAGCAGCGTACCGGCGGAGCCCACTACGATGCCGGCGATCATCATCGCCGGGTTCTGCAGCACGAAACCTTCAAAGCCGACCGCCAGGCCGGTCAGGGCGTTGTAGAGCGAAATCACCACCGGCATGTCGGCCCCGCCGATCGGAACCGTCATCAACACGCCGATGGTGAGGGCGATAATGAAAAACGCACTATATTCCGCCACGGAAAAATCCGTCCGCGCCAACAGGTAACCCAGCACCAGCAGGCCAATGAAAAGTACTGCATTGAGCGCCTGCTGTCCGCGAAAGCGGTACACCTTGCGCATCCAGCCCTGCAGCTTGGCAAAAGCGATCAGCGAACCGGAGAACGCAATGGTTCCGATCAGGGCGCCAGCCACCGCCAGCTCGCGTGCCGCGAATGCAGCATGAGTCAGGCCATCGCCGGTCAAAACGCGCAGTAACTCGATGGCGGCGATGGCTGCTGCTGCGCCGCCCCCCATGCCGTTGTAGAGCGCGATCATCTGCGGCATGTCGGTCATGGCGACACGTTTACCCGACCACCAGGCCAGGATGCCGCCAACGAAAATGGCGCTGGTCATCAACACGTAGTTGTGCATCTGCGGTTCGGCAAAAGTGATCAGCGTCGCCACCAGCATGCCTGCACCGGCCCAGATAATGCCGCCCCTGGCCGTGGTTGGATGGCTCATTTTCTTCAATCCGGAGATAAACAAAATGGCAGCCAGGAAATAGCTGACCTGGATCAGCCCATGGGCGATGCCTGGACTCAGGAAGCCATCCATCAACGGATCTCCTTGCTGGACTTGAACATCTCCAGCATGCGTTCCGTCACCACGTATCCACCCACCGCGTTGCCCGCGCCCAGCAGCACGGCAATGAAACCGATGATCTGTTCCGGCACGCTGGTGGCATGGCCGAGCGCGACCATCGCGCCGACCAGCACGATGCCGTGAACGAAATTGGAGCCGGACATCAGCGGTGTATGCAAAATGGTGGGAACCTTGGAAATGACTTCATAGCCGGTGAAAGCAGCCAGCATAAAGATGTAAAGGGCAACAAAACCTTCCATGTGCTTATCCTGTGTAGTGGTCTTTTATGGCCTGTTTTGCCTGGCTTTAGAGCTGTTTGGCCGTGGTTTCGTGCACCAGCTCGCCGCCGTGGGTGAGCAGGCAACCCGCAACGACTTCATCGCTCCGGTCGATAGTGAGCCGATCATCTTTCACCATCAGGTCCAACAGGTTGATCAGGTTCTTGCTGTACATTTCGCTGGCATGAATTGCCGCCAGGCTGGCCAGGTTGAGCGGACCATCGATGGTTACGCCATTGTGGTGCACGGTTTTACCCGGCTCGGTCAGCTCGCAATTGCCACCTGACTCGGCCGACAGGTCCACGATCACGGATCCCGGGTGCATGTTTTCCACCATCCGCCGGCTGATGATCTTGGGGGCAGGTTTGCCGGGTACCGAGGCGGTTGAGATCACCACGTCACACTTGGCCAGATGCTCAGCGAGCTTGTCCGCCTGCTGTTGCTTTTCATCGGCGGTCAGCTCCCGGGCATAACCGCCTTCGCCTTCGGCATTGACCCCGGTGTCGATCATCCTGGCGCCCAGCGATTCAACCTGCTCGCGGGCAGCGGCTCGAATGTCGTAGGCTTCCACCCGTGCGCCAAGGCGCCGCGCCGTGGCGATGGCCTGCAAGCCTGCGACGCCCGCACCGATCACGACCACTGTGGAGGGTCGCAAGGTTCCTGCCGCCGTAGTCAGCATGGGCATCAGGCGTGGCGACAGCGAAGCCGAGCGCAGCACTGCCTCGTAGCCAGCCACGGTGGCTTGAGATGACAACACATCCATGCTCTGGGCGCGCGAGATACGCGGCACCAGTTCCATTGCGCAGCAACTGGCCTTGCGGCTGTTCAGCGCCGGGATCACATCCGGGTTGCGGTGGGGGAACACCATGCCGAGTGCCAGGGCGCCTTCCCGCAAGCCGGACAACAGCTGCGATGAAGGCGGTTGAACCCACAGATACACATCGGCCTGTGCAAGAATTTGCGCGGCGCCATCCAGCATTTCAGCCTCGGCATATTGCCTGTCCGTGAATCCAGCGGCCTGGCCGGCGCCGTTTTGCACCAGCACCCTGAACCCCCTCGCAGCCAGTTTCCTGGCATTGACGGGATCCAGCGCCACGCGGCGTTCGCCCTCAGCCTGCTCTCGCAGCACAGCCACGGTTAAGGTCATCGATTGGTCTCCCTCGGTGGAATCTGTGCGGCCCGTGCCTGGGGCCGCCGGCGGAAAAAACGGTTATTAGCCCGGTAGTATAAATCATCCCGCAGATGGTGTGCTTCCTGCTTGTGCGATGCTTGAACGGACGGCTTCCAGGCGCTCCAGGTTGCCGATATCCGCCCAGGCACCGCAATACAGCTCTCCGCTGACCAGGTGCTCGTCGATTGCGGCGCGCAACAGCGGCACCACGGAAAACTTTCCAGGCGAACAGTGAGAGAACAGGCGGGAGTGATAGACACCGATACCCGCGAAGGTATGCAGCGCCTCACCCGTGTTGCTCAGCCTTGCGCCGTGCAGGGAAAAATCTCCGCCGGGGTTGTGATCCGGGTTCCTTATGAGCACGAGGTGCGCCCAGTCGCACTTGACGGCGCGCAGCCGCGAGAGTGGGTAGTCCGTCCACACATCACCGTTGATTACCAGGAAGGGCGCCGGGCCAAGCATGGGCAATGCCTGGAAAATGCCGCCACCCGTTTCGAGTGCCCGGGGCTGTTCATTTGACCAGTGGATGCGCACGCGCCAGCGCTCGCCATCGCCGATCACTTGCCGTAACAGGTCGCCCATGTGGCCCTGGTTGATCACGATATCGTGAAAGCCCGCATTGGCGAGATGTTCGAGATGGTATTCAATCAAGGGCCGGCCACCCACGTCGAGCAGCGGCTTGGGCCGCTCGTCCGTCAAGGGACGCAACCTTTCACCGCGGCCTGCGGCGAGAATCATGGCGCGCATTCTGGTTGCTCCAGCAGTGCATGACAGTCAGTGAACTCTGGGTAGCGTGGTAAGACATCCAGCAGGTAGCGGTAAAAGCGCGGAATCATTTCCAGGTAACCCGCTTTACCATCCCGGCAATGCAGCCGGGAAAAAATTCCCACGATCTTGAGGTTGCGTTGCAAGCCCATCAGGTCGCAATAGCGCACCCAAGCGGCGGGTTCCATTTCCAGCTCCAGCATCAGCCGGAAGGTTTCCATCCACTGTTCCAGTTGCGATCGTGGCCAGGAGATGTAGCGGTCCCACAACAAAGAAACGAAATCGTAGCTCACGGGCCCCTGGACCGCGTCCTGGAAATCGATGATTCCCGCAGCCTGACCCTCCTGGTAGAGCAGATTGCAGGAGTGGAAATCACGGTGCACAAATACCTGCGGTTGGGCGGCGGCAGAACGTTTCAGTTCATGGCACAGGGATTGCCAGCAAGCCACCTCCGGCACTCCCAGGGTTTTCTGCCGATGCCGCGCGAGATACCACTCCGTGAACAGGTCCAATTCGGCCTGCAAGCGGGCGTCATCGTAGCGCGGCAGGCCGGAGCAGTCGGTGTTACTGGCCATCCGGGCCAGGAGCTCTAGCAAGCCGGGGAAAAAAGCCCCGGCCGTGTCGGTGTTCAACACTTCGCGGTACAGCCGGTCGCCAAAATCCTCCAGCAGTCCGAAACCCTGCTGCAGGTCGCAATGCAGGATCCGCGGCGCACGTAGACCCGACTGCAGCAGGCGCGCATCGATATCGACAAAGGAAGCCATGTTTTCCTGCTGGGGTGGCGCATCCATCAGGATCAGGGAACCGTTTTGAGTCAGCAAGCGAAAATAACGCCGAAAACTGGCATCGCCCGAAACCGGGTTGAGCGCAACCGAAGGCAGCCCAAGTACGCCAGCGGCCCAGGAACGTGCGGCATCCAGGCGTTTGGATGCCAGGCGTTCAGCCGGTGTGCTAGGGCCTGTTAACATTTACACGATCGCCGCTGTGACTGGGTAAATGTTAACAGGCCCTGGTACTGGCCGGGGAAATGTTGTGCATCTGATTGATTATGCGCGGAGCGCTGGAAACTTTGAATGCCAGCCGGAAATTCCCAGGTACTTGATATAGGACTGATGTGGTACTATTTAAATGTCCTGAATTGAAGGCAGAAACGGATAGCACACTATGCTGCGCATTTCAAAAATGACCGATTACGCAATTCTGCTGATGGTGGAACTGACCCGCGACGGTGAAACGCTGAGCGCGAACATGTTGGCTGATCGCATTCATGTCGAAGTGCCAACTGCCAGCAAAGTGCTGAAACTTCTTGCCGGCGCCGACCTGGTGCAGTCCTATCGCGGCGCCAGTGGTGGTTACCGGGTCAGCCGGCCGGCGGCAGGCATCAGCGTGGCTGAGGTCATTGCGGCCATTGAGGGGCCTATTGCCATGACCGAGTGCAGCGTCGAACCGGGCCTCTGTCACCAGGAAGACAATTGCAATCTGCGCGGCAACTGGCAGCGGATCAGTCTGGCCGTGGCGCGCGCATTGGCCGAGGTCAGCCTGGCGGAAATGTCCGGACCGCTGAGGAAGGCTCCCGGCATGTTGCGCATTGCGACAATGAATACGATGTGATGGAGACCAGCGTGAAAAGTGAAGTGTTCAGTGGCGCCGATACCTCCGTGGAGCATTTCGTCAACAAAAAATACCGCCACGGGTTTGTTACCGATATTGAATCGGACACGGTACCTCCGGGATTGAACGAGGACGTGGTCAGGTGGATTTCCGCGCGTAAGAAGGAACCCGTGTGGTTGCTCGAATGGCGTCTGAAAGCCTACCGGCAATGGCTGAAAATGCCCCAGCCGCGATGGGCCCACCTGAATATCGCACCGATCGATTTCCAGGCCATTTCCTATTTTTCGTCACCACGGTTGGATAAGGATCGTCCGCAAAGCCTGGACGAAGTCGATCCCAAGTTGCTGGAGACCTATGACAAGCTGGGAGTTCCGCTGCATGAACGTGCGCGCCTGGCCGGGGTCGCCGTGGACGCCGTGTTCGACTCGGTCTCCGTGGCCACGACGTTTCGGGCCGAACTGCAAAAAGTCGGGGTGATTTTCTGCTCGTTTTCCGAGGCGGCCAGGGAGTATCCGGATCTGGTGCGCAAATACCTTGGCACCGTGGTGCCCAGTCGCGACAATTTCTTTGCCGCGCTCAATTCGGCGGTGTTTTCGGATGGCAGTTTCGTGTTCATCCCCAAGGGCGTGCGCTGCCCGATGGAGCTCTCGACCTACTTTCGCATCAACGCGGCGGAGACCGGTCAATTCGAGCGCACGCTGATCATCGCCGAGGAGGGCAGCCAGGTCAGCTATCTCGAAGGCTGCACAGCGCCGATGCGCGACGAGAACCAGTTGCATGCGGCGGTGGTGGAGTTGGTGGCACTGGAGCATGCGAACATCAAGTATTCCACGGTGCAGAACTGGTACCCGGGCGATGAAAATGGCCTGGGTGGTATCTACAATTTCGTCACCAAGCGCGGCGATTGCCGCGGTGATCATTCCCGCATTTCCTGGACCCAGGTGGAAACGGGTTCGGCCATCACCTGGAAATATCCCTCCTGCATTTTGCGCGGTGACCATTCGGTTGGCGAGTTCTACTCGGTAGCCCTGACCAATAATCACCAGCAGGCCGACACGGGCACCAAGATGATCCACCTCGGCCGGCATACCCGCAGCAAAACCATCTCCAAGGGTATTTCGGCAGGCAAGGGGCAGAACGCGTACCGCGGCCTGGTGCGTATTTCCCGCAGGGCCGAGAACGCCCGGAATTACACCCAGTGCGACTCCATGTTGATCGGCAAGAACTGCGGGGCGCATACGTTTCCCTACATAGAGGTTGGTAATGCAACGGCGCAAGTGGAGCACGAGGCCACCACGTCCCGCATTGGCGAAGACCAGTTGTTTTATTGCCTGCAGCGCGGAATCTCCGAAGAAAACGCCGTGTCCATGATCGTGGACGGTTTTTGCAAACAGGTGTTCAGGGAATTGCCGATGGAATTTGCAGTGGAAGCCAAGGCCCTGCTCGAGGTCAGCCTCGAAGGCGCTGTCGGTTAAGAGAGGTGTCGGGTGCTTCCTTACAGGACCGTAATTTGTCGGGAACAAATTACCGAGCGCCCAGGGGCGGCTGGAGCGTGTCCTGTAAGGAAGCACCCGACGCCTCCGAACCGGTATCTATCATTATGCGAGTTTGAAGATGAGAAATAACGAACAAGCCATGTTGGAAGTCAGAAACCTGCACGTAACTGTCGCTGGCAAAGCCATCCTCAAAGGCGTCAATCTAGAAGTCCGCGCCGGTGAGGTGCATGCCATCATGGGCCCGAACGGCGCTGGCAAAAGCACGCTGGGGAATGTCATCGCCGGACGGGAAGGCTACGAAGTCACCGCCGGTGAGGTGCGTTTTCGCGGTCGCAACCTGTTGGAACTTTCGCCGGAAGAACGCGCCTGTGAAGGCGTTTTTTTGGCCTTCCAGTACCCGGTTGAAATTCCCGGCGTGAACAACACGTATTTCCTGCGCGCGGCACTGAATGCGCAGCGGAAATACCGGGGACTGCCGGAACTCGATTCGATCGAATTCCTGCGCCTGGTGCGCGAAAAACTGGAGATTCTCCACATCAGTGATGACTTGCTGCATCGCGCGGTGAACGAAGGCTTCTCCGGCGGAGAGAAAAAGCGCAACGAGATTTTCCAGATGGCCGTGCTTGAACCAACGTTGGCGATACTGGATGAAACGGATTCGGGCCTTGATATCGATGCCTTGCGCCTGGTGGCAGAGGGCGTGAACCGATTACGCAGCTCCGACCGCGCCATCATCGTAATTACCCACTACCAGCGCTTGCTCGAATACATCGTTCCGGACAAGGTACATGTGCTGGCCGATGGCAGGATTGCAGCCAGCGGCGATGCAGAGCTGGCCATCAAGCTGGAAGAGCAGGGCTACACCTGGCTCGAACAGGGCGGTATTGCATCGCTGCAGCAGCGGGCAAGCGCCTGAGTGGAAGCTGCGGTAATGGAATCTTCACTTAACGCCCATGCTGAACGACTGCCACAGCAGTGGGCCGCGTCCATGCATGCCGTCGCCACAACGAACGGAACGGGTTGGTTGCCGTCGCTGCGCGCCGCCGCGGCGCGTGAACTGCTGAAGAACGGCCTGCCCGGCAACAAGGATGAGGCCTGGAAATATACTTCCCTGAGACGGCTCGAACAGCTGCGTGAAATAGATGGGAAACCCACTGTGGCGTCCGCGGCCGCCGATGCGCAGGACTGGAATACGCCCCTGGCCGGGTTTGAAGGCTATGGTTTTGGATTCCGGTGCGGCAGTCTCCACTGGCTGGAACAGGCTGCACCCGAGGGGGTCATCCTGAGTACGTTCAGGGATGCAGTCACCGGATTGATGGACGACGGCCATGAGCGTTTGCGCCGCATGCTCGAGGCGGTGGATTTCAGCGGCCGAAGCCGGGCTTTTGCAGCGCTGAATACCGCGTTGCTGGATCAGGGTGTCGTGATCCATGTCGCGGCCGGAGTCGATGGTGGAACCTGTCTTGCCCAATGGGCGCAGGCCGATGGCCGAATTTCCAGGTTGGCGAATTTTCGCCTCATCGTGTTGCTGGAGGAGGGCGCCCGCCTGAACCTGCTCGAGCAGCACCTGAGCATGCAAGGACAGGTGGCTGTTGAACCACCGTCAAGTTCGGGCGGCCAAGGCTTGAACCTGGTGATGCAAGCCGACCTGGGCAAGAACGCACAATTGCATCATTTCCGCGTGCAACAGGATGCGGACAACAGTGTCCTGTTGACCTTCAGCGATGTATATCAGGCTGCGGACAGCACCTACACCTATGCCGGAATTGATATCGGCGGTGGACTGGTGAGGCACGACCTGTATTGCCGGCTGGCCGGACCGGGCGCTCGCGCGGAATTGAACGGCGCTTTCGTACTGGATGGAGAGCGGCTGGTCGACCACCATATATGCGTCGATCACGAGGCGCCCGCTTGTTCCAGCGAGCAATTTTTCCGGGGTGTGCTGGGCGGCAGCAGCCGCGGGGTCTTCAACGGCAAAGCACTGATACGGCCAGGAGCGGATGGCTCCAGGGTACGGCAATCAAACGCCAATCTGCTGCTTTCCGATCTGGCCGAAATGGACACCAAGCCGGAGCTCGAAATTTACGCCGATGAAGTGGAGGCCAGCCACGGGGCAACGGTCGGCCAGCTGGATGAGCAGGCCGTGTTTTACCTGCGCAGCCGTGGGCTGGCGAAAGCCGATGCCCGGCGCATGCTGACAACGGCTTTTTGCCGTGCGGTCAGCTCCCGTATCTCCGACCTCGCGCTGGGTGAACAGATCGCTGGTTTATTGGATGCAGCCGTGTCCGGTTTGAACATCGTGGAGGAAAATTCCAATGCAGCCTGAACCATGTATGGCAAATGAAATCACGGCGCGGGCCGGCGTAATGCAGCCTCTGGATATCGTGCGAGTCCGGCGCGATTTTCCCATCCTGTCGCGGCAGGTTCATGGCAAGCCGCTGGTCTACCTTGACACTGCAGCGTCCGCTCAAAGGCCACTGGCCGTGATCGAGGCGACGGATCTTTTCTACCGGCTGCACAATGCCAACGTGCATCGCGGTGTGCACACGCTGAGCCAGGAAGCGACCGACCTTTACGAGTCGGCGCGCGCTGCCCTGGCCGGGTTCATCAATGCCGGCTCCACCAGGGAAGTCGTTTTTACCCGTGGCACGACGGAATCCGTCAACCTCGTTGCGCAGAGCTTCGCGCGTTCACGGTTTGGACCCGGTGATGAAATTATCATCACCCACATGGAGCACCATTCCAATATCGTGCCGTGGCAGTTGGTGTGTGAGCAAACCGGAGCCACTCTGCGCGTGGCGCCGATCAACCAGCGCGGCGAATTGCTGCTGGACGAACTGGACAGCATGCTGTCGGAGCGAGTCAGGTTACTTGCGGTGGTGCACATTTCCAATGCGCTGGGAACCATCAACCCGGTCAGGACCATTTGTGCCATGAGCCGGAAGCACGGCATTCCGGTGCTGGTTGATGGTGCGCAGGCCATGCCGCATGCCAGCGTGGATGTGCAAGACCTGGGCTGCGACTTCTACTGCCTGTCGGGTCACAAAATGTACGGCCCGACTGGTATCGGAGCTTTGTGGGCGCGCCAGCGGATCCTGGAAGACATGCCGCCATGGCAAGGTGGGGGTGAAATGATCCGCACCGTGAGCTTTGAGAAAACAGAGTACAACGAACTACCAGCAAAATTCGAGGCCGGGACGCCCAATATTGCAGGTGCGGTGGGGCTCGGAGCAGCTGTCGGATACCTGCAGCAACTAGGGATGGACGCAGTGTCCGCGCATGAACTTGATGTTCTGCGTTACGCCACATCCAGGCTGTCGGGCGTGGAAGGTTTGCAGATCATCGGCACTGCCGCTGACAAGGCAGGCGTCATCAGCTTTACGCTGGAAGGGACTCATCCCCACGACCTCGGAACCCTGGTCGACCATTTCGGCGTGGCATTGCGCACCGGACATCACTGCACCATGCCGCTGATGAACTTTTTCGGAGTTCCCGCAACGGCCAGGGCTTCCTTTGGACTCTACAACACGCGCGAGGAAGTCGACGTGCTGGTGGACGCGCTCGAACGTGTTCGTGCAATGTTGCTCTAGGGAACGCCTTGGCTGAAACTTCGGAGGTTTTCAAACAAGCCGTCGAAGCGTTCCGGCAGGGCCGGCATGATGCAGCCCTTGCAGCATGCGGCACGCTGTTGCCACTGGTCACGCAGCCTGTCGAGCGAGCGGCGATATTCAATTTGCAGGGTGTTTGCCTGGCTGCCAAGGGCGATATGTTTGCCGCCGCGGATTACCTGCAAAGCGCACTCGAACTCAAACCGGAAGACGCGGTTCTGCGACACCATGCCGCCCAGGTGTTCATTCAGCTGGGCAGGCGCGAAACGGCGCTGGAAAACGCGCTCGCGGCCAGCCGTTTGGAACCCGGCAATCTGGGTTATCGTTACCAGCTGGCGCGCGTACAATTCAGTTGCGGCGATACAGCGGGCGCATGGGAAGCCTTGCAGCATTGCATTGCGGCCGACCATACATTCCTCGAGGCCTGGTTATTCCTGAGCGAGTTGGCAGCAGAAAGAGATGACCGGGCTCTGGCTCTGGACTGCCTTGAAAAAATTGTCGGACAGTCGCCGGGACATGCGCGGGCCTGGACTGCGATCGCGAGCCTGGATACTGGCGCCGAACGGGCCGCTTCGGCCCTGACTGCATTGGGCCGGATAGCGGAGCAGGCGGTCGACGAGGATACGGCTGTCAGCGCGAAATTTTTCCTGGCCGAACAGGAACGCGCCAGTGGTCACCATGCAGCTGCCTTTACCCTGTGCCGTCAAGCCAATGACTGCATGGCGCAACGTTCCCCGTTTGACCTGGAACGTTGGGAAGGTGCGGTTGCAAGCACCATCGAAGCTTTTCCAATTCAGCCGCAGGTCCAACCGCAATTAGCGCAGCCTGAAAACGCCGGGCAGGATTTGATTTTTATCGTCGGCATGCCGCGCTCGGGAACCTCGCTCTGCGAGCAGATCCTGACAGCGCATCCGGTGGTGGCGGGGGGCGGTGAGTTGCCACTGATGGACTACATCGACAGGGCATACTGGCGCGATGGTGTTGAATCAATGCCGGATCCGCAAAAGCTGGCCTGGATGGCCCTGATGCGCCAGCAGTATGTGCGGGCGCTCCCGTTCCGCCAGAAAGATCAGGGCAGGGTAACTGACAAGGCGCCGCGTAATTTTGAGCGCCTGGGCCTGGTGTTTTCGCTCTTTCCGGCAGCCCGTGTTATCTGGATGCTGCGACATCCGCTGGATACACTGGTCTCCTGCTATTTTCAGGACTTCAGCCCCGGGCAGGGCTATAGCAACCGGCTTGATCAGTGCGCGCGTGTTTACCACGGGCACCTCCGGCTGATGCGGCACTGGCAACAATGCTACGGCCCGGCAATCAGGATCGTTCGCTATGAGCAACTGGTGGGCTCGCTGGAGCTGGAAGTGTCTGCTCTGTGCGACTTCCTTGATCTGCCGTTCGCATCCCCGATGCTGGCGCCGCATAAAAACCCGCGACAAGTCCGCACCGCCAGTTCGGAACAGGTCAAGCAACCGGTTTATACCTCGGCAATCGGCAGCTGGCGCCACTACGCGAATGAACTTGCCGAGCCGCGCGCCTGGTTTGTTTCCATGGGATTGCTGGATGCTAACGGCGAAAGCCGCACTCCAGGGAGCCTCTGATCAATTATGCACGGGCGTATAATTGATCAGAGGCTCCCTGGATTGAGACTCTCAGTCGCGAGCCCGCTCGATGCGCGTCACCCGCTGGAAGCCCCGAGGCAGTTTGCGGCCGCGCAGTGCCCGGTCACCTCTGAAGTTATCGATGTCCCTTTCCGCCATGCGCAAATAGCGTTGGCCCGCCCACACCAGGATTTCATCTTTCTCACGCACCACGATCAGTCCGATGACGCGTTCCTCACCGCTCTTCAGGCGTTTGGGCGGCACATTGATCAGTTTGTTGCCCTTACCCTTGGCCAGTTCCGGCACTTCCCCCAGCGCAAAGGCCAGCATGTAGCCATCTGAACTCACGCACACCACAGTGCTGGATGCCACCGTGTCGATCAATGCCGGTTCGAGCGGGACGGCGCCGGGAGGCAGGGAGATGATAGCCTTGCCTGCTTTCATGCGGCTGTACAGGTTCTCCAACCCAGTGATGAAACCGTACCCAAAGGAACTGGCCAAAAGGACTTTCTGGCCCGGCTCGCCGGCCAGGCAGTAAAGGAATGAAGCACCGTCCGGTGAGCTGAATTTGCTGCTCAACGGCTCACCCAGGCCGCGGGCGCTGGGCAGGCTGTGCGCCGGCAGCGCATACGCCCTGCCGGCCGCATCGAGGAACACGGCCAGTTCGTTACTGCGGCCGCGCGCGCTGTGCTGGAATTCGTCCCCGGCCCGGTAACTGAGCGTTACCGGGTCGATGTCGTGCCCCTTGGCCAGGCGCACCCAGCCAGATTTTGACAGCACGATGGTTACCTGTTCGGAAGGCACCAGGTCTTCCTGCTTGAGGGCCTGTGCGGCTTCCCGCTCGACCAGTTTCGAGCGGCGGGCATCGCCAAAGGTTTGGCAATCCTCGTTCAGTTCTTTCTTGATCAGGGTCTTGAGCCGTGCTTTGGATCCCAGGATGGTTTCCAGCGACTGGCGTTCTTCTTCCAACGCATCCTGTTCACTGCGTATCTTGATTTCCTCCAGCCTGGCCAAATGCCGCAGTTTCAATTCCAGTATGGCCTCGGCCTGGGTTCCGGTCAGCTCGAAACGTTTCATCAACACGGGCTTGGGCTCCTCTTCGCTGCGGATGATGCGGATGACCTCGTCGATATTGAGGAAAGCGGTCATCAAGCCGACAAGAATGTGCAGGCGGTCCACCACCTGGTCCAGGCGGTGCCCGAGCCGCCGCACCACGGTGTCCATGCGAAAGTCCAGCCACTCCTTCAGCAGGCTGCGCAGATCCATCAATTGCGGCTTGCCATTGCTGCCGATGATGTTCAGGTTGATGCGGTAATTACGCTCCAGGTCGGTGGTGGCAAACAGATGGTTCATCAGTTGGTCGAGATCCACCCGGTTGGAACGCGGAACAATCACCAGCCGGGTCGGATCTTCGTGGTCGGACTCGTCACGCAGGTCTTCGACCATGGGCAGTTTCCTGGCCTGCATCTGCAATGCAATCTGTTCCAGCACCCTGGCCGGGGAAACCTGGTGGGGCAACGCAGTGATGACGATTTCGCCATTTTCTTTTTCCCACACCGCACGCATGCGCACCGAACCGTTGCCGGTTTCATACAGCTGGCTTAGCTCTGCAGCCGGCGTGATGATCTCGGCCCCGGTGGGGAAATCGGGTCCCTTGATGTGCTCGCACAGGTCCGCCACGCTTGCCTTGGGTTCATCCAGCAGGCGGATACAGGCGGCGACCACTTCGCGCAGATTGTGCGGCGGAATGTCAGTGGACATGCCCACCGCAATGCCGGTGCTGCCATTGAGCAGGACATTGGGCAAACGGGCCGGCAGCAGCGACGGTTCCTTCAGCGTGCCATCGAAGTTTGGTGTCCATTCGACGGTTCCCATGCCCAGTTCCGCGAGTAGGGTGCGCGCATAAGCCGTCAGCCGGGATTCGGTGTAACGCATGGCGGCAAAAGACTTGGGATCATCCGGCGAACCAAAGTTACCCTGCCCGTCGACCAGCGGGTAGCGGAAGGCGAACGGCTGGGCCATCAGCACCATGGCTTCATAGCAGGCCGAATCTCCATGCGGATGGAACTTGCCGATGACATCGCCCACCGTGCGGGCAGACTTCTTGTGCTTGGATGCGGCGCTCAACCCCAACTCGCTCATGGCATAAATGATGCGCCGCTGCACCGGCTTCAGGCCGTCGCCTATGTGCGGCAAGGCGCGGTCCAGAACAACGTACATCGAATAGTCCAGGTAGGCCTTTTCGGCGTAGTCCTTGAGCGGGATGCGTTCGTGATCCGGGAACGATTGGGTTATCTGGTTCATCGTTTGATTCGCCTGGTAATTGAGTCCGGGATCAACCCGGTTTGCCATCCACTTTCATACCGTGGCCAGGTTGCCCTTGTCCTCGAGCCAGGCTTTCCGGTCGGATGCGCGCTTTTTAGCCAACAGCATGTCCATCAGCGAGTTTGTTGCCAGCGGATTCTCCACAGTCAATTGCACCAGGCGCCGGGTGTCCGGGTCGATGGTGCTTTCCCGCAGTTGCAGCGGATTCATTTCGCCCAGCCCTTTGAAACGAGTTTCGCTTACTTTGCCTTTCTTGTTTTCGGCGGTAATACGTTCATAAATACCTTTACGCTCCTCATCATCCAGGGCGTAAAACATCTCCTTGCCCACATCGATGCGGTAGAGGGGAGGCATGGCGACAAAGACATGCCCGGTTTCGACCAGCGCAGTGAAATGCCTGAGAAACAGCGCCGACAGCAAAGTCGCGATGTGCAGCCCGTCCGAGTCCGCATCGGCCAGTATGATGACCTTGCCGTAGCGCAGACCGGAAATGTGGTTCGAGCCAGGGTCTACGCCGATGGCCACGGAGATGTCATGCACTTCCTGATTGGCCAGCACCGACTCCGAATCGACTTCCCAGGTATTCAGGATTTTGCCGCGCAGCGGCAGGATGGCCTGGTACTCGCGGTTGCGCGCCTGCTTGGCTGACCCACCGGCTGAATCGCCTTCGACCATGAACAATTCGGTCAGGGCCAGGTCCTGCGAGGTGCAGTCCGCCAGCTTGCCGGGCAAGGCCGGGCCCTGTGTCACTTTCTTGCGCACCACCTTGCGCGCCGACTTCATCCGGCTTTGCGCGTTATTGATGGCCAGCTGCGCAATCGCCTGCCCATCGCCCACGTTCTGGTTGAGCCACAGGCTGAAAGCGTCCTTGATGATGCCGGAGACAAAGGCGGCACAGGCGCGGGAAGACAGCCGCTCCTTGGTCTGGCCGCTGAACTGGGGATCGGCCAGTTTGACTGAGAGTATGAAACCGATTTTTTCCCACACGTCTTCCGGCGCCAGCCTGATTCCGCGGGGCAGGAGGTTGTGTAGTTCGCAGAATTCCCGCACGGCATCCACCAGGCCGGTGCGCAGTCCGTTGACATGGGTGCCGCCCTGGGTTGTCGGAATCAGGTTGACATAGCCTTCCTGCAACTGGCCGCCCTCAGGCAGCCAGCACAATGCCCAGGCCACCTCGGAATCCGTGCCTTTCATTTTGCCGGTGAAAGGTTCATCCGGCAGACGTGTTTCCCCGACCAACTCCGTCTTCAGGTAGTCCGACAAACCTTCCTGGAAGCACCATTCTTCCTTCTCGCCCGTCTTGTCGATCTTCAGGCTGACCACGATGCCGGGGCACAACACGGCCTTGGCCCGCAAAAGGTGGCGCAACCTTGGAATGGAAAAGTGGGGCGAATCAAAGTACTGCGGATCAGGCCAGAACCGCAGGCGTGTGCCCGTGTTGCGTTGTCCGACGGTGCCGAGCGTCTCCAGCTCCGAGGCCTTGTCCCCGTGGTGGAAGCTCATGTGGTACTCATTCCCGTCGCGCTTGATCCACACTTCCAGCCGTTCCGACAGTGCATTGACTACGGATACACCCACGCCATGCAAGCCGCCGCTGAACTGGTAATTGGCGTCGGAAAACTTGCCGCCGGCATGCAGGCGCGTGAGAATCAGTTCAACACCGGAAATGCCTTGTTCGGGGTGAATATCGACCGGCATGCCGCGGCCGTCATCGGCCACTTCGACGGAGCCGTCATCGAAAACGACGACGGCAATCTGCCGCGCATAGCCTGACAGCGCCTCGTCGATACTGTTGTCAATGACTTCCGTGGCGAGGTGGTTCGGGCGCGTGGTGTCGGTATACATCCCCGGCCGGCGCCGCACTGGTTCAAGACCGGTAAGCACCTCGATATCCCTGGCCTGGTATTGCTTGTTCATGGATCTCCGCCGAATGGGTACATGCAGGATTTGCTGGTTGCCCGCTGTTTTACCGGCCGGTTTCCACGCGTGTCAAGCTGGGCGGATTGTACCCCGACAGGCGCCGCGAGACTGAGCGGAATTCTTACGCTGCTAGAATTGAATACCGGCAGTTACGGTGATGGCTGCTGTTCCGGCAATTTGCAATTCGGTGAATGCCCATTTGTACCTGAAGCCGAGGGCCGGAAGTATGGCGGGGGCAATGCCCAGTCCGTTCAGGGGAATCTTGTCCTTGTACTCATCCTTGTAGCCATACAACAGGCCCCCCACCAGCTTGAAGTACCAGTACTTCGATTGAAACATCGACCAGTCCTTGCCGAAATAAACGAACAGGGAATCCTGGCCAAAGGAATTCTTGAAATAGGCGCCACCCACCAGGTAGTTGTTTTCAAACACGGCCTCGAGGTCGACCATATCCTGGTGATTGACGTGTTCCGGGTCGGAATCCCAATGCTTGGTATACACGGATGTTTGCAACTTCCAGGTCTTCACTTGCCAGGGCTTGGACTGGGTGGATTCGGGTTCGGTGTCTGCGGCCCAGGTTTGGGTGCACATAGCGAGCGCGCAGATCAGCAAGGGGGCAATATGCCAAAGTTTTTTTTGGCCCGAGAATCGATCTGTGGTGTTGTGTTGTCGCGACACGCTTTTCCGTTGATTTATTCGTGTTAAAACGGCGCAGTCTACTCCAACAAATGGAAGCTTGAAACCAACCGGGTGCTTAAATTGCGGAAAGCCTTAGCATGCGCAGCGCCGTTCCATTACAATGTGCTTCCAGAACTTGGACATCACCTAACCCCGACATAACAAGGTTCTGGCATGGCATCACTCGTATTCGTTACCGGCGGCGTAGTCTCTTCATTGGGCAAGGGGCTTTCGTCAGCATCGCTCGCGGCCATTCTCGAATCACGCGGTTTGAAAGTGACCATGGTCAAGCTGGATCCCTATCTCAACGTCGACCCGGGGACCATGAGCCCATTCCAGCATGGCGAGGTGTTCGTCACCGGCGACGGCGCCGAAACCGACCTGGACCTGGGGCACTACGAACGCTTTGTCCACACCCGCATGGGGCAAAAAAACAGTTGCACTACCGGGCGCATCTACAACAACGTGCTGGCCAAGGAACGGCGCGGTGATTATCTCGGCGCCACGGTCCAGGTCATTCCCCACGTGACGGATGAAATCAAGGATTGGGTCCGGCAGGCCTCCGCCGGCTACGACGTCACGCTGGTGGAAATCGGCGGCACCGTGGGCGATATCGAATCGCTGCCATTCCTTGAAGCCATCCGGCAGCTGGGCGTCGAGTACGGCCGCAATGCCATGTTCATCCACCTCACGCTGGTGCCGTTCCTGCGCGCCGCCAACGAGATCAAGACCAAGCCAACCCAGCACTCGGTGAAGGAATTGCGTTCCATCGGCATTCAACCGGATGTTTTACTGTGCCGTTCCGAGATCCCCTTGAGCGAAGCGGAGCGGGCCAAGATTGCCTTGTTTACCAACGTTCCCACCAAGGCCGTCATCACGGCACTGGATGCCAGCAATATTTACAACATTCCTATCATGCTGCACGAGCAGGGCCTGGATGACATCGTGGTGGAACGGCTGGGCCTCGAGACCGGCCCGGCGAACCTGGACGACTGGCGTGAAGTCGTGGACCGCAGCCAGAATACACGCCACAAGGTCAAGGTAGCCATGGTGGGCAAATACGTTGAACATTCCGATGCCTACAAGTCCTTGACCGAAGCCCTGTACCACGGCGGCTTGCGCCAGCGCATCCACGTCGAGATCAAGCGCATTGAGTCGGACGACCTGTCGGGGGGGAATTTGTCCCCACTGGTGGATGTCGATGCCATCCTGGTTCCGGGTGGCTTTGGCGAGCGCGGTTTCGAAGGCAAGGTCAATGCCATTCGCCATGCGCGTGAAAATGCCATCCCTTATCTGGGCATTTGCTATGGCATGCAGGCCGCAGTCGTTGAATTTGCGCGCAATGTGTGCGGCCTCAAAGATGCCCATACCACGGAGATCGACCCGACGACACCCCACCCGGTCATTGGCCTGATTACCGAATGGCTGGATAAATCAGGCAAACTGGAAACGCGCCAGGCCGATTCTGACCTCGGCGGCACCATGCGCCTGGGTGGCCAGCAATGCCGCTTACGGGATGGTTCGCTGGCGCGCAAATTGTATGGACAGGAAGTGATCACCGAGCGGCACCGGCACCGCTACGAGTTCAATAACCGCTATCGTGACGTGCTGCAGAAAAACGGCATGTTGCTGAGTGGCTTGTCGATGGATGAAATGCTGGTTGAAATGATCGAGCTGCCCACGCACCCCTGGTTCATCGGTTGCCAATTCCACCCTGAATTCACCTCCAATCCGCGCCAGGGACACCCGCTGTTCACCGGTTTTATCGAAGCAGCGCTGCGTGCACAGCAGGGCGAGTTGCCCGCCAACGTGGCCCAGCTGTGAAGCTGTGCGCATTTGAAGCCGGCCTGGACCAGCCTTTTTTCCTGATCGCCGGGCCCTGTGTCATCGAGTCCGAGCAGCTGGCGCTGGAAACCGCGGCCCAGCTCAAGGACATCTGCCTGCGGCTGGATATTCCCTTCATATACAAGTCCTCATTTGACAAGGCCAACCGGACTTCCGGCGCCAGTTTCAGGGGGCCGGGAATGGATGAAGGCCTGCGTATCCTGGCCGAGGTGAAGCGCCAGGTGGGGGTGCCTGTGCTGACTGACGTGCATGAAGACACGGACATCGCAGCCGTGGCCGAAGTCGTGGATGTGTTGCAAACGCCGGCTTTCCTGTGCCGCCAGACCAATTTCATCACGCGCGTGGCCCAGGCCGGCAAGCCGGTGAATATCAAGAAAGGCCAGTTCCTCAGTCCCTGGGAAATGAACAAGGTGGTGGAAAAGGCCAGGGCTACCGGTAACCGGCACCTCATGGTGTGCGAGCGCGGCACTTCTTTCGGTTACAACAACCTCGTGTCAGACATGCGTTCGCTCATGGTCATGCGTGATACCGGCTGCCCGGTGGTATTCGACGCCACCCATTCCGTGCAACTGCCTGGCGGGCAGGGCAATACGTCTGGCGGACAGCGCGAATTCATCCCCGTGCTGGCGCGTGCTGCCATCGCGGTGGGGATCTCCGGATTATTCATGGAAACGCACCCTGAACCGGACAAAGCGCTCAGCGATGGTCCCAACGCCTGGCCGCTGGGGCAGATCGAACCCCTGCTTGCGACACTGAAAGACCTGGACATCATCAGTAAGCATAACCTTTGACGCTGGCGCGCCAGCTGCAAGCCCGATACAGGAGAGTAAATGAGCCGCATCAAGTCCCTTCACGCACGGGAAATCCTTGATTCCCGCGGAAATCCGACACTGGAGGCCGAAATCCAGCTGCAGTCCGGCGCCTTTGGCCGCACCGCGGTGCCTTCCGGCGCGTCGACCGGCTCGCGCGAAGCCATCGAACTGCGCGATGGTGACAAGCGCCGCTACCTGGGCAAGGGGGTGGCGCGGGCGGTGAGTAACGTCAATACCATCCTGGCAAATTCCCTGGTTGGTACAGATGCTGCTGACCAGGCTGCACTTGATCATCGCCTGATTGAGCTCGATGGTACCGAAAACAAGGCCAATCTTGGTGCCAATGCCCTGCTCGGCGTATCGCTGGCAGCCGCCCACGCCATGGCTGCCCATGAAAACCGCCCGCTCTGGGCCCGGCTGGCAGCCAGCCAGGGAGCAAGGGGTGGACTGAGCCTGCCAGTGCCCATGATGAACATCATCAATGGGGGCGTCCATGCCGACAACAACGTCGATATGCAGGAATTCATGGTGCTGCCGGTGGGTTTTTCCAGTTTTTCCGAGGCGTTGCGCTGCGGCGTTGAGATTTTCCACGCATTGAAAGGCTTGTTGCGCCAGCAGGGTTTCAATACCGCGGTGGGCGACGAAGGCGGCTTTGCCCCCGACCTCCCGTCCAACGAAGCGGCCGTCGAGGTCATCCTCAAGGCCATCGATCAATCCGGTTACCGCATCGGGGAGCAGGTGTTTCTCGGGCTCGATGCTGCCGCATCTGAATTCTATCGGGATGGCCGCTACTACCTGGATTCCGAAAAGCGGAGTTTTGATTCCTCCGGGTTTGCCGCCTACCTCGAGCGCTGGTTGGCAGACTATCCGATCATCAGCATTGAAGATGGCATGGCAGAAAATGACTGGGACGGCTGGGCGGAACTGAGCGCCATTGTGGGGCGGTCCTGCCAGCTGGTCGGGGATGATGTGTTCGTGACCAACACGAAGATATTCCAGCAGGGCATTGACCGGGGTATCGCCAACTCCATCCTCATCAAGCTCAACCAGATCGGCACCCTGACGGAAACGCTGGACGCCATCCAAATGGCTGCGGACGCAGGCTACAGCGCAGTGATATCACACCGCTCAGGAGAGACCGAAGACACCACTATTGCCGATCTCGCCGTGGCCACGTCGGCCACACAAATCAAAGCCGGTTCCCTGTGCCGTTCTGACCGCGTGGCCAAGTACAATCAGTTGCTGCGCATCGAAGAAGCACTGGGTGAACGCGGCCGCTACGCCGGACGCGGCGCGTTCAAGAATATCGAGGGATGGGGGTAGTCAGAGGCGATGCGTATCCTGCTGGCCGTGCTGATGTTGTTGCTGGTCCTGCTGCAATACAAGCTGTGGTTGGGCGAAGGCGGCTTTACGGATACTCGGCGCCTGGAGCAAAGGGTGGCAGAACAAGCGCTGGAAAACGAGCAACTGGAACAGCGTAACCGCGAACTTGAAGCGGAGGTGGAGGACCTGAGGCAGGGCTACGAAGCCATCGAGGAGCGGGCGCGCAGCGAGCTTGGCATGATCAAGGAGGAAGAGGAATTTTACCAGGTCGTTCCCGGCAACCCGGCAAAACCTGACGAGAACGAGTAGATCCAACACCCCATGTTACGCGTACATGCCCTGATTCCCGCCGCCGGACTGAGTGTCCGCTTCGGTGGCACGACTTTGAAGCAGTATGCCCACCTGCTGGGCAAACCTGTCATTGCTCACAGCATCGATGCCGTGCGCTGGCATCCTGCCGTAATCGCTGTCACCGTCGCCCTGGCGCCGGATGATGGAATCTACCCTGAGCTGATCGGCTCGCATTATCCGGCTGTGAAAACGGTCCAGGGTGGCAGCAGCCGCGCCCAGACCGTGCTCAATGGCCTGCTGTACATTCGCCAGCAGGATACTGAATGCGAGTGGGTGCTGGTGCATGACGCTGCCAGGCCGTGCCTTCCCGGCGAGGACCTGGAAGCATTGCTGAAACACGCGCCGGGGTGCCGGGATGGTGCCATTCTGGCCAACCCGGTCACGGACACCCTGAAACGGGAAGGTGCGTCACGATGTATCGAAAATACGGTGGACCGTTCCCGGCTGTGGGCCGCGCAGACGCCGCAGTTGTTCCGGCTCGATCCACTGCTCAGCAACATTCAAGCCGCGATCAGTTCTGGCACCGTGCCTACCGATGAAGCGGAAGCCATGGAACTGGCAGGCAGCCACCCCTTGCTGGTGCCGGGTTCCGCGCACAACATCAAGATCACCGGGCCACAAGACCTGGTGATGGCTGAGTTTATCCTGCTGCAGCGAGGCAGATAGGGAGGTTTTGGTGAAGATTCGGATTGGCCAGGGGTTGGATGTGCATGCATTCACGCCAGGAGACCACATCATGTTGGGTGGGGTGCGCATTCCACATCATCACGGCGTGGCAGGCCATTCGGATGGCGATGTTGCCCTGCACGCTTTGTGCGATGCACTACTTGGTGCGCTCGCATTGGGCGACATTGGCCACCACTTTCCGCCGGGCGATGATGCCTGGCGGGGTGCGGACAGCCTTGACCTGCTGGCGCGTGTCCATGCCATGTTGCAGCAGCGCGGCTGGTGGGTAGGCAATGTGGACCTGACGGTGGCCTGCGAAGCCCCCCGCGTGGCGCCGCACGCCGACGCCATGCGCCGGGCCATCTCGAGGGTTTTGTCGATCGGTGTCGATGCTGTCTCCGTCAAGGCAACCACCACCGAACAGCTCGGATTTTGCGGGCGACAGGAAGGCATAGCCGCAATGGCCGTGGCCATGATCCAGCAAGCCTGAAACCCGGCCTGGCCATTATGTCGATTCCGCGACAAGCAAAATGAACACTTATTGCCTGAAAGGCGCCTCCGGGAAAGTGGTGAACCAGTGTTTCGGACTGGAAGAGCGGACTGTCGTCGGCAGGTCGGCAAGCTGCGATCTGGTCATCGACGATGAGAACGTGGCGCCGCGGCATATTGAAATCATCCTGGATGAACAAGGGGGCCTACGGCTCAAGCAGCTCGACAGCTCCTTTGAAACACGGGTTAACGGCAAGCTCGTGGCGCAATCCAGCTTGTCCAGCGGTGACGAGATCCGCATCGGCAGTTGCCGCTGGGTGCTGCAGGCGCCCGGCCTAAGGCCAAAAAAAGTACTCACCGGGGCCGCAGTGAAGCAAAAACGCAGTTACCTGCCCTGGCTGCTGGTGCTGTTGCTTCTGGCTGCCGCCATCCTGGCCTGGCAACGGGGTTGGATCCCGCTCTAACCTTGAGGACTTTCCGGGTTTGGAGGGTATTCCGAGCGCAACAGCCCGAGCATGTCGCTGTCCAGCCACTGGCCGTGCACCCACCAGCGTTCGCGGAAGTAACCTTCGTGTTTGAAACCGAATTTCTTCAGCAATGCCAGGCTGACCGAATTTTTCGGGTCAGTGTCGGCTTCGAGGCGGTGCAGTTCCAGCGTCTGGAAAGCGTAATCGATCATGGTTGACAACGCTTCGCTCATGAGACCCTGGCCCCAAAACGTCCGATTCAGGATATATCCCACCTCGGCACGACGATTCTGCTCGTCCATTTTGAACAGGGTGCAGGTGCCGATCAGCCCTGGCCGGCTGAGAAATTCCATCGCCCAGTAAATGCTCATGCCCGATTCCACCCACTCGAGGTTGCCGCGGATCAGGTTTGCGGCTTCCGCTTCGGTGGCCATGCGGCCGTGCCCCCAGTACTTGAGGGTTTCCGGGTCGGAATGGATCTCGAACACAGCCGGCGCGTCTTCCAGCGAAAGGGGGCGCAAGCGTAAGCGGGATGACTCCAGCACGGGTACCAGGTAGGTTTTTTTCATTTTTCTCTCAAGCGGTAAGTTGGAGCGCCCGATGGCGTGATCAGTTCATGCTGCACCAGCCACTGCCGGGCGTCCTGCGCATCCTGCTCAAACCATTGCTTCGCGCTGCCAAGCCGGAAGCTGTAGCCCCAGGCGTCCATATCGCGGAACATGCCTTCCGGGCCAATACCGGGCAGGCTTGTGGCCAGCAGGACTTGCAGGTAACAGACTGCATTTTCCTCATCGTAGTCGCCGCTGGCATCGGTATCCAGGTCGGCGCGGCGTGTGGCGTCCATGCAAACGTAATGGCAGGTTTCATGCAGGATTGAATGCAGTGGTGTGTCGCCCCGGGCCAGCAGTCGGTTGCCCAGCAGTCCTGCTTCCTCGTCACCCCAGAAAGACCCTTCGATGGGAAGGCCATCCGGGGCAAGCTCCAGCGCCATGCCAAATCTGGCAAGCAGGCAGGCAATCAGCTCGTGATCATACGCCGCCAGGCGTAACACATTGCTTGCGGCGGGGGGCATGGATCCAACCAAATAGATAACCTGCCTTGGTGTCCATGGAAGAGGTTCCCTAATATACTCACTTGATCACATACGGCAAGGGCTGGGTTCTTCAAGCAATGCGCAGAACGACTTTCCTGACCAGTCAATTCAAGCCCATGGAGCTGCTGCGCTACGCGGGTCTGTTTACCTGGATCTGCGCATCCGTGCCCCTCTTGCTGATGCCATTCATCTCCGCCACGCCGCTTGACCGGGAACACTACGTCGGGTGGTGGGTGTTGCACCTGATTTTTGGCCTCACCTACTGGAACCAGGTGCGCGAACTGCCCATTCGTTCGCCACTCTGGCATCGCCTGCTGATCGTCCTGGTACTGACATTCTGCGCGCTGGGTGTGAGCGTGATGGCGCGGTCAGGTCTCGGCGGCATACTGCTGCTCATCATTGCCGGCCTGCTTCCATGGATGCTCTCGATGGCTCCGGCAATGGGCTGGCTACTAGGCCAGAATGTCTTGCTGGCACTGACCATCAGCACCATTCCCGGCGTCCGGTTTGCCGATGCGGCATTGACCGCGGGATTGTTCCTTGGAATCTCGCTGTTTGCCTTCATGAGTTCAGTCGTGGCGCTGCGCCAGCATGCGGCACGGGATGAATTGCGCAAGGTAAATTCCGAGCTGCGAGCCACCCAGGCCCTGTTGGCTGAAAATACACGGATTGCCGAACGGGTGCGCATAGCACGCGAGCTGCACGACCTGGTGGGTCATCACCTCACCGCATTGACACTGAACCTGGAAGTGGTAACGCACCTGGTGCAGGGAAAGGCGCTGGAGCATGTGCAACAGGCCCATTCGCTGGCCAGGTTGTTGCTGGCCGATGTGCGCGAAGTGGTCAGTGACATGCGCGACGACGACAAGGTGGACCTGGCGGCCGCCCTGCGCACCCTGGTGGAAGGCGTGCCGGAGCCGCTCATTCACCTTGACCTGCCCCAGGAATTGGCCATGACAGATCCTTTACGGGCGCAGATCCTGCTGCGTTGCGCGCAGGAAATGATCACCAACAGCGTGCGGCACGCCCAGGCGCGCAATCTCTGGATCCGCCTGTTGCTGGACGAAAACGGCGTTGCCATGACCGCCCGCGACGATGGGCGCGGTGTGGACAAGGTCGTGGCGGGTAACGGCCTCAACGGCATGGCCGAACGCTTGCGACAACTGGGTGGGGAACTTGCGGTAGAATCCAGCCCGGGCGCGGGATTTTCCCTGCATGCCTGGGTGCCGCTGGAGGCAGTGACATGATCAAGGTGATGTTGGTCGATGACCAGAATCTGGTGCGAAAAGGCGTTCGCAGCCTGCTCGAACTATCAGCGGAGATCGAAGTTGTTGCTGAAGCCGCCGATGGCGGCGAAGCCGTGCGCACCATTCCCGAAGTCAGGCCGGACGTGGTATTGCTGGATATGCGCATGCCGGAAATGTCGGGCCTGGAAGTTTTGTTGGCTCTTTCTGCCGCGGGAACCTTGCCTCCAACCATCATCCTGACAACCTTCGACGACGATGAACTGGTGCTCGCCGGCATAAAGGCAGGTGCGCGCGGATACTTGCTGAAGGACGTGTCACTGGACGAGCTGGTCAACGCCATCAAGACCGTTGCTCAAGGCGGATCCATCGTTAAACCGGCCGTCACGCAGCGCTTGCTCAAGGGCCTGGAAAATCTCAAGACTGATTTTTACAGCCTGGACCGTCCGGATCCGCTCACGGAAAGGGAGACCGAAATACTGCGCCTGATGGCCGGCGGTTACAGCAACAAGGAAATCGCCAATTCGCTGGGCGTGGCCGAAGGCACCATCAAGAACCACGTGTCAAATATTCTCTCCAAAATGGGCGTTCGCGATCGCACCCGGGCGGTATTGAAAGCTTTCGAGCTGGGACAAATCTGAAGCCCCTTGCCCCCTATCCCGCTTTATCCAGGTGGTCGAACTGCCGCCTGAGGTCTTCCTTGCGGTCGGTCACAATGCGCTCAAGAGTTTCTACCCTCTGGCGCAGGTCCGACTCGACCGAATCCAGCCGCCGGTTGATGGCGGCTATTGCCTGTTGATCCGCTTTTGACAACTTGTCCTTGCTGCGGTGGCGATAGGCTTCCGCAATAATGGCCGCAACGGCGATAATGACGATGGCGGTCCACATGCTCATCGGGAATTCCTCTTTTCAACAGTGCATGCAAGCCTGAACCTGGAATGTGCCTGGCGACAGTGGCAGAAGTCATAGTTTGCCGGGACCCCACGGCCTGCCCGGACAAGGTTACAATGTGGACCGGGAATCCTCTGCCCTTCGCGATCCACCTTGAAATATAATCCCCCCGGCCTGAAATTCGAGCTCTGGTTCGTGGTCAGGGAAAGGCGGATCAACAGCTTTCTTCATAACAACCGTACAGGTAAGAGCACATGAGTGAAGTCAGGATCGAAGCACGGGCATTGACCAGGCGCTACGGCAAACTGGTAGCAGTCAGGGACCTGGATTTCAGGATCGAAGCGGGCGAAGTGCTGGGTTTTCTCGGACCCAACGGCGCAGGCAAGTCCACGACCATGAAAATGTTGACCGGCTTCCTGGCGCCAACATCTGGCACGGCCTTGATAAATGGACACGATATCGTTACCGACTCCCTGGCTGCCAGGCGTTGCATGGGCTACCTGCCCGAGGGCGCCCCCGCCTACGGTGAAATGACGGTTCGCCAATTCCTGCAATTCATTGCTAGGGCCAGGGGATTCAGCAGTGGCGAAGTCGTCAAAGCGGCGGGCTCCGCCATGGAACGTCTCAACCTGGAGCATGTTTCCGGGCAAACCATTGAAACTCTTTCCAAAGGGTTCAAGCGCCGGGTTGGACTGGCCCAGGCCATTCTTCACGACCCGGCGGTGCTGATCCTGGATGAGCCCACCGATGGCCTGGACCCCAATCAGAAACATGAAGTGCGCGGCCTGATCCGCGAGATGTCCGCCGACAAGATCATCGTCATATCCACCCACGTGCTCGAGGAGGTGCATGCGCTGTGCAACCGGGCCATGATCATCGCGGATGGCCGTTTGCTGGTGGATGATTCACCGCGGGGTTTGCTGCGCCGGTCCAAATACCATAATGCGGTCACCCTGGTGGTTGACCAGCCGGAACGCGCGGCCAGCGTGTTGAGCGAGTTGCCACAGGCCCGCAAGGTCGAAATCCGGGATGGTGAATTGACCGTATTCCCGCTCGCAGGCGCGGCCTTGTTCGAAGAAATTTCCGACTGCATCCGCCAACATCGATGGGAGGTGCACGAGCTGCGTTTCGAGGCCGGCAGGCTGGACGAGGTATTCCGCCAGGTCACCAGCGGGGAGGGGCAGTGATGAACTCATCAGTAAAACAAATATCGGCTGGCAGCGCGGCACTCAACGTGGCGCGCCGTGAACTCGCCGGTTATTTCGCCACGCCCGTGGCATGGGTTTTCATTGTCATCTTCCTGGTGATGTCCGGCGTATTCACCTTTTACATCGGTTCATTTTATGAGCGGGGAATGGCTGATCTGGCGCCTTTTTTCCAGTTTCACGCCTGGCTCTACCTGTTCCTCGTGCCAGCGCTCTCGATGCGCCTGTGGGCTGAGGAACGGCGTTCCGGTTCCATTGAGTTGCTGCTGACGCTGCCATTGACCACCTGGCAGGCCATCCTGGGCAAGTTCCTGGCAGCGTGGTTGTTCATCGGAATTGCCCTGGCGCTGACTTTTCCCACCTGGTTGACGGTGAATTACCTGGGCAATCCGGATAACGGCGTCATCCTCACCGGCTACATCGGCAGCTGGTTGATGGCTGGAGGTTTCCTGGCCATTGGTTCCTGCATGTCCGCCCTGACGCGCAACCAGGTGGTGGCTTTCATACTCAGCGTGGTGGTGTGCTTCGGTTTCCTGCTGAGCGGCTTGCCCATGGTCATGAGCCTGTTCAGCGCCTGGGCGCCGCAGGGCCTGCTCGACCTGGTGGCCAATTTCAGTTTCCTGACCCGTTTCGCGGCGATTTCCAAGGGCGTGCTCGATGCACGGGATGTCGTGTATTTCGGCCTGGTCATCCTGTTCTGGCTGATGGCGAATACGGTCATCCTGGAACTTCGTAAAGCCGACTGAAGGTGCCGATCATGCAGAAAAAAACATTTTATACCGCTACCTCTCTGGTATTGCTTTTGGTACTGTTCGGCTCGCTCAGCCTGTTATCAGACAGGCTGTTCCGCGGCTTGCGCATTGACCTTACAGAAAACCGCCTGTATACGCTGAGCGAGGGTACGCGCAACGTGCTTGCCGGGCTGCAGGAGCCGGTTGATCTTTACCTGTTCTTTTCCGCAGAGGCGAGCCGGGACCTGCCACAGATCAGGAGCTATGCCCTGCGGGTTGAAGAACTGCTCGATGAGTTCGCCAACCGCAGCGCCGGCAAAGTGCGGATTCACCAGGTGGACCCGGAACCGTTTTCGGAACAAGAGGATGATGCGGCACGTTATGGACTGCAGGCCGTTCCCGTAGGCGCCAGTGGCGAATCACTGTACCTCGGGATCGCCGGGACCAACTCCCTCGATGGCTTGCAGACCATGCCTTTCCTGCAGCCATCCAAGGAGAAATTTCTCGAATACGACCTGGCGAAAATGATTTCCTCGCTGGGCCAGCCAGAACGCAAGACCATAGGCCTGCTTTCCAGCCTTCCCATGGCGGCTGGCTACGACCCCGCCACCCAGGGCATGCGGGAAGAATGGGTGGTGTACACGCAGTTGAGCCAGTTGTTCAATGTCGAGACCATCGATCCACAGGCTGGCGTCCTGCCCGAAGATATCGATGTCCTGGTGCTGGTGCACCCTCGTGGGCTGCGGGACGAGATGCTCTACCAGGTTGACCAGTTTGTGCTCGGTGGCGGGCGATTGCTGGCCTTCATCGACCCGCTGGCGGAGTCAGATCGCGGCGACCCCGGCGACCCGATGGCACAGATGCAGGCCGGCAGTTCCTCGAGCCTGGATCCCTTGCTTGGCGCCTGGGGAATACAATTCAATGCCCTTCAGGTTGTCGGCGACCTGCAATTTGGTATCGGTAGCGGCCAATCCAGGCACATCGGCATCCTTTCGGTACCGGTTGAGGGCATGAACGCTGATGACATAGTCAGTGCCGACCTCGAGGTGGTGAACTTCTCCTCTACCGGTTGGTTGGAACCTCTGGAAGGAGCCAAAACCAACATTGAGGCGCTGGTCCAGAGCAGTGAAAACGCGGCTCCGATGGATGCAACGCGCCTGCGCTTCCTGGCCAATCCCACCGATTTGCTGCAGGGTTTCAATCCTAGTGGCGACCGTTACACGCTGGCGGCACGCATCAGCGGCGCTGCAAGCTCCGCTTTCGCGGCGGCGCCCGAGGGTGTTGACGCCCCCGCGCACCTGGCGCAATCCGGAGAACAGGGAATCAACGTGCTGATCTTTGCCGATACCGATGTGTTGACCGATCGGGTGTGGGTGCAAAAGCAGGCCTTTTTGGGCCAAAGCATCGTCAACGCCTTTGCCGACAATGGCGATCTGGTGGTCAATGCAGTGGACAACCTGCTGGGTAATCGCGACCTGATCAGCATCCGGACCCGGGCCAGTTCAGTACGGCCTTTTGACCGGGTCAATGCCTTGCAGTTGGAGGCCGAAAATGAATACCGCTCCACCGAGGAACGGTTGCAGCAGGAGTTGGCCGACACCGAGCGCAAGCTGACCGAACTGCAGGCGGCACGCGACGGCGACGATCTGATGGTCCTGACGGACGAGCAGCAGGTGGAGGTGCAACGCTTCGTGGATCGCAAACTGGAAATCCGGCGTGATTTGCGTCAGGTACAGCACGATCTGCAAGGTGACATCGACAAGCTTGGCACACGCCTGAAAATCGTCAACATCGCGCTGGTTCCACTGCTGGTGCTGGTAATCGCCGCGCTGTATGGCGTGCGCCGCCGGCGCGGGCAACCGGACCATGTAAACGCGGAGCAAGCTGCACTATGAGCAAGAAGCATGTTTCATGGTTGTTGGTGGCAACCCTCGCCGTTGCCACCGTTCTTTTGCTGATGCCGGGAAAGACCGGAAAAGAAAGTGTGTTTGAAGTCACGCCACTTGTTCCGGGGCTGGACCAGCGGGTCAACGACATAGCGCGCGTCCGCATCGTGCGGGCCGGCCAGCAGCCAGTTGCCAGCATGACCCGCGCGGACCGCGGCTGGGTGGTGGACGAAGCGCATTCCTACCCGGCTGACTGGGCCCGGCTCAAAGAGCTGCTGGCTGCCGTGGCACAGGCAAAGGTGGTCGAGCAGAAAACATCAAACCCTGACTATTTCGACCGATTGGGAGTGACCGATATTGCGGCCGGGGACAGCAGCGCTGTGCTGGTGGAAATCGGTGAGGGCGAGGAAATGCTCAAGCTGCTGGTGGGAAATGCCGCGCAGGGCAGGGAAAGACAATATGTTCGGTTTGCTGATGGGAACCAGGTGCTGCTGATCGACCGTTTGATCAGCGTTTCCGGAGAAGCGGCCGATTGGCTGGAGCGCGACATTATTGACCTGGCGGAAGCTGAAGTGGTGGAGCTCAGCCTGGCCCATGCCGATGGCGAAAAAGTCAGCATCAGCAAGGTATCTGCGGAAGATACGGACTTCACACTGGCGGACATTCCGAAAGGCCGGAAAGTCGCGTCTTCCTTCGGCGTGAATGCGCTGGGCGGCAGCCTGGCGGGGTTGCGCCTGGAGGCTGTGAAACCGGACACGGAGCTGGACTGGTCGCAGTCGACTCGGTTGCGCGCTTTAACGGCTGATGGACTTGAGATCCAGGCTGAGTTCATCAGCGCAGAAGAAAGCGGTTGGTTGCGCCTCAAGGCCTTTGCCTATGCGGCTGATGAGGGCGAATCGGCACAGCAGTACGGCGAAACCGAAGCCCCCACTGCTGCTGAACGCGAGAAACGGGTAAAAAACATCAACCTCCGAGTCAGCGGCTGGGCTTACTCCATTCCGGAATATCAATGGAAACTCATGACCAAGCGGAAGGAAGACCTGCTGGCGCCCGCCGGGCAGGGCTGACGGTGTCGCCATCCGCTGCCCGGCAATGGTTGGCTTTCAGCGCCGCGGCGTATGGCCTGGCGGCAGTTTTGCTGGCTGCCGTTGGCGCGCATTCCGTGTCATTCGCAACGGCGGCAGACGCGGGGTTGTGGCATACCGCTCTTGAAATCCATCTTTTTCATGCGGTGGCCATGTTGGCCGTAGCTGCGCTGCCCTCGAAGGATTATCACCCGGCGCTGCCCTACAGCGGACTCGCGCTGGGGCTTGGCACCCTGCTGTTTTCCGGCAGCCTGTACTTGCGCGCCAGCGGTATCGATCTGCTGCCTGGCTGGCTTGCGCCTGGTGGAGGTTTGGTCCTGATGGCAGCATGGTTGTGGCTGGCTTTGGCACACCTGCCAGGACGCAGCCACCCATGAGGCGGCTGCGTTACAATCGCCAGGAAGCGGTGCAGTACCTGAGCGATCAGTGCCCCTCACTGGCGGCATTCATACGCCACTTTGGACCGCTGAAACTAAAGGTGGAACAACCCCAGGACCTGTTCTCGGCCCTATCGGAGGCCATCGTGTACCAGCAACTTTCCGGCAAGGCTGCCGCCACGATACACGGCCGGTTCCGCGCCCTGTTTGAAAACAGCCAACCAGATGCCGCTGGCGCCGAGGGAATTTCCATTAGTGAACTGAGAGCCGTCGGGCTGTCGCAGAACAAGGCGCTTGCCATCCAGGACCTGGCCCGTAAATCACTCGATGGCAGCCTGGCCCCGATGCGCCGGATTAACCGTATGAGTGATGCCGAGGTCATGGAAAACCTGGTGCAGGTGCGGGGCATCGGTCCATGGACTGCCCAGATGGTGTTGATTTTCAACCTGGGCCGGCCGGATGTCATGCCGGCAGCTGATCTCGGCATACAAAAAGGTGTCCAGGTCATTTATCGCATGAAGTCATTACCAAAACCCGACCAGGTCCTGCGCAAAACGCAGCACCTTGCACCATTCCGTTCCGCCGCCAGTTGGTATTTCTGGCGCGTGGTGGATGGTTGAAGAAAAGACGAATCCGGCTTGAATCCCGCAACGGATGGTCGCATCCTGTTGATCCCCGGAACGAAGCGCTGCCTATGAATCTCCTGGACCATTTTGTGTTACAGCACGTGCAGACCAGTGAGCTCAGCGCCGAATTGGTCAATGTGTCAAAAGAACCCGGCACCAGGGAAGCCAGGGTGGAGCTCAACCTGACACCCCGGCCGACGCAAGCCGACGCAGGCGCCGCACTGCCGGCCTACCAGGTCAGCGCGCGGCTTTCCTGTCATGGTGGCGGCGAAGGGCAGGCGGGGCCATCATTCAAAGCCCGGGTCGGGTTTGAGGCGATCTACCAGCAAGTCAGCGGTGAGCCGATTGATATCGCCCAATTCACGGCCAATCATGCCAGCTTGACCCGACAACTGTACCCCTTGTTGCAGCACGAACTGCGCGGCTTGTTGGTCAAGCTCGGCCTCGAGCAGATTCACCTGCCTTTCGATCTGACGGCGCGGGTGACAGGGAGGGCAGGGCATACAGTGCGGGTGTCGGGAGCCGTGCACTGAAATCCCGTGCTTCAAGCGCACTCACCGCGTCAGCTTTTGCCAGCGTAACACCAATGCCATGGCTCATAGGCCAGCTTGTGCCGGTTGCCCTGCGGAAATGAAAGCCTGAATCCGAAAGTGCCCGCATGCTTTTGCAACCAGGTGAAAGCCGGGCTGTTTTCGAACTCTTCCTGTAGTGGCGCAAAGCCAGGAGTACTTATATCCAGGGCGTAGCCAGAGTGGTGTTCGCTGTAACCCGGCGCTGCTGAAACCAACAGGATCTCCAGCATGGTCAGCCCCTTGTCCAATTTCTTTTGCAGCAGTTCCCGCTGATATCCTACCGAGCGAAATGCCGAAACGGCCTGCAGTTCCGCGCCTGCTTCGAACGCAGCAGCGCGCATACCAAACCAGGCCGCCGCGCAGTTTGGCGCAAGAAATTGTTCCCGCCCAAACACATCGGGACCGATGCTGCTGAGTTGGCTCGCTTCGTTCTGCAGGGCGAGGCGATGCCGCCGGCCGTAGTCGTCGGGGATGCCGAGTTGCTCACCGATGGCCCGGATCTGGCGGGCAAATCGGGTCTGGCGACGCAGCAGGGACCGTGAAAAGTGGATCCGTTGGCGTTTTCTTGCACTTGGTGACTGGCCCATGGCGCCAGGGCCGGGGGTGTAACCGAGCCAGGCAAACCACTTGTCGACTGCCGGGGTCACCGCGACATCCAGCCTGCGCATGCCAAAACATGCTGCCAACCGTTCCGCCTGCACCACCAGCTTTGCAAAGAGTGCATTTGCGGTCGCGGGATTGGTAAAAACCAGTACACTGAGCACGCCATTTTCCAGGTCGATGCCAGCGGCAGCGATGATCTCCCCCTCGCGTTCGGCGCTCAACACACAACCGTCAAGCAGCCGTTCCCGTAGCTCTGAACCATGCTGCCTGTGCTTGTTCGGGATCACCGCTGGCGTCCTGTGGTCCATGCCGGACGACAGGCTGACAATGGCCGGTAGATCACTGGCCGTGGCGGTTCGAATGATGACTGTTCGGCTTTTGTTCCGGGGCATCGCATTTTGGGGTCGGGGTGCTGAGCAGATGGTACACGCAATCGCGGGATGAGTTCATTGCTGGCCTGTAACAATACCGTCACAATTGAACCATAGCATCCACTACGGCTGAAGAGCGAAATCTGAACATGGATAAATTGAATATGGGCCGGAACGTATCGCGCCAGTTCAACGAAGAACTGGAAAACGTGCGCAGCCAGGTGCTGAAGATGGGTGGCCTGGTCGAGGCCCAACTGGGCCAGGCGGCGCAAGCCCTGGTCACCTCGGATACGGCTTTGGCCCGTGAAGTAATGGCCAATGACTACCGCGTGAACGCACTGGATGTCACCATCGATGAAGAGTGCACCCGCATCGTCGCGTGCAGCCAGCTTGCAGCATCCGATTTACGCTTGGTCATGGCGGTCATCAAGACCATCACGGACCTGGAACGGATCGGCGACGAGGCCAAGCGCGTGGCCCGCATGGTGGCTGAAGACAAGCATGGCACACTGAACGAAGAAATGCGTCAGGAACTGGGCCACATGGGTGGACTGGTGCGGGACATGCTGCGCCAGGTGTTGGATGCATTCGCCCGCCTGGACGTGGACACGGCGATCGAGGTGGTGCGCAAGGACAACAAGGTGGATGCCAAATACGGCTCCATCACCCGCCAGCTGATGACCTACATGGCCGAAGACCCGCGCTCCATCCCCCTGATCCTGAATGCCTTGTGGGCGGCGCGGTCCCTGGAGCGCATGGGTGACCGCTGCCAGAATATCGCCGAGTATATTTTCTACCTGGTGTATGGCCGTGACATCCGGCATACCAGCGTGGATGAAGCCCTGGCCGAGATCAGGCCGGAGACCGCCAGACCCGCGTCCTGAGCGGCAGGGATAACTGGAATTTCTGTTGTACCACCCCGGTCGGGGGCTGAATTGCGCCGAAATACACCGCTTTTTTCTGTTTGGACCGCACGGATTGGATAGAATGGCGCCAAAGCCAGCAGGTGCGGAACCCAACCATGCAGACCTCTATCCTGATTGCAGACGACGATGTCGAACTGTGCGAACTGTTGAAAGAGTTTTTCGAGTCCGAGGATTTCAATGTGCAGTTGGCCCACAACGGCAACACTGCACTGCAGGCGGCCCGTCAGGCGGGGCTGGACCTGGTCGTACTTGATGTCATGATGCCGGAAATGAACGGCCTGGATGTGCTCAAGGAGCTGCGCAAGGAGAGCCGCTTGCCGGTAATCATGCTGACCGCTCGCGGTGACGACCTGGACCGGATACTCGGCCTGGAGCTCGGTGCCGATGACTATGTGCCCAAACCCTGCAATCCGCGTGAATTGCTGGCCCGTATCCGCGCTGTAATTCGCCGTTCCGGCGGTCCAACCTTGCAGCCCCTGCTTCAGTCCGAAGACCTTGAGCTGAACCAGGGCAGCCGCACACTGCTCAAAAGCGGCGAGCCAGTGGAATTGACCAGCACTGAATTCAGCATCCTGCAGTCCCTGTTGCAGCATAAAGGTGAAGTAGTCAGCAAGCGTGACCTCTACGTGACCGCGTTGGGGCGGGAGCCGGTTGCCCATGACCGCAGCATCGACATGCATGTCAGCAACCTGAGGCGCAAGCTTGGCCCCGGCCCCGATGGTGAAAATCGCATTGAAACCATCCGCGGTATCGGCTACCAGTACCGTGTTTCCTAGGAACCGCTGACGGCAGTGGGCAGCCTGTTCTGGAAGCTATTTCTGACCATGTGGCTCAGCATCGTGGGATTTTCCGCCACCATAGGATGGCTCAATGACAAATTGGCTCGCGAGCAATGGGCGGAGGAGCCCGCCAATACATTTTCCCGTGGATTGTTCCGCATTGGCCAAAGACTGAAGAGTTCCTTATCCGCGGAAGGCGCAACGGCGGCGCGGGATGAATTGCTGCAGGTACCCCGTTATTCACGAAGTTACATTTATGTCGTCGACAGCGAGCAACGGGAGATGCTGCAGCGCGACGAGGAGTTGCGCATTCTGCAGGAGCGGCGCCGGCGCATGGAAGCCGAATCCGTCACTGCCAGGGACGGCAGCAGTTTCACCATTTACCTGGTTGACCGTATTCCGCCCACAACCATTCTCGCACCGGGTCCACAGGGCACGGCTTTGCGTATCCTGGCCGCGGCTTTGATCAGTGCACTGGTCAGTTTTTTCCTTGCCCGTTCCCTGACTGCGCCCCTGGAAGGCCTGAGGCAGGCAACGCGCAAAATCGCCGCCGGTGACTTGAATACGCGCGTGGGTCAGCCTTTTCCGCAACGTCACGATGAGTTCAGTCAGTTGTCTGCCGACTTCGATGTCATGGCTGAGCGTTTACAGACCATGCAGCAGGCCAACCGCCGTTTGTTGCGCGATGTCAGTCACGAATTGCGTTCACCCCTGGCGCGCCTCAGCGTGGCCGTGGAGATTGCGCGCAAGAAGGGTGCCGATAACATCCGCTCTGAACTGGACCGCATCGAACTCGAGGGTGAGCGCCTGGAGTCCCTGGTCAATGATGTGCTGGGCCTGCTGCGTGAGTCTTCCGAGCACACGCCCAAACAGGATGAGGACCTAAACTTGGCCGAGTTACTGACCGAACTGGTGGAGGTGGTGAACTACGAAGTGGCGGAGGGCAAACCTGGAATTATCTGGCGGTCACCTGGCCCAATCGGATACCACGGTGACCGGGAGCTGTTATGGCGAACGATGGAGAACCTGTTGCGCAATGCGCTGCGCCATACCGACCCGGAGCGCGGCGTGGAGCTTTCCTTGCGACCGGATGCGGCCGGCCGCAAAGTGGAAATTGTGGTGCGGGATCATGGCAGCGGTGTTCCGGAAGCGGAGCTGGAAAAAATCTTTGAACCGTTCTACCGCGTGCAGGAATCACGTGACCGTTCCAGTGGCGGCCATGGGATTGGGCTGGCCATTGCGGCCGCGGCTGTTGGACGCCATGGCGGACAGATCCAGGCCAGCAATGCAGCGGGCGGTGGTCTCAGCGTGCGGGTAATCCTGCCCACAGTGTCGCCTCACACCTGAACCGTAACGCGGTCGTGGCTTGCGTTCATGGCCGGCTCAAGCGCGGTCGTGCGGAAAAGCAAGCACAGCATCGATGCGGTCCAGGTCCATCAGGCACATCAGCATGCGGTCCACTCCGAGCGCCACTCCAGAGCATTCAGGTATGCCGTGCTGCAGTGCTTCAAGCAAGCGGGTGTCAATGAGTGGCGTGGTTTCTCCCCGTATCCCGCGCAAATAATTTTCGTGTTCAAACCTGCGCCTCTGCTCTGCCGCGTCAGGCAGCTCCTGGTAACCGTTGGCCAGTTCTGCCTGGCCGAGATATAGTTCGAAGCGCTCCGCCACCGGCTCATCACCCTGCCGGATGCGCGCCAATGCAGCCTGGTCAGGCGGGTAATCGAAGACCAAGGTCATCGAACACGGATCCAGTGCGGGTTGAATGATGTGCGTCAGTATCAGGTCCTGCCATTGCAGCTGGTCCAGCGATCCTGCCTGGATACCCCGCTCATCAGCCAGTGCAGCCCAGTCGGATTCACCCGCAAGTTTGGGGTCCAGGCCGGTATGGTTCAGAAACAAGTCACGATACGTGTGGCGCGCAATGCTCCAGCCGTCGAAGCGGCCTCTGCCGCAGTGCTTCACCAGGTCAATGACTTCTTCAGCCAGCTCCAGGTATTGCTTGCCGGTTCGATACCACTCGAGCAGGGTGAACTCCGGGTTGTGCCATGCCCCGCTTTCTCCCGCCCGGAATACACGGCCCAACTCGTAAATATCTCTCAGGCCCGCAGCCAGGAGGCGCTTCATGGGGTATTCCGGCGAGGTGCGCAGGTAGCGCGGCGAAGCGCTAGCGGTGCAAATACCGGTAATATTCGGGTCGGTATTGCCAGCCTTGGACAGAATGGGAGTTTCCACTTCCAGCACCTTGCGCAAAGCAAAAAATGCACGGATGTCGCCCAACAGGCTGGCCCGGGTTTCAATCGCCAGGCGCGAGGCGCTGGGCCGCCAGCCGTGCGTCCGATCAATGGTCATGTGCTACCACCATGTCAGTCAGGTTGAAGTGCAGTCCGATTGGGCGCAATTGTGTGATTTCCTGTTGCATATCGGACATGGTCAGGGGATGGCTTTGCCGCCATTCAGGCGGTAGTCCAAGCCTGATGCGCTCGTCGCCGGCCTGCAGCGTGAAGCCAGGCACCGCCTGATCGTCACGTGTGCGGCACAGGATGCAGGCCAGGCGCAAGCAGAACAGGGTATGACGCAGGGGTTCGTGCAGTCGCGTGGGCAGCGAGCGGGCAAAGTCGCGCGGCACGAGGCGCCGGTGATACCGGACCAGCACTGCCAGGAACAATTGTTCCTGGTTGGTAAAACCCGCCATGTCCGAATTCTGCACCAGGTAGCCGGAATGTTCCTGATAATGGCTGTGGGAGATGCTCAGGCCTGCTTCGTGCAATTCAACCCCCCAGGAGAGCAATTGCTGGTGGATGGGCTTCAGCGGGACAAAGCTTTCAATTTGCCGGAAGGCTTGCAACGCCACCCGGCGTACCCGCTCCACTTGCCCTGGATCCACTCCATAACGCACCCTGAAGGCCTGTATCGTGTTCTCGCGCGGGTCACGGTTTTCCAGTCGGCCCAGCAAGTCATGCAGTACTCCTTCGCGCAAGGCGAAGGGGGAAGCCTTGAGCGTTTTCAAATCAAACACCTTGAAGCAGGCGCTCAACACGACCAGGCCACCCACCAGCACCGGATGCCGGTCTTCCGACAGGCCCGGCAATTGCACGTCCTCAATGATTCCAAAGCCGAGCAACTTATCGCGCAAGCGCAACACGGCCGCCGCGTCGATGTCTTTTTCCACCCAGCGCATCTGGCGGCAGATCTCGGTAATGGCAAGCACGGTTCCGGAAGAACCAATGGCGCTCTGCCACCCGACTTCCAGGTAGCGCGCGCGCAATTCCTGCATGTCGGCCATGACGCATTCAAGCGCCTTTCGCCAGCGCTTTTCAGTGAGCCGGCCATCAGCAAAAAACTTGCGGGTGAGTGATACGCAGCCGTACTGGACGCTCTCCATTTCCATCGGTTCCAGGCCCTGGCCAATTACGATTTCGGTGCTTCCCCCACCGATGTCGATCACCATTCGGCGTTGCTCGTGCCCTGATACGCCCTGTGAGACTCCCAGGTAAATCAGCCGAGCTTCCTCCCGGCCTGCGATGATATCGATGCCGCAGGCCAAGCCGGCTTCAGCCACCACCAGGAAGGCATTGGCATTCCTGAGCCGGCGGAAGGTCTGGGTGCCGACGGCCCTTATGTTGTTGGCTGGTATTCCGCGCAGCCGCTGGCCAAAGCGGGCCAGGCAGGCCAGGGCGCGTTGCTTCGTTTCCTCGTCCAGGCGTCCCTCGCGATCGAGGCCTCCAGCCAGCCTGACTGTTTCCCTGATGCGATCGAGTACCCGCAACTCACCATGCTCTTGGCGCGCGATCAGCAAGTGAAAGCTGTTGCTGCCGAGGTCGATGGCGGCATAGGTGTCGTTGCGCTGCGGAATGTTCATGCCTGGCCGCCACCCGATTGCTTGCAATGTACCCGCCTGGTCAAATTCACTGCTTGAGTATGACATGGGCCATGGCCAATAAACTGACCGCGAGATACCGGTTTCGCGAGCCTGGTTTTCGCTCAGAACTGATAATAGAGCGTGGCCCTGATCATGAGATCATTTTCTGGTGCCGGAAATCCGTTTGTCTGGTGGTACAAGACATACTCGAGGTTCGGGCCAAAGCTGATCTGCTTGTGCAATTGGTAGTTCCAGGCCAGCAGCGCGAAATCGAATTCGGTGTTATCGGCAATGACCAGGTAGGGTATCCTGCCGGCATCCGCATAGCCCTCGAAGCTGCGGTCGTAGCGTGCGACCAAAGTTGATTTTTCAGCCATGTCCCAGGCACCGAAGATCGACGCAACCGAGACTGGCTCGTCAGGGGCATCCTGCACTTCACGGTTCTGCCAGGCATACAGCAGTCCGTAATGGCTTCGCTCTCCGTTCCAGGCCAGGAACGCTTGATAGGTCGTACGGTTGGCGGAGTTGGGTCGATCCTCGTAATCCGCGTAAAACTGCGCTGTCAGGCTGTCCGTCAGATTGAAGCCGAGGCTAAGCATGCCTTTCTTGCCTTCGTTCGTCTCCGAGCTTACGCCCGAGCCATTGCCCAACATTGCGTGGTAGAAGACTTTGCCATCATGGGCATTTCCCTTGTAAGCGACACCGAAATCGCGTGAACCAGCCATCCGGTAAAGATCAAGCGGGGTTTTTTCGATGTGTCGGTAGCCCCAGAAACCTTCGATAAAGTCGAAGCTTGGTGTTGGGGAGATGCCGAGGTAGAGTTCCCGGCCGCCAGCTTTCCAGGCCAGGTAGGCATCCTTGACGTACGGGTCGAGCAAGCCGCTGGTCGCGAAATCCCCCGGGCTGTTCACTTCGAATCGAAGCCGGGTCGACCATGAATCCGATACGCTGCCATCAACCGTGAGGTAAGCACGCCGGATCCAGAAACCGGTCTGGTTCTCGACCTTGGCGTTGTGGTGGTCGATCAGGCCGTATGCGTCTCCAAAGGCATAACCACTCACCTTGACGTTCTCGTACCACGGCGCGGGTGCGGGCTTTGGCTCCGCCAGCGGCGTGGCTTGCGCAACAGCAGGCGCAGGAACAGGCGCTTGCCCTTGCATGGCTTTTACCAGCTCCTCGTTCTGTTGCTTCAAGGCCGCATTCTCCTGCTCCAGTTTTTGCAATCTCTCTGAAAGTGCAGCGATGTCGCGGCGGATCGTTTCGTACTCCGTAGCCGGCTCCTGCGCGACCGCCGGGTTTGCCACCAACATACCAAACAGCAGGCTCGCAACCACATATCTGTTCATCGAGCAGGTCTCCTTGGCGGTGCCGCCCGTTCATTCATGACGTTTTTCCACGCATTAAAAGCTCGGTCCGGGGATGTTCCGAATTCGCCCGGCTGGCGTGGCCACTTCAATGGCGCACTCAGTTTATTTCGATCGTGTGACAGTCTATTTCAAATTCGTGACAGTTTATTTCGATTATGTGACAGTTACGTGACGAAACCTGCGCCCATTTGGAACTCATGGACTGATTCATGTTCAGACGAAATCGACTTTTGCGGTGGGTGGAAGTTGGAAAGGTTTCGCCGAAGCAGAAAAGACCCGGCCGGTGCCGGGCTGAATAATCTTTTTCTCCGCGTGATGTGGACAGGCTTCAGTTCAAGATGGCGAGGTCATGCGTCTTGCTGTTCGGACAGTTGGATACGGTTTGCAACGCCTCGCTCAGGTGGAAAAATGCAGACGAATTCACTGCCTTCACCCAGTTCGCTCCGAATCACCAGTTTTGCCTTGTGGGCGTTCATGACGTGTTTGACGATCGCCAGGCCCAAACCTGTTCCGCCCGACTGGCGACCACGACCGGAGCCAACGCGGTAAAAGCGCTCGGTGATCCTTGGCAGGTCGCGCGCCGGAATACCAATGCCCGTATCCTTCACCGCAAAGTGGGGACCGTCTTCCGCGCCCTCCCAGGTCACCGTTATTGTTCCGCCAGCCGGCGTGTAGCGGATGGCATTGATGATCAAGTTGCGAAAAGCGCTTTCCAGGTCCGCTGCGACACCCCTCAGATAAAGCGTGGGATCGGTTACAAAGTTGATTGAGTGACTGCCATTGCTGATTTCTTCGCCTTGCTCCTTGAGTTGTTCCAGCATGGCGGGAACGTTGACAAGCTGCTCCTCGCCCTGGATTTCATCGCACTGCAGCCTTGACAGTTCCAGTAAATCATCCAGCAAAGCTTTCATTTGCGCTGCCTGGAGGTGCATGCGCGCGACCACTGAGGCAACTTCTTTTGCCGGGTGGTCCTGTAACAGTTCCAGATACCCCAGCAGGACGGTGACGGGGGTGCGGAGTTCATGCGAAATATTGGCGACGAAATCCCTGCGGATCCGTTCTACGTTGTGAATCTCGGTGATGTCTCGTAACACGATCAGCCATTGATCCTGTTGAAATGGCACTGCCGTGACATGCCACCAGCGATTGTCATTTCGCGGGCTGGGCATATCGAGCCTGCTATTGGCGCGGTCGCCAGATGACAGCCAATCAGCAAAACCCGGACTACGTATCAGGTTGGTTATCGCCTGTCCGAGGTCTTCCGGTATTCTCAGCCCAAGCATTGCAACAGCTGCGTCATTGCACCAGGTGATGTCATCATTGGCATCGATTACCAGCGTGGCATCTGACAACGCACCGGTGAGGCTTTGAAATTCGGTGATCATGTTTCTACAGCACAATTCCAGTTGATGTTTTTGCTGGTCGAACAGGCGGATACGGTCAAGGTTCAGGACCACCCGCGAAAACCACTACACGGCCGGCCGAGGTTCGGCCAGGAAGCGGTAGCCGTGCCCGCGAACCGTCTGCAGGTAATGGTCCACGCGTGCCGGTTCAAGTGCTCTGCGCAGACGCCGGATATGCACATCGACAGTGCGCTCTGCCAGGTACGCATTGGCACCCCATACGTGGTCGAGCAGCTGTGCGCGGCTATAGGCACGGCCCGCATGGCTCATGAAAAACTCCAGCAGGCGGTATTCAGTCGGACCCAGGTGGATTTCATCACCCTGGTGGCAAACGCGGTGGGAGATGGTATCCAGCACGAGATGCTCCGCGGTTATTTGCCCATTGCTGTCGAGCGGGGTGCTACGGCGCAATACAGCTCGAATCCGTGCCAGCAGCTCGCGTGGTGAAAACGGTTTGATAACGTAGTCATCGGTGCCAGCTTCCAGGCCACTGACTTTGTCATCTTCCGAAACCCGCGCAGTGAGCATGATGATCGGAATGTCCTCGGTAAAGGATTCTTTGCGCAAGCGACGGGTTAATTCGATGCCGCTGACGCCTGGCATCATCCAGTCCATGAGTATGATATCGGGCCGTTGCGCATTGATGGATAGCAGGGCTTCCTGTGCGTCGGCGGCCAACCGGGCCTGCATGCCGGCCCGCTCCAGCGCAAAAGCGATCATATCGCGAATGGCTGCTTCGTCTTCAACCACCAGTACGGTTGGCCCGCTGCTGCTCACATCTGCTTCCACTGACCTTCTCTGCCACCCATTATGGGGATTCATGTGACGGTTTGATGACAGAGGCAGCCTTTGCGACAGCCCGTCAGGTTCGCCTGCGGCGGCCAGGCCCGGCATCACTGGCAAGCGTTACCGGGGCGCCTTGGCGTGGCGCATGGAGTCACTCCCCCGGCGTTGGTTGTTCGTCGATGTCCAGCTTGACCAACTCGATCTGCAGTTCATTCAGACGCGCGGCAATACGCGCGCGTTGATAGTAATCAAGGTCTTCGCCGTCGACCAGTTCCTGCAATTGCGCCATGGCCTCGTGCGTGCCGCCGCGCAAGTAATAGCTTTCGGCTATGGCCTCTCTGGCGCGTACCGTGTCCCCGGAGATGTTGGATGCGCGCGCGTACAGGGCGTACAAGCCGGGGTCATCCGGATGCGTGAGCAATTGCTGACGCAGGACATTAGTGGCCAATTTCGATCCCTCGGCCTGGTTCCCATATAAAAGTGCATTGCTGTATGCCATGGCAATGGCGTAGTTGCCACCATATGTATGGTAAAGGCCAGCCAGGCGCTCCCGGGCCAGATCATGCTGGTCTGATGCAAGGTCCAGGTCGGCCGTTTGGAGTTCATAGGCCAGGTGATAGTGCCGTTCCATCAGGCTGCCCAGGATACTGCGCGCTTGGGCATAGTCGCCTTTGCGTTGCAAAGCGATGGCAGTACCATAGTCCAGTGCGTCCTGCTGGGCTTCACTGATGTCAGCCCGTTCGCTGCGGAAACGAAAATAGTTGAGCGCGGTATCCGGATATTCTTCGACGGTGGCGCGTATCCTGGCCTGCACCAGGTAAAAGTCCCGGCCATCCGTAGGGGGCGGGCTGGGCAGGCTTTCTGCCCGGCTGTCGGCTTCGGCGATGCGGCTGACATTTACCGGGTGCGTACGCAGGTATTCCGGCGGCCCTTCTCCCATCGGCCGAGTGATTTGGTTCATTTTCTCGAAGAATTCGCCCATTCCGCGCGGGTCGTAGCCGGCTTCGTAGAGGGTTTGCACGCCAATCCGGTCCGCCTCGATCTCGTTTTGGCGGGTGAAGTAAATCTGTGCTTGCTGGGCCGCGGCAGTGCCACTCATGAGGGCGCCCTGGATGGCTTCCGGACTGCCACCCCCGGCGAGCACCAGGCCAACCATGGCAAGAACCAGAGGAATGGTCATGGACTTGGCGCTTTCAACCGCACGATACAGGTGCTGTTGCGTTATGTGTGCGATTTCATGTGAGAGCACGCCGGCCACCTCGTGTTCATCATCAGCGGCCAGAATCAAGCCGGTATAGAGGGCTACCACACCACCGGGAGCAGCGAAGGCGTTGACCACAGGCTGGCTGATAACGGTGAATGTAAACGGCTTGTCCGGTCGGTCGCTGTGCGCCACCAGGCGGTAACCCATGTCCTGGAAATAGGCTGCAATCAGGGGGTCTTCGTTCAGAACCTCATAGGCGCGCATCTGGCGCAGCAAGGCCTTGGCGTACTCCGCTTCTTCCTGGCGGGAAAGTATGGTGTCCGATGATGCACCCATGTCTGGCAGGGTCACGCGCTCGGTCTGTGCGACACTGGCCATGCTTACGATGAAGGTGGCAAGCGCAAGGCCGAAACGTGTAATGTGGTGTCTGGAAAACATGAGTATTGGAAAGCCTGTTTCGGCAAGTCCTGAGGTTGCAAGTCAGACAGCAGGATACCTGACTGGTTCGTGTATTCGGGTGATTTTATCGTGAAGTTGCTGGTTATCGTTAACGAAAGCCCCTGGGGTTCCGGCTTATCGCTCGCAGCCTGGAGGTTTGTTGCCGCTGCGGTCAAATCGGGTGTGCAGGTATCAGCGGTTTTTTTCCGCGAAGACGGCATCTACAACGCGCTTGCGGGTGAAGCAGTCGATGCCGGCACCCCGGGCCTGGCGGATGCCTGGACCGAGCTGGCAGCGTCGACAGGGGTTCGATTGATGGTGTGCAGTTCATCCCGGCTGCGGCGATTGGATGTTGAAGCGGCACCTCCCTTTCAGCCATCCGGCCTGACGGAAATGATTGAATTGATGTTGCACAGTGACCGGGTCGTCACATTCTGATGGCTGGCGAAGTATCCGGAGCCATAGGTCTGGTGCTGCGGTCCGGGCCGTACCAGCAGCGGGCCGCCCGCTCGCAACTGGATGTGGCCCTGGTGGCTGCTGCGCTCGATCAGCCACTACGCTTGTATTTCCTCGGTTACTCGGTGTTGCAGCTGATTGGCGCCAGAGAACCCGGTGCAGCAGGTTTGCCGCCGGGTTACCGGGGGTGGGCCAGCCTGCCCGGCCTGACCAGGATAACGGCCTTTGCCGATACCGGCTGGTTCGATTGGCTGCTTGAGAACGGCACCGGGTCCGTATTGGCGCTCGAGCCTGCGACGCGGCAACAGATGCAGGCAGACTGGCGGGCCTGCCACAGGGTGCTGGTGTTATGAAGGCGGAACCCGGATGCAAAGGCGTGGATAGTGAAACCAGCGAAAGCTGCCTGCACCTGGTGATGAACGCCAACCCGTTGGCACTGGATGAATGCAGGACATGTTGCGGCATGGCAGATTCCATCGTGCTGATGAATACTGCGGTCACCTTGTTGGCTGGGCCTTCGTCCTTGGAGCAATCAGACATGCCTGTCCCGATGTTCTGCCTGGCCGCAGACGTCCATGCCCATGGACTTGCGGGCGTCTGTGCAGAGCGAGGCGTGCCATTGCTCGATGATGAGGGCCTCGTGGACCTGGTGTGCCAGCACCGCCACTGCTTGAGCTGGAAATGAAGCAAACTGAATTACGACTCGATGACGGCACGACATTGGCCCTCGATGAGAAAGGCTACCTGCTTGATGCTGGCAGCTGGACTCCGCGAGTGGCTGAATGCATGGCGTTGCTCGATGGCATCGTTTTGACTGCAGAGCATTGGGGCATCCTGCACATCTTCCGGGAATATTTTTCACGTTACGAAATCGAGCCGCCGATGCGAGCACTTGTCCGACAGGCAAAAGAGCAGTTTGGCGAGGCGAAAGGCAGCAGCCGCTATCTCTACCAGTTGTTTCCCCAGGGCCCTGGTATTCAGGCATGCCGCTACGCAGGGCTGCCACGGCCGCTGAGCTGCATCTGAGTTTTATCCCGCCGGCAGCCTGGTTGTTTCTGCAGCAATGTAAAATGGAACGCTTTTCACAGCGCAATCCAACCATTCTTAAATAACAGCCTTACACAAGCATCGCTTCAGGAGAACACGTGAACGGTGCTGGGTGGCACTGGCCAGACCGAGACTTTTGCCGCTGCGATTATCGAACGGCCGGCGGAGCAACCCCCAAAAGCCTGATCGTGCCCCGCTCGGGCAGGTGGCTGTGCCGGATGCATTCCTGGACAAATCCGATGGCATAGGCAACAGCATCTTTCAATCGTTCGCCCAGTGCCAATTTTGCCGCTACCGTTGCTGATAATGTGCAACCGGTTCCATGGTAAGTGCCTGGTTGAGCGGGGTGCGAAAATGGCAGCGCTCCCCCGGCGGTAATGAGCAGGTCGGTAATCGTTCCGGACTCCAAATGGCCGCCTTTCATCAGTACTCCCGTGCAGCCGTGCTCGAGTAACTTGCGGCCAGCGATTTCCATTTCCTCCAATGAGTTCACGGAAAGCCCGGTCAGCGCTCGGGCTTCGACCAGGTTAGGCGTGATCACAGTGGCCAGGGGAAAGATGTGTTGTTGCAGCGCGTGCATGGCAGCTTGTCCACTCAGTTCAACACCGCTGGTTGCGATCAGCACCGGGTCGACCACGAGGGGAATTCCGGGTTTGCATCGTGCCAGCCTTGCGGCAATGAGCTCGATGCCAAGCGGGCTGGGGAGCATTCCGGTCTTGGCGGCCCGGACCGGCAGGTCATCCAGCACGGCATCAAGTTGAGCGAGCAGCATGTCTTCCGCTACATGATCCACGGCAAAGACGCCGAGGGTGTTCTGCGCTGTCACTGAAGTGATGACGCTGGCGCCATGCACACCGGCTGCGGCAAATGCCTTCAGATCAGCCTGTACCCCGGCTCCCCCGCAACTGTCTGAACCGGCGATGGTCAGGACGCAAGAACGTAGTTTACCTGCAGGCAAAGCCGTACTCCTGAAGCGGTGAATCCAGACTGTTGCATTCTAACAACGCCTTGTTTTCGCGCAAGCCACTGAGCGCCCGCCAGGGTTTGTGAAAACGCCTCGCGCCAAAATAGATTGGCTTATTCAAATCAGTAACTTGTCACTGATGTCACCGGCTGCTTTGTAAAAGCAACGGCGGCATGGGCCGGGACATTGACACTGTGTTGTATTCCTGCCATATTTCGCCCTACATCAAGGCATAGATGCGTGATAAAGGTGCCCGGACTGCAAGCAAAAGTTGCCATTTCAATAGCCACTCTCCTGGCGCTTGCCCCATGTGCGGCTGGAGCCAACTGGGTCGGCTTGCCTGCAGCCAGTTTCGCGGCGGGTGGCACGGGTCTTACTTCCTTCTACGTTCTGGGCTTCGAATTGGGTCCATGGCAGGAATACCTCGCCCAGGAATTGACTCCGAGTTATTTGCTACCTGAAAACGTTGCTCCAGTCCGCGTAAGCTGGCTGCAGTATAACGACGTGTTGATCCTGCCGGACTTTGCGGAAGACCTCGGCGCAGATGCCGATACCCATTTTTACATGAACTTCGATTGGCAATCCTCCGGACAGTACCTCGTGCCGGAAGCCGTCGATGACTCGCTTTTCACCGGCTCCATGTTTGAACGGCAGTATTTCACACCGGGATTCGAACACGAGTTGAACGACAACGGCGTGTTGGGCGTGGCCGCCGTGATCGCGCACCAGCGCTACAGTGCAGCCAATCTGGGCCTGCTCTCGGCGACTACTCCGGACAACGCTTTCTTCTGGCCAAGTTCCGGTTACCGGCCGTTTGAAGAATCGGGCTACGGCACAGGCGTAAGCCTGGGGCTGCGGCAGGAAATCTTCAGCGGAATTGCGATTGAAACCGAATACCAGTCGCGTATCGATATGGAAGACTTCGCTGCGTTTCGCGGGGTCTATGCCAGCCCGGCGGACCTGGATATCCCGGCACGCGCCAGTGTGGGAGTGGATTTCAAGACCGGATCGCGCTCATGGCTCAACGTAGCGGTTGAACGGGTGCTCTACAGCGACATCACGGCTTTTCCCAGCCGGTATTTGCCCAACCGCTTGCTGTCCTTGCTGGGCGATTCCACCAGCCCGAGTTTTGCCTGGGAAGACCTGACGGTTTATTCCGTTGGATGGACCTGGTCCGATGGCGCCAGGCAGGAATGGCATATCGACTTCAGCAGCCGGTCGCAACCTTCACCTTCCTCAGCCCTGCTGAGCCAGGCGCTCAAGGGTGAACTGGCCGAGCAAGCCCTGATTGTCGGGTATTCCCGCCGCACCGGGCCAACCAGCCGGCTGAACTTCAGTGCGGCGTATGCTCCCGCAGAATACGCATTTGGTGGCAGTGTACTTGGCGTGACGACCGACGACCTGGATCAGCGGTTTGAGCTCGAGGCGCTCTGGACCAAAGCGTTCTAAATCCTCTCAGACCGGGTCCATTGATCGGACCTTTTGACCATCGCAGTTTCCCACTCCGAGCGCTGGAGCAGGACAAAGGCAAGACATTTGGAACTGCTGAAAAACTGGTTTAAGCGATCCTTTTCCGACCCCCAGGTAGTGGTCCTGGGTGTGGTTCTGATTGTCGGCTTTGCCGTCATCATTGGCTTGGGAAGGTGGCTGGCGCCGCTGTTTGCGGCTTTGGTTGTGGCTTACTTGCTGGAAGCACTGGTGGTCGCGCTGCAACGAACCGGCCTCAGCCGTCTGCCGGCCGTGGTTATCGTATTCCTGGGTTTCATGGCTCTTCTCGTATTCCTGCTGCTTGGCGTCATTCCGAGTGTTTTACGGCAATTGACGCAATTGGTGCAGCAGTTACCGGACTACCTTGCAAAGGGACAGGATCTGCTGGAGCACTTGCCGGAAAAGTATCCGCAGCTGGTTTCAGAAGAGCAGGTGCAAGCTCTGATGAGCAGTCTCGGGCAAGATGTTGCAAGCGCTGGTCAGCAACTGCTTGCCTGGTCCTTGTCTTCCGTTGTGATGCTTTTCGCTTTGATTATTTTCCTTGTGCTGGTGCCAGTGTTGGTGTTCTTTTTTATGAAGGACAAAGACCTGATGATCCAATGGTTGGTGAATTTTCTGCCAAAAGAACGCTCATTGGTGACCGGAGTTTGGGTTGAAGCGGAGATGCAGGTAGCCAATTATGTTCGCGGCAAAGTGATGGAAATTTTCATCGTGGGATCGGCAAGCTATGTCACGTTCATCCTGCTGGACCTGCAATACTCGGCCCTGCTGGCCTTCCTGGTGGGAGTTTCTGTGCTCATCCCCTACATCGGTGCGGCCGTGGCCACCCTGCCGATTGCGGTCGTGGCCTATTTTCAGTTTGGCTGGAGTTTGGAGTTTGTGCAGGTGTTGATCGCGTACGGCGTGATTCAGGCGCTCGATGGTAATGTGCTCGTTCCGGTGTTGTTTTCCGAGGTGGTCAATCTGCACCCGGTCGGAATCGTTCTGGCCATACTGGTATTTGGCGGCCTGTGGGGGTTTTGGGGCGTATTCTTCGCAATTCCTCTGGCCACCCTCGTGCAGGCCGTTTTAAAGGCCTGGCCACGAGCCGGGCTGGAAGTTCAACCCGAATCAGAGAGCGTCGGAGGCGAAGTCAGCCAGCCGTGATCGCTCACCCCTGCGCAAGGTGATATGCCCGGCATGCGCCCAGTCCTTGAACCGGTCCACTGCGAATGTCAGCCCTGAAGTCGTTTCAGTCAGGTAGGGCGTGTCGATTTGCTCCACGTTACCCAGGCAGACCACCTTGGTACCCGGCCCCGCCCTGGTAACCAGCGCTTTCATTTGCTTCGGCGTGATGTTCTGGGCTTCGTCGATAATGAGGAAACGATTGAGAAAAGTCCTGCCACGCATGAAATTCAGGGCGCGAATCTTGACCCGGCTGGCCAGCAAGTCATTGGTGGCAGCCCGGCCCCATTCCCCGCCTTCCTGTGGTTGGGTCAAAACTTCAAAATTGTCTGTCAGCGCCCCCATCCATGGAGTCATTTTCTCTTCTTCGGTTCCGGGCAGGTAGCCAATGTCTTCACCGATGGGGACGGTTGCGCGGGTCACGATAATTTCGCTGTAACGCTTTTTGTCCATGACCTGTGCCAGGCCGGCTGCCAGCGTCAGCAAAGTTTTACCGGTGCCTGCTGTTCCCATCAGCGTCACGAAATCGATATCCGGATCCATCAACAAATTCAGCGCGAAGTTCTGTTCGCGATTGCGCGCATGCACGCCCCATACGCTCTTGTGTCCTTCATAATAGTCATCGACCAGCTGAAGTTTGACCGTGCTTTTGTTCAGTTCCTTGACGATGGCTTCAACGCCATTGTCATCGCCAATGGATATGCACTGGTTCGGGTACCAGCCATTTTCCTCCTTCAGGTTGAAGCGATAGTACGTCCTTCCATTCCCGTTCCACGACTCAAGATCCGGGTAATCGTCCCAGAAGTTGGCAGCATGATTACGCGTGCCGCGATACAACATGCTGAGGTCATCCAGCGCGCGGTCGTTGTAATAGTCTTCGGCCTGGACGCCGAGAATGGCGGCCTTGATACGCAGGTTTATATCCTTGGAAACCAGGATGATCTTGCGTTCCGGATGCTCCTTCTGCAGTGACAGGGCGGTGGAAAGGATTTCATTATCCGCGAACGACCCATCCCGCAGCAGGCTGGAAAGCGTTTCCGGCATGCTGGTCTGGAAATACAATTTTCCGCTACCCCTGGAAAATCCGATACCTTCTGGAAGGACGAGCTCGAGTCCTTCGTCAAGGCGGGTTATTTCCTGGCGCTGCATCATCTGGTCGATGAACCTGCTGACCTGCCGAACGTTTCGCGCCACTTCCGACAATCCCTTTTTTGCTGCATCGAGCTCTTCCAACACCATCATGGGCAGGAAAACGTCGTGTTCTTCGAAGCGGAAAAGGGCAGTGGGGTCGTGCATCAGTACATTGGTATCGAGGATATACAGGCGTTTTTCACTTCCCATGGGCGGGCAGTTCCTTGTGATAGTTTGGTTGATTTGGGGACCTCTGATCCGTTATGTGCTCGCGTACATAATGGTTCAGACGTCCCTTAACTCTTGCAGCGAGATGACAGCCTGCAACACCGCTTCAACATGACGGTTCACCCGCACTTTTCGCCACTCTTGCCGTAACATCCCGTTCTTGTCGATCAGGAAGGTGCTGCGTTCAATGCCCCAAAATTTTCTGCCATAGAGGTTTTTTTCCTTTATGACGTCAAACTGACGGCACACTGACTCGTCCGTGTCGGATAAAAGAGCAAATGGGAATTCGTGCTTTGTTTTGAATCCTTCATGTGATTTCACGCTGTCGCGTGATACCCCCAACACTTCGGCGCCGGCGCGTTTGAACCTGGGATATGCGTCACGGAAACCCTGGCCCTCGAGCGTGCAGCCCGGGGTATTGTCCTTGGGGTAAAAGTAAAGCACCAAGTGAGTGCCGGAGAAGTCTTTCAGGGACAGGGCTTTGTCGCCGGTAGCGGGTAAGGAGAAATTGGCGACCTTATTGCCGATGCTGACCATTGAACTCCGGGTTCCAGTAGGCGCCATTTCTGCCGCGCAGACTCCTAGTGCAGGATACTTGTCAGCCCGGGGTGCCGCAAGTACCATGCAGCCGTCCTAGGATAATCAACATTTATGTTTAAAGGCAGTATCGTAGCGTTGGTCACACCTTTTGACGAGGCGGGCGAAATTGATTTCGCGGCACTTGCCCTGCTTGTGACTTTTCACCTGGACACCGGTACGGATGCTCTGGTGGTAGGGGGCTCGACGGGTGAGTCCGCAACCTTGCGTGCGGGAGAGTTGCAGGCGCTGCTGAAGGCCGTTGTCAGCCAGGTGAGAGGCCGGATTCCGGTGATCGCTGGCACCGGGGCCGCCGCGACGGACCATACGATCGACAATACCCGAATGGCGGCAGACCATGGGGCAGACGCTGCATTGGTTGTGACTCCTTATTACAATCGCCCCACCCAGCATGGCTTGTTGCAGCATTTTCGAGCGGTGGCGGACAGCAGTGATTTGCCTGTAATTCTCTACAACGTGCCCTCGCGCACCGGGGTTGACTTGCAGCCGGAAACCGTGCAATTGCTGGCCAGTCATGAGCGGATTGTCGCAATCAAGGAAGCGGTTGGGCGAGTGGAGCGGATAGAAGCGCTATGCCGGCTGCGCGGTGGGGACTTCTCGGTCCTGAGCGGCGATGATAACAGTTGCTTGCAGGCCATGCGCCATGGTGCGCGCGGGGTGATTTCCGTTGCGGCCAACGTAGTGCCCGGACGGTTCAAAGCCATCTGCCAGGCGGCAGCCCGGCATGACTGGGAGGTGGCAGAATTGGAAGAATCACGATTGCGCCGGCTGTTTGATTTATTAATGATCGAAACCAATCCGATTCCTGTAAAATGGGCGTTGCATGAAATGTCCTTGTGTTCACCGCAGTTAAGATTGCCTTTGACACCCCTCTCGGCTTCATACCGCGAAGCACTGCACGATTGTTTGGCGGAATTGGGCGATTTGAACCCGTGATCATGCTGGCCAGTCTGCGGCTGCCACCATTCACGGGCTCATTGCCAGCAGAAGCGAATTGAGAACCTGATATGAGATTCCCAGTAATTGACGAAGTGAACACGATTCGGCTGGTTGTCATCCCCGGGGTGATTGCGTGCAGCCTGGCACTAACTGCTTGCGGAATGTTCAACCGCGAAGAAAAGCAGCCAATCTATTATTCAGCGGTGGAAGCGCCGACACTGGAAATTCCCGCTGGCCTTGATCACCCGTCCTCAACCAATGCTCTGGTCATCACCACACCCGTTTCCCCATTGCCGCAAAGGGAAATTCAGGCTGTTCCGCCCCGCGTTTCAAGCCAGTCGTCAGGTGGAAAGGCGCTGATGCCCATACGCTGGGCGTCTGATGGGGTGTATCTGTTTGTTGAAGATTCACCCCAAAGTACATTCCGGCGCATGGGCCTGGTCATCCAGCGCAGCGGCCTGACACTGGCGGAAGCGGTGGATGACTACGCTTACCGGTTTGAATACTGGCACGACTCAAAAGATCCAAACGAGGGATTTTTCAGCAAGCTGGCCTTTTGGCGGGACGATGCGCAAAACTACAGTGGCATTTATCAGGCCGTGATCCGGGTTGACGGTGAAAATTCACGCGTTTACATCATCAATGGAGATGGCTCTGACGCCGATCCAAACGCTGCGGAACACATTTTGGCCATCTTGGGTGAGAGGTTGGGATGAGTTGGTGCACCAAAAGGGTTTATCCCCGAAGCCAGAATCTTACTCTCCGGCCCCGCTTGCTCCACGCTCCAGCAGTTTCAGCTTGTTTTCCTTGCCGTCCCATTCTGTCGCGTCCGGCGGGGGTTCCCCGCGCTGGGTAATAACGGGCCATTTTTTAGCCAGTTCGGCATTCAACTGGGTGAAAAGCTCTTGTCCGCCGGGTAAATCGTCTTCAGGGAAGATGGCTTCAGCCGGGCACTCAGGTTCGCACAAGGTACAGTCGATGCATTCTTCCGGATCGATGACAAGGAAGTTGGGACCCTCATGAAAGCAGTCGACGGGACATACTTCGACGCAGTCCATATACTTGCACTTGATGCAATTTTCGGTAACTACAAAAGTCATCTTCTCGCTCGCTTGAACCATTCACGCATACTAATTACCAGTGGCGCTCCCTACGAGAATCGAACTCGTGTTTCAGCCTTGAGAGGGCCGCGTCCTGGACCGCTAGACGAAGGGAGCTTCAGGGTTGTATCAATGTGAACCGGCCGCACATGGTAAACTAGCGCCGATATCATATTCAATCTGAATTCGTTGGCAACCACCGATTCAATCACCATTGCAGCCAGGGAATGATCCTGTTCAGACAGGTCGATCAGGGATTTTTATTAAAACATACGACAAAATTACCGGGTTAGAACACGGCATCGCCCTCAAGGAGTTGTGCCCGCATGCAACCGAGGTAGTCAAGGACCTGCAGGATGCCGGTTTCGAGGCGTACATCGTGGGCGGTGGAGTGCGCGATCTGTTGCTGGGCAAAGCCCCCAAGGATTTCGACGTGGCCACCAGTGCCACGCCCGATCAAGTGCATGCCATTTTCCCGCGTTGCCGGCTGATTGGCCGCAGGTTTCGACTGGCTCATGTACGCAAGCGGGGAGCGCTGGTTGAAGTGGCGACTTTTCGCGGGCAGAGCGCAGATGAAGGCGACCTTGAAAAACTGAATGGCCGGATTCTGCGTGATAACGTCTGGGGCACCGTTGAAGAGGACGCCATCCGGCGTGATTTCACCATTAACGCGCTGTTTCTTGATCCGGTTAGCGGAACCATCAAAGACTATGTAGGCGGTTACAAGGACCTGCAAGAGAAGCGGTTGCGACTTATCGGTGAACCCGCGGTGCGCTACCGCGAGGATCCGGTTCGCCTGTTGCGTGCCGCACGTTTCGTGGCCAAGCTTGGAATAGAACCCGACAAGGCCAGCGAGACTCCGATTCGGGAGCTGGGGGCCTTGCTCAAAGACGTTCCGCCTGCGCGCCTGTTTGAAGAGGTAAGCAAACTTTTCCTCACCGGTCATGGCTCGCGTAGCCTCGATGCCCTGCAGCGCTTTGGTTTGAGTACTGTGTTATTTCCCGGTCTTGAAACCGGCAAATCGCCGGGCCAGATTGTCATCGGGCCATTGCTGCGCAAGGCCCTGGAAAACACTGACTCCCGCTTGCGGGAAGGAAAGCCTGTAACTCCTGCTTTCCTTTTCGCGGCATTGTTGTGGCAGCCTGTCAAGCAACGCGTAGCTGCGTTGACAGCCTCGGGCACGTCTGAGCAGGATGCATGGACGGCTGCGGGGGATGAAGTGTTTCAGTCACAGGCGCGCAGCACGGCCGTACCGCGGCGTTTCAGCACGGTTACCAGGCAAATCTGGTCGATGCAGCCGCGCCTGAACAAAACAAGCGGCAAGCGCTGGAAGCGGATCCTTGGCGAACCACGTTTTCGAGCCGCTTATGACTTCCTGTTGTTGCGCGGTGAAGAAGATCCCGGTTTGAAGGCACTCGGGCAGTTCTGGACCCAGGCGCAGGAAGACATGCCTGTAACAGTCGCTGCGCCACCGGACAGCAGACCGGCGCGGCGACCTCGCACACGCAGGCGTCACCGCGGCGGCAACCGACCCTGAGACGCAAGTCATGCGGGCTTTGGTCGGACTCGGGAGCAACCAGGGTGATGGGCCTGAATCGATAGGGAAGGCACTGCTTGAACTGGCCCGCAATGAATCGGTCCGTGTCGGGCGCGTATCCAGTCTGTACCGCACGGCCCCGTGGGGCATTGAGGCACAAGCGGAATTCACCAACGCGGTGGCGGAGATTGAGACTGAACTGGAACCCCTTGAATTGTTGTCAGTGTTGTTGCGCGTTGAACAGCAATTGGGTCGTATCCGCAACGCAGTCCGCTGGGGTCCGAGAGTCATTGACCTCGATCTTTTATGCTGTGATCAGCTTCAGCTGCACACACCTGAGCTCGACCTGCCGCATCCGCGCATGCATCAGCGTGCGTTCGTTTTGGTGCCATTGCTCGAACTCGATCCAGAAACGAACATTCCCGGTGTGGGTAGCGCGCGCCACTGCCTTGAGAAACTGGGTAAAAGTGCAGTGGAACGACTGCCATAAAATGCATTTGCATTTTGAGGGGATAGTGGTATTATTACCACCAACCTTGGTAAAACTGCAACGTTTGACAAGGTCGCAGGGCGCGAAAGACGGGTACATCACTCCAAAAGCCTACCTCTCCCCTTTACGGGGGAGAGGTTTTTTTTGCCTTCGATAATTGCACCAAAATGCGGCATACTGACGTAGTGTAAGGCCCTGAAAGCGCTTCACTACTTGGTTTCGCGCGCCGCGAGCGAAAAAACCGCACGTGCAATCCAGGCTTTGGGCGGTATACGCCAAGACGATATCAGTGCCTAGCGTGACCTTGAATCCGGAGAGTTAATGCCATGCATAACGGCGGTCAGGTACAAGAAATTATCCGCATGTTGCAAAAAAACAACAATAAACGACCACAACTGGCTTCACTGATAATTTCTGCTGCGCATCGTTTCGAACAGTTTTCCTGCCAGATTCCTGGTTTGTTGTTCGATTTTTCCCGCACGACCCTGAACGGCAATGATTTTTCTGCCCTTTTTGCCCTGGCAGAGGCAGCTGGCGTACCGGATGCGCGTCGCCGGCTGTTTGCCGGTGAACCCATCAATAACACAGAAAACCGGGCGGTTCTGCATACGCTCTGGCGCGGACGGAATTTCCATCAGCTGCTGTCAAAGACAGAAGCGACGGAGTGCATACAAGCGCTTGAGCGCATGCGAAGAATTGCTACCGCCATGCACCAGGGCCACCTGCCGTCCGGTGAATCTGCTTCCAGCCAACGCATTCGTCACGTAATACACGTTGGAATAGGGGGCTCACTTCTGGGGCCGCGCCTGTTGTGCCACGCCTTTCCTGGTTCTGAACGAGCACCAGAAGTACATTTCATCAGCTCGGTGGACGCATGGGAACGGGAACGCCTGCTGGCTACCATTGATCCGCGGGAAACAGCCATCATCCTGGTTTCCAAGAGTTTTGCCACCAGTGAAGTTTTGTCCCACGCACGTCGTCTGAGGCAATGGCAGAACAGCGCGCTGGATCCGCAGGCGTCGGCGCAACGACTTTTTGCCGTCACTGCAGCGGTTGACAAAGCCATTGCGTTTGGTGTGTCGGAATCCCAGATAATGCAAATGGGCGAATGGACCGGTGGCCGATACTCACTGTGGTCGCCGGTAAGCCTCGCTGCTGCGATAAGTATGGGTCCCGCTGCCTTTGACCAGCTGTGCGCCGGTGGAGCAAGCATGGACCGCCACTTCTGCGAAGCACATCCGGTGGATAATTTGCCACTCATCCATGGGTTGTTGTCCTGCTGGCATCGAAACGTCTGCAATTATCCGTGTCGCGCCCTCATACCCTATGGCAGCCGCCTGCAGGGTTTGCCGGCCTGGCTACAGCAGGTGCAAATGGAGTCCAATGGAAAATCGGTGAGTCGCGAGGGAGAACCGTTGCGGCTTGAAACCTCACCCTTGGTGTTTGGTGATTGTGGAACCGATGCGCAGCACGCCCTGTTCCAGGCTTTCCACCAGGGCACTGCGGTAGTGCCTTTGGATTTCATTGGCGTGATCCGGCCGGATCACGCTGACACTGCGGCGCAAGCAGAACTGCTGTCTCACCTGTTGGCTCAGGCCTCGGCGCTCGCCCTCGGCCGCGGCCGGGAAGAAACCTCGGCGCAAATGGTCTCTGAAGGCAAATCACCAGGGCAAATCGAGCAGTTATTACCACACCGGATCATGCCCGGCAGCCGGCCATCCAGTATTTTCCTGATCGATGAACTGACGCCAGAAAATCTCGGCAAGATGTTGGCGCTCTATGAGCACAGTGTTTTCGTGGAAAGCGTGGTCTGGAATATCAATGCCTTCGACCAGTGGGGCGTGGAACTTGGCAAGGTAATGGCCAGCAGTATCGAACCAGCGCTCACCGGTAGCGGCAAAACAACCAGGCCCGGTATCCCGGGACTGGACGGCCTGGTAGCGCATATCCGGAGGGTGTGGCAAGGCTGAAGCGGAGATTTGAAGCGTGCTTGCAGGCCGGGCTTCCCTGCGTTGCTCCCCCTTCTTGATTGCCCCCAGGATGTCCCGCATGATTTCCCGTCCCGGCATGGAGCTCATGCTGCGCTGGAAACTCCTGGCAGCGGCTTTAGCCAGAGCCTTTTTTATGTGTTGACGGTCAGTTAAGCTTCCGCACTTCAATGGTCTGCTAACCCTGGGAATGCGGCTGTGAGACAGAGGATTGAATTTCACCATGGCTGAGCAGGTTTACCAACCCGCAGAAATCGAACTTCGGGTACAACAGCGCTGGCAGGACGAAGAGGCGTTCCGCGCGGACGAAAACGGCCGCGGCGAAAAGTTTTACTGTCTGTCCATGTTGCCCTACCCATCAGGTGCCTTGCACATGGGACATGTGCGCAATTACACCATCGGCGATGTGATCAGCCGATACCACCGTATGTGTGGCCGTAACGTGTTGCAACCCATGGGCTGGGACGCTTTTGGGCTGCCCGCAGAGAATGCTGCAATCAGTAATAACACCGCGCCTGCCAGCTGGACTTACACCAATATCCAGCATATGAAAACCCAGCTCAAGCGGCTGGGATTTGCCTACGACTGGTCGCGGGAAGTCACCACTTGCAAGCCCGAGTACTACCGCTGGGAACAACTCATGTTCACCCGCCTGATGAAACAAGGCCTGGCGTACCGCAAGGACTCTGAAGTGAACTGGGATCCGGTAGACCAGACAGTGCTCGCCAATGAACAAGTGGTTGACGGGCGGGGCTGGCGATCGGGGGCGCTGGTGGAAAAGAAATCCATTCCACAGTGGTTCCTGCGTATCACTGATTACGCCGAGCAACTGCTGCAGGGACTCGATCAACTGGAGCACTGGCCGGAAGCCGTCAAGACCATGCAACGCAACTGGATTGGGCGCTCCGAAGGCGCTGAATTCGCCATGAGCGTTTGCAGTGAAGACGGCCAGCGCGACCCGCGCAATTTACAGGTCCGGGTGTACACCACGCGTCCCGATACGGCTTTTGGAATGACCTATGCGGTGCTGGCTCCAGAACACCCGCTGCTTGACCAGGTTACCACGCCAGCACAGTCAGTACGGGTGGGCGCTTTCGTCAGCCAAGCCAGGGCCGCATCGGAGATGGACCGACTGGCGCTCGAAGGGGGTCTTGAAAAACGCGGCGTATTCACCGGCGCCTACCTGTTCAACCCGTTCACGGAAAAGCCGGTGCCACTGTACATTGCCGATTATGTGCTGATGGCTTACGGCACGGGAGCCATCATGGCAGTGCCCGGGCAGGACCAACGCGACTGGGATTTTGCCAAGAGCCACAACCTGCCCATCATCCGCACGGTGCAGCCACCGCCTGGTTGGGAGGGCGACGCCTTTACGGGGGATGGTCCGGCCATCAACAGCGCCTGGCTGGACGGACTGGAGGTGGCCCAAGCCAAACAGAAAGCAATTGACTGGCTCGAAGAAAATGACCTTGGGGAGCGGAAAGTCAATTTCCGTCTGCGTGACTGGGGTGTCAGCCGCCAGCGTTACTGGGGTTGTCCCATTCCGGTGATTTACTGTCCACATTGCCTGGCGGTGCCGGTCCCCGAGGAACAATTACCCGTGGTGCTGCCAGAGGACGTAACCTTCATGGGGGTTCAGTCACCGATCAAGGCGGACCCGGAATGGCGCAAGACCACCTGTCCCCAGTGTGGCGCTGATGCCGAACGGGAAACAGATACGTTTGATACCTTCATGGAATCTTCCTGGTACTACGCCCGTTATTGTTGCCCCGGGGCCGGGGCGCAACTGGACGAACGCGCCCGGTACTGGCTTCCGGTGGACCAATACATCGGGGGGATTGAGCACGCCATTCTTCACCTGATGTATTTTCGTTTCTATCACCGCCTGTTGCGGGATGCAGGAATGGTGGATGGCAATGAACCTGCCACGCACCTGCTGTGCCAGGGCATGGTGGTGGCAGAAACCTACTACCGCGAAGCTGCGGATGGCTTCGTGCGCTGGGTCAACCCTGCTGAAGTTGAAATAACGCGGGATGCAAAAGGCAAACCAGTGGGTGCGGTGCTGCGCGCAGATGGAGGCGCGGTCTCCATCGGGGCGGTGGAAAAGATGTCGAAATCCAGGAACAACGGTGTTGATCCACAAGGCCTGGTGGAGCGATACGGCGCAGATTGTGTGCGTTTGTTTTCCATGTTCGCCGCACCGCCGGACCAGTCCCTGGAATGGTCTGATTCCGGCGTCGAAGGCGCTTCCCGTTTCCTGCGCCGAATCTGGTCCCAGGTTATGCAACATGCCAATGGCGGGAGTTGCCAGGCGCTGGATCCCGGAGCGCTGAATCCGGATCAACGGGAGATGCGACGTCTGGTTCATGACACCATCGCCAAGGTGGGCGATGACATCGGCCGGCGCTATACCTTCAACACAGCGATTGCCGCCATCATGGAATTGAGCAATCACCTGTCGAAGTTCGGCGATCCTGGTGGCCAGGGCAAGGCGGTCAGGCAGGAAGCCTGGTTGGCCGTGGTGCGCATGCTGAACCCTATCACGCCGCACATTTGCGAGGCGCTGTGGGCGGCCCTGGGCGAGAAAGGGCCCTTGTATGCAGCACCCTGGCCTGCAGCCGACGAGTCAGCGCGCGTGCGTTCGCAGGTGACCCTGGTGGTACAGGTGAACGGAAAAGTGCGTGCGCGCCTGGAAGCCGAGCCCGGATTGTCGCGGGAATCAGCCTTGCAATTGGCGCTGGACCTGGAAAACGTGCAACGGCACGTGACGGGTAAGCCAGTGCACAAGGTGATTCATGTTCCTGACCGCCTGCTCAATATTGTAGTAGGCTGAGCAGGTGATGACTTCACGCAACATGATTCTGCTCACTGCGCTGCTGCTTTTGTCCGGCTGTGGTTTTCAGTTGCGCGGGAGTGCACAATTGCCGCCGGAAATGAATCAGACGCAGATGGTAATTGATGACGAATACAGTACAGTGGCTCGCAGGGTCCGGGTGTTGCTGGAACAGTCAGGGGTGAATTTCGTTTCGGCCCGGCAAGCAACGGCGATACTGGAAATTCCGCAGAATCAGGTTACCACTGAAGTGCTCACCATTGGCGATAATGCGCGTGTGCGGGAATACCGGATCAGCCATACGCTGCAATTCCGCCTGCTGGGCGCGGGGGGCAAGGAAATCATTCCCCTGCAAACCATTCGCCAAACACGTGACATCAGTTTCGACGAGCAACGCATCCTGGCTCTTTCACGCGAACAGGAATACGTCAAGCAAGACCTGGCAGAAACGATCTCGCGACTGCTTGTTTCGCGCCTGGAAGTTGTGGGCGGCCAGTCGTGAATTACCCGTTCGATGCAAATCAGACCTGAACAGCTGCAGCGGTCCCTGGCAAAACAATTGGCCCCGGTTTACCTGATAGCCGGAGCCGAACCGCTACTGGTGCAGGAATCGCGTGACCTGGTGCTTGGCGCTGCCAGGCAACACGGTTATCTAGAGCGTGTGGTTTATGAAGCCGGTAAGAATTTTGACTGGGCCATGCTGCAAAGTGCTGGCATGGAACAGTCGCTGTTTTCAATTCGTAAAACCATCGATTTGCGCTTGCCCTCCGGCAAGCCCGGACAGAGCGGGGGGAAAGCGCTTGCCGATTGGGTCAAGACTTCCCATCCGGACGTATTGCTGCTTGTCTCATGCGATGAGTGGGATGCGGCTTCACGCAAGTCGCGTTGGGCCAGCGATGTGGCGAAAGCGGGTGTGCTGATCGAGATCTGGCCGGTAAAGGCGCACGAGCTTCCGGCGTGGATTGAACAACGCATGCGTTCGAGTGGGCTGCAGCCGGAGCGTGACGCTGTCGGTCTGCTCGCCGATCTGGCGGAAGGAAACCTGCTGGCCGCGCAGCAGGAAATCGACAAGCTGGTAATGTTTGATCCGCCCGGCACAGTGAGCGCGGAGATGATCCGCCAGTCTTCGGCCAACAACTCGCGTTTTGATGCGTTTCGACTTGGCGAATGTGTGCTTGCCGGACGGGCAGACGACTGCGTCAAAGTCGCGGCCGGTCTGCAACGTACCGGGGTTGCGATCCAGGAGGTCGCCGGCGCGCTGAGCTATCAGCTGGGTCAGCTCAACGCGGTCTATTGCGCAGTGCACGGGGGCGAAAGCGAAAGTGTGGCGCTTGATCGACTACGGGTGTTCAAGATGACCCAGCCGGCGTTTCGACAGGCCTTGCGCAGGTTATCAGGCCGCCAAATTGGCGATTCTTTCCGTGCGCTAGCCCTGCTCGATCGCCAAGGCAAGGGGCGTGCGGCCGGCGATCCCTGGCACACGCTGAATGGCTTGTTGCTGGAAATGTGCTCCGGCGAAGCCCGCCCGGGACCTGGCCGATCTCTCGCATCCCGATCAGTGCAGCGATAGTCAGGTGTTCCGGTGCAATCAGTAACCCCATGGTCAAATCCCGCATGATCGGTATTTTTGGCGGCACTTTTGACCCCGTGCACTTTGGTCACCTGAGAGCTGCAGAGGAAGCAGGGGAATTGCTGTCGCTGGGTGAATTGCGGCTCTTGCCAGCTGGCAATCCACCGCACCGTTCCGTTATTTTTGCTTCTGCGGAGCACCGGCTGGCCATGCTCCGCCTGGCATTGGAGGGCCATATGGAACTGACGGCCGATGACCGTGAAGTTCGGCGCGGCGGTTACTCCTACATGGTGGACACGCTGACGGAAATTCGCCGTCAAGTGGGTGAAGTTCCATTGCTTCTCATGATTGGCCAGGACACTGCCAATGTCCTTGATTCCTGGCATGAGTGGCGGCAGCTATTTGCGCTGGCGCATATCGTCATCATGCGCAGACCGGAGTCCCGGCATGTCTACTCGGGCGCCTTGTTCCGGCAGGTGCAACCGCGGTTGACCAATGATCCGCGCCGCTTGTTCGATTCGGTGGCAGGAGCAGTTCTGCCCCTGGAAGTCACGCAGCTCGCCATCTCGTCTTCGTACATACGGCAGCAGATTGAAAGGAGAAAGTCCGTTCGATTCCTCCTGCCGGACAAAGTTATTGATTACATTCATGCCCACGGGCTTTACCATTAAATTACTTTTAGTTTTTGCGGCGCTGCCGTTGAAAGGATAGAATTGTTTAAATTAACCAGGGGTGGACACATCTTTTGACCAAAAAAGCGGCCCACGGCGCACCAACCTTACATCAACTCCGGCAACTGGTACTCGATGCGCTGGAGGACTTCAAAGCAATCGACATCCAGGAAATTGACGTTTCTGCCCAGAACCCGTTAACTGAGCGGTTCATCATCGCCTCGGGAAGCTCGACCCGCCATGTGAAATCGATGGCGGAGAATCTCGTCATGAAAGCCAAGGTAGCCGGCTGCCCCCCGTTGGGCGTGGAAGGGCAGGGACAGGCAGAATGGGTATTGGTTGACCTCAATGACATCATCGTGCATTTGATGCTGCCCAAAACCCGCGCTTTCTATAATCTCGAGAAACTTTGGGAAACCAGCAGCAGCCGTCGTACCAGCGCCACCGCGCCAGCCTGAAAAGCACGAGGAACCATGCGCCTTACCGCCGTGGCAATCGGCCAGCGAATGCCATCCTGGGTCACACAGGGCTGGTGCGAATATGCCCGACGTTTTTCACGTGGTTTGAGCCTGGAATTGCGGGAAATCCCCGCCATCAAGCGATCCCATAATGCAGATATTGAGTCAGTTCGCCGCCGCGAGTGCGAGGCCCTTTTGTCGGCGGTGCCGGATAACAATTACGTGATTGCCTTGGATGAACGGGGCCGGCAGTGGACAAGCGCTGAACTATCCTCGCAAATGCAAGCATGGATGCAAAACGGACGGGATGTGGCATTCCTGGTGGGCGGCCCGGATGGTTTCTCCGACGAGAGCCTGGCGCAAGCAGACCACCGCTGGTCGCTCGGCCCGCTGACCCTGCCCCACCCATTGGTGCGGATCGTTCTCGCTGAACAGTTGTACCGCGCCTGGACCATCACGCAGAATCACCCTTATCACCGGGATTGAAAGCGTGGGAAATACGATATGACAGTCCAACTGCTATTGGCCTCGGGGTCATCCCGGCGCAGGGAGTTATTGGACCAGATCGGGCTGGAATACGAAGTGTTTGGCGCCGCCGTGGACGAAACGGCGTTAGCCGGCGAGGCAGCTGCAGATTACGTTTGCCGCATCGCACTGGAGAAAGCCAGGTGGGCGGCTTCCGCCACACGCACCCATTTGCCGGTCCTGGCCGCAGATACCGCGGTCGTGCTCAATGGCCAAATCATGGGCAAGCCTGCTGACACCGACCATGCAGCAGATATGTTACGCCGCCTGTCCGGTCAGACGCACAAGGTGTACTCAGCCGTTTCATTGCTCCTGCCTGCCGGGATCGAAGATCTTCGCCTGAGTATCTCCGAGGTGACATTTGGGCCTATCGACGAACGGTGGATCGCTTTCTACTGTGCCATCAAGGAGCCCATGGACAAGGCTGGGGCTTATGCAATTCAGGGTCGTGCCGCTCAACACATCAGCAGACTGGCGGGTAGTTACTCCGGTGTGATGGGTCTGCCCCTGTTTGAAACTGCCGACTTGCTGCGTTGTGCGGGAATCCCGTTATTACCCGAAGTTAACCTGAATTGAACTTTATCACGAGCCCCGGGTGTTATCCTGAGCTCATCCTGGAAATGAATATTCGCCCGTGAGCGAGGAAATTTTGATCAATGCGACGCCCTCGGAATCCCGGGTGGCGTTGGTCGACGGTGGCATGCTGCAGGAAGTCTGGCTGGAGCGGGCTGGCCAAAATGGCTACATTGGCAGCATCTTCAAGGGCCAGGTTTCCCGCGTCCTGCCAGGCTTGCAGGCAGCGTTCGTCGATATCGGCCTGGAGCGGACGGCTTTCCTGCATGTTGCCGACATGATGCGGCAGGATGCTTCCCCGGGGAGCGTCGATACCCCAACTGTCTCGATAGCCAGCCTGCTGCGCCCGGGCCAGGAAGTGATCGTCCAGGTCATCAAGGACCCAATGGGTTCCAAAGGTGCGCGGCTGACTTCCAACATCAGCATTCCTTCCCGGTTCCTGGTGCTGTTGCCCAACTGCGGATCCATCGGCGTCTCTGCCCGGATTGAAGCGGAAGAAGAAAGGGCCAGGCTCAAGCAGCTGGTGCACACCGTGCGGGACGAAGCCAGCGGACATGGCTACATCGTACGCACCAATGCCGAGGGAGTCAGCGGCTTCGCCTTGTCTGCCGACATGGCATACCTTGGCAAAGTTTGGCAGTCAATTCAGGACCAGGTAGTTCGCGCAGAAATGGCCAGCTGTGTTTTTGAGGACCTGTCATTGCCGCTGCGGACCTTGCGTGACCTGATGCACGAGAAAGTCGAGCGAGTGCGGATTGACAATGCGGACACGCTGCAGCAGGCGCTTCGATTTGCCGGAAGCTTCGTTCCTGACTGGTGTGAACGCATTGAAGCCTATACGGGCGAGCGGCCGATCTTCGACTTGTTCGGAATCGAGGACGAAATCGAAGCTGCCCTGCAACGCCAGGTTCCGCTCAAGTCGGGGGGATACCTCGTGTTCGATCAGACGGAAGCGATGACCACCATCGATGTGAATACCGGGGGTTTTGTGGGCAGCCGTAACCTGGAGGAAACAATATACAAAACCAACCTGGAAGCCACCCAGGTTTTGGCCCGGCACCTTCGATTACGCAATCTTGGCGGCATCATCATTGTCGATTTTATCGACATGGACAACGAGGAGCACCAACGCCAGGTCATGAGGTCGTTGCACCGTGCCCTGGAACGCGACCATGCCAAGATCAAAGTGTCGGAGCTGTCGGAGCTGGGCCTGGTCGAAATGACGCGCAAGCGCACCACTGAAAGCCTTGAGCACAGGCTATGCATAACTTGTCCGGTTTGTTCGGGCCGTGGGACCATCAAGAGCAGCAATACCGTGTGCATGGAGATTTTCCGCGAAATCATGCGCTCTGGCAGGCAATTTGAGGCCCAAAAGCTCTTGGTGATGGCCTCGCCGGCGGTCGTAACACAAATTCTTGACGAGCAGTCTGCGACCGTGGCTGAACTGGAGGAACTCATCGGTAAGTCCATCCGATTCCAGACTGAAGAACAGTATTCCCAGGAGCAGTTTGATGTCGTTCTGCTGTAGACAATCCGGATTGCCATGCCGCCGGACGGGACAATCTTGGCGGCCCTGACTCTCATCTTGCGTCGACTGCGCACGCTGTTTTGGACAGTACTGTCCATCGTGGTTATTTCTGCGGCGCTGCTGGTTGGCGTTGGCAAGATTCTTATGCCTTACAGTGGGCATTTTCAGCCCCGCCTGGAAGCGTGGTTGTCGAAGGAATTCGGGCAGGTTGTCACTCTGACGAGTTTCACTGGCGAATGGAAGACCTTTGGGCCACGTTTGTCATTACAGGGACTCCGCCTGCAAGCGAGGGCAGGCGGAGTTGGGGAAGTCGCCATCGACAAGGCCGCTCTGGACATCAAACCATTGAACCTGTTGATTCCGGGTACCGCGCTGTACAACTTTCTCGTCATAGGCGCCGACTTCAAATTGATCCATGCAACGGACGGACAGTACGTCCTGTCCGGCCTTGGCGTTGCTGGTACCGGAGCAAGTGGAGAAACACCCGGCTTACGCAGCCTGGTGGGAATCGGCGAACTGATCCTCGAGAACTCGAACCTGGAATACGTCGATGAAAAGTATGGCGTGCGCTTGAACCTGTCGGAAATTGATGCACGGGTTCAGTTCGATGGTAATGTCCTCGCCCTGGCACTCCAGGCAAGACTCACTGACGAAGACGGTGGCCGTGTATTTGGAGAAGTGGATGCCAGCGGCATACTGCTGCTGGCTGAAACCAGGGGCATCGAGGAAGCCCGTTGGCAAGTGACGCTTCGCGAGTTGCTGCTGGGGCCGGTTCACGAACGCTTGCCCACCAATCCATTTCTGCTCAAGGAAGGAAAATTGAGCGCCGAGTTATGGTGTGACTGGCGTACCGGCCAGGCGTTGTCTGTGTCTGGAGTGGTTGATTTGCGCAAAGGGCGGCTGGAAAACGGCCAGCAGCGCATCGCGATAGATCACCTCAACACCTGGTTGGCCTGGAGCTATGGAGGTAAAGCTGACTGGCGACTGGATCTCAGCAATCTTGCCTATGATGACGGCGTGCATTCATGGACTGCGCCCAGTGTTGCCCTGGCCCGGAATCTTGAACGGAACCTTGGGCTCTGGATCAGCGCTGACTACCTGCCACTGGACGTACCCTTGCGCCTGGCCAGGGACATAATGTCCATTTATGGGACACCCTGGCCGAGCAAGCTCCCCAAATCGGCGGCCGGGGGTGTAAGCGGTCTTGAGCTGATCCTGGATCGCAATTGGCGCCTGCAATTGGCTCTTGGCACGGCCAGGCAAGCCAGCATCGCAGACTGGGGGAGATGGCCGGACCTGCAAGGGCTCGACGGCACCATCGACCTGCGGCGGGGGTTTGGGCATATGTCGCTGCATGCCGGTCGCCTCGATGTGCAGTGGCCACAAATGTTTGCCGGGCCCCTGGCGTTCAGCCTGCCCGGATGTGAAATTGATCTCACCTGGGGCGAGCATTGGCAGGTGGGATTGCAGCAGTGCCAGTTGCTCAATGAAGATATTGCCGTCAGTGGGGAAGCTCTTTTCGCGGGAAACGATGGGCGCCCCGCCGTTGATGTGAATGTCGAGGTGTCGCGCGGAAAATTGGGCGAACTATCCCCTTACTGGCCTGAAGGGATACTGAAAACCAACGTGGTGCAATGGTTGCGCCGTGGATTGTTGGACGGCGACTTAGTGACGGGCAGGTTCCAGATTCTGGGTGACATGGACGACTGGCCTTTTCGCAGCGGCTTGGGTCGCTTCGAGGCCATCGCGCAGATTGACGCAGCTAGCCTGGATTACGCGCCAACCTGGCCCGTGGCCACAAAAGTCGATGCCATTGCCAGGTTTACCGGCCCATCCCTGGCTGTTGAAGCCACGGTGGGCGATATTGCCGGTGTCGCGGTGCAGCGTGTCACAGCCACCATTGCAGATCTCAAGCAACCGTTGTTGCGGCTCGAATATGAAGCACAGTCCCAGCTTGACACCCTGATGGGCTTTCTTGCCCGGTCACCCCTGCAGCAGAAGTTGGAGGTCAACCTGGATCGATTCGAATTTTCCGGGCGCGCTGAGACCCTGGGCTCCCTGCAAGTGCCCTTGGGCAGGACTGCTGGTGAGCTGTCCGTGGATGGCCAGGTGGAAATGCAAGACAATAAATTTTCGGATCCCGGTTCTGGTGTCGTGCTCGAAGCCATCAACGGCAAAGTGTATTACACCAGGCAGGGACTGACGGGATCCGGGTTAAAGGCCCTGTTCAAAGGAGAGGATGCCCAGCTTGAACTGAGAGGAAATACCGATGCGCCCGAGCGTTTTCGCGTCGATATGACCGGCCGGTTCGAAGTCAAGGACATCCTTCCCGAATTCCTGCTCGAAGCCCGTACGGTGCTGGGTCGGGTGCAAGGCGCAAGCGACTGGCAGGTGTCTGTCGTAGTCCCGGCCCTGGTTGCTGGTGAGGAGTCGCAGCTTGATCTTTTCGTCCGGTCGGAACTGGCTGGCATTGCACTGGATTTTCCCACGCCTTTTGACAAGCCAGAAAGTGAGTCCTGGCCTTTGGTATTGCATTATCCCTTGAAAGGCCCGTCAGGTTTGCTCGATGTAGAACTGGATGGGCGCATACTTTTGCGCCTGGAACTGCCGAGATCGACAGGTGGGTCAACTGGCGAAGTTGCACTGTCACGGGCTTTGATTCAGTTGGGAAATGGCACGGGCAGTTTACCGCCGCCGGGTTTTGCGCGGATAAACGGCCTGGCGCCAACGCTGGACCTGGATGGCTGGGTCGATATCATCATTGAAGCAGCGCGATCCGGCGGGGGCCTTGCCGGTCTCAAGCTCGAGCGCTGTGATCTTGCCGCCGGCAGCTTGCGGTTCCTCGACAGACAGTTCGAAAATGTCAACCTATCGCTCAGCATCAACGACGCAGATATCAAGGCAACGTTTGCCGGCGAAGACATCGAGGGTAACGTGACTTTCACGCCTGACCCCGGTAAGGGACAAAGCCTGTCCGCCGAATTCGAACGTCTGGCTCTGGGCGTTCCGCTGAGCAGCGGAGTGGATATGGAAGCAAACCCGGGAAACTTGCCGGCTTTGCATTTGTATGCCCACTCCTTCAGCTATGCGGGCGTTGAACTGGGCGAGACACGCATCGAAGCGTATCCCGTATCGAATGGTTTTCATTTTGAGAAAGTGGAAAGTGAGTCCGGTGAGCTCAGGGTTCGTGCCAGTGGCGACTGGTCACTCAGTGACGCAGGGCAACGTTCTGATTTCAATATCCTGATCACGGCTGAGTCTCTTGGAGCACTGATGCATTCATTGGACATCAGCTCCGCGCTTCAGGGAGGGCAAACCGTTCTGCGCTTCAATGCCTGGTGGCCCGGGTCCCCGGCAACATTTGCTCTCTCCCGCTTGAACGGGGAGGTTGAATTCAGTGTCAGTGGGGGCCAGATAGCCAATGCCAGCCCGGGGACCGGACGGGTGTTGGGCTTGTTGAGTATTCAAGCTCTGCCGCGCCGGCTGTCTCTTGATTTCCGGGACGTGTTTGACTCCGGATTTGATTTCGACGAGGCCAAGGGGACATTCCACCTGGAAAACGGGACCGCTAGTACGGATGATGTGGAGTTGTCGTCCACGGCGGCAAAAATCAATTTGACTGGGAGCACGGACCTCGTGGCACAGCGGTATGATCAACTCATGACTGTCCGGCCTGGAGTGGGCAATACGTTGCCCATTATTGGCGCCATAGCGGGCGGGCCGGCCGGTGCCGCCGCAGGGGCTGCGCTTCAAGGGTTGTTGCAGGGACAACTCGGCACCGCCACCCAGGCGCAATACACCATCACTGGCAGCTGGGATGAACCGGTGATTGAACCGCGTGCTGACGACGATGCCGGGGGATAGCAGGAGACGCATGAATTCGAATGAGTCGCAGGGAAACAAGACATGAGTGAAATGATTGAAATGGCGCAGCGGGAGCTGCTCGCTCCGGGTGGTCTGGATCAGCGTGCCCTCGAGCGTGTGCTGTCGCACCTGATGGGACCGGCTGTGGACGCGGGTGATCTTTATTTCCAGGTTGCCAGCCACGAATCCTGGGCACTGGAGGATGGACTGGTGCGCAGTGGCAGTTACTCGGTCGAAAAGGGTGTAGGCATTCGCGCCATCAGTGGTGACAAAACCGGATTCGCCTACGCCGACGAAATCATCATGCCTTCGCTATTGCAGGCGTCGCACGCTGCGCGAGCCATTGCCACGCAGGGGCGGCAGGGACAGATCCAGGCCTGGAAGAAACCGGGCGGCTCACCGCTTTATGCAGCGGAAAATCCCATGGATACGCTGGGGGCGGAGGAAAAGGTCGACTTGCTGCGGCAGATAGATACCTATGCCAGGTCAAGCGATCCAAGGGTGAGCGAAGTGGTGGCCAGCCTGGCCGCGACGTACGAAACCATCCTGGTTGCGGCCAGCGATGGCACCTTTGCCGCTGATATCCGGCCCCTGGTTCGTCTCAACATCAATGTGATCGCCACCCAGGGCGCGCGCAAGGAGCAGGGTAGTGATGGCGGTGGCGGACGGTTTTCCTACCGGGAGTTGTTGCTGGGCAATGCATGGCAGCGCTTCGCCGATGAAGCGGTGAGACAGGCATTGGTCAACCTGGAAGCGGATGCGGCTCCAGCCGGGACGATGACGGTAGTGCTTGGCCCCGGTTGGCCTGGCGTACTGTTGCACGAAGCTGTCGGGCACGGGCTGGAGGGCGATTTCAATCGCAAGGGGACTTCGGCATTCAGCGGCAGGCTGGGTGAAAAAGTTGCCGCAAGTTGTGTCACGGTAGTGGATGATGGGTCCTTGCCACGCCGCCGTGGTTCCCTGACGGTGGACGATGAAGGCACGGTCACGAAACAAACCGTGCTGATCGAAAATGGCGTTCTGCGGACCTACATGCAAGACAAGTTGAACGCCGGCCTGATGAACATGCCTGTCACCGGAAATGGGCGACGGGAGTCCTTTGCCCACCTGCCCATGCCGCGCATGACCAATACCTTCATGCTGGCTGGAGAACATGCACCGGAGGAAATCATCGCTTCCGTGGACAAAGGGCTCTACGCCGTCAATTTTGCAGGTGGCCAGGTGGATATCACATCGGGCCGTTTCGTTTTTTCGGCCAGCGAAGCCTATCTCATTGAAAATGGCAAAGTTACCCGCCCCGTAAGAGGAGCAACGCTTATCGGCAATGGGCCGGAGGCCATGACCCGGGTGTCCATGGTGGGCAACGATCTGCGCCTGGACGCGGGCATAGGTGTTTGTGGCAAGGACGGCCAGAGTGTCCCGGTGGGAGTCGGACAGCCAACCGTGAAAATTGATGGCTTAACGGTCGGAGGAACAGAAACGTGAGCCAGGATCGGTTCACTGGCGGGCAGGCAAGGATTGATGCGCGTCGATATCACGCAGTGCGCGAAACAGGGCGCGTGCTGCGGCCGGGGGCTTGCCGGCTGCGTGCTCGCGCTGGGCATTGCGCACCAGTTGACGCAAGGCTTGCGCATCGATTTCTGGTCGCAGTTGCAGCAATCCTGCCAATGCTCCGTCGCCCTTTTCCAACAGGATATCCCGCCAGGCCTCACAGCGGTGCTGTCGCGCCGTGAGCCCCCGCGCTTCGTCCTGGAAACCGGCAACGGCTTCGATAATGGCTGACGGGTCCGTGTACCGCAGCAGTTTGGCGATGTACTGCAACTGCCTGCGGCGCGCGCCGTGGGAGCGGATGGTTCGGGCCTGCCGGATGGCCAGAAGGACATCGTTGTCGAGGGGTAGCCTCTGCAGCTGGGAGTGGTTTAAGCCAAGCAGCTCTGATGCCAGGGATTTTGTGGCCAGCGCATCCCGTTTCAGCTGGCTTTTGCTGATCAGCCGCACTTCCACCGGCGGTTCATCAAAATGGTTGTTGTTATCGGGTTCGATAGTCACGTGTATTTCGCTCAACCACAAATGTTGCAAGGGGATTTGTGTTCATGCCTGAAGAACCCATGGTAACCCAGCCTCAGCTGGACCGCGATGCGGAACTTGATGCTTTGCAGTTGCACGTGGAAAGGGCACTGGAACGGGCTAAAAAAGCCGGCGCGTCTGCAGCGGAAGCTTCGGCATATGCCAGCCAGGGCTTGTCGGTAACGGTCCGGCTGGGCCAGGTCGAAACGCTGGAGCACATGCAGGATCGGGGGATCAGCGTCAGTGTTCTCATGGGGCGGCGCAAAGGACACGCTACCAGCGCCGACCTGGGCCAGAATTCCATTGAATCCTGCGTGGATAAAGCGCTGGAGATAGCCCGCTATACACAGGAAGACCCCTGTAATGGCCTGGCCGATAAAAAGCTTCTGGCAACGCAGTTTCCCGATCTCGATATTTGGCATCCTGCGGTGATGGATGCACAGGCTGCCATAAAGCGCGCCTTGCTTTGCGAAGAGGCTGGCCGTGAAGAAGCTTTGATCACTAATTCGGAGGGCGCGTCTTTCGATGCCGGTTTGGGCATGGGCGTATATGGGAACACACACGGCTTTATCGGCCGTAGTGCTGGAACCCGGTTCGACCAGAGTTGCGTGCTGATCGCGGGTAAGGGCGCAAACATGCAACGTGATTACAGTTACGACAGCCGCCGCGACCTGGCCGAGCTCGAAGCGCCGGCAATTACCGGGCGTGAAGCGGCTCGCCGCACGGTTCGCAGGCTGGGTGCGAAGAAGCTCCAGACAGGCAACATGTCCGTTTTGCTCGCGCCGGAAGTGGCCAAAAGCCTGATCGGGCACCTGGTGAGTGCGATTTCCGGTTCTGCCTTGTACCGCAATGCCTCTTTTCTGAAAGGTGCTGCCGGACAGGCCGTCTTCCCGGATTGGGTGAGGTTAGCCGAGCGCCCATACCTGTTGCGCGGCTCCGGAAGTGCGTCTTTTGATGGTGAAGGCGTGGCCACACGGGAGCGTGACATTGTTGCGGATGGAATCCTGCAAGGCTACGTCCTGTCTTGCTATTCTGCCCGCCGCCTGGGCTTGCAGACCACGGGAAATTCAGGGGGCGTGAGAAACCTGCTAATGCAGCCTGGCGGTAAAAACTTTGCAGACCTGGTCAATGAAATGCATTCAGGTTTCCTGGTCACCGAAGTCATGGGCCAGGGAGTAAACCTGGTGACAGGAGATTACTCCCGGGGCGCTTCCGGTTTCATGGTGGCAAATGGCGAGATCAGTTACCCGGTCGAAGAAGTCACCATTGCCGGGAACTTGCGTGACATATTCCTGGACCTGACCGCTGCCGGGGCGGACCTGGACACACGCGGCAATGTTCACTGCGGATCGGTGTTGGTTGATCACTTGATCGTCGCTGGGGCTTGAGTTATTTCAAACTTTTCCGGATGGTCTTGTTGCCCGGCTTTTGCCCATCAGCGGCGAGTTAAAACCCGTTCAGGACGCGTATCTCGGTGCGTACGGAATTGGCAACGAAGCACTCCCCGTGCGATTGCTCATGCAAGGCGCGCAGTTCTTCCTCAGATGGCGGTTCCGCGCCAAACAGGATGCGCGGGGACAGGTCGACCCGCGTAATCACCAGTTTACCGTCAGGGCCTTTTGCCAGGTACCCCACCGCCTCATCCAGGTATTGGCTCACGGGGATGCCGCGCCGGGCACAAATGGCCAGGAACGTAAGCATGTGGCAAGCGGATAGAGCAGCAACATAGGCCTCCTCCGGATCCACCCGGTCGGGGGTACCGCGAAAATCCGGTGCCGCCGATGCCGGGATGACGGTGCCGTTTTCAAAGCGCCATTCATGGCTGCGGTTATAATTTTCATAACTGAAATCAGTCGACTCCAGCTTCCAGGCAATGACTGCCTTGTGTCTGGACATCATTCAAGCCCCTGTGCAAAAATTCATTGAGCAGACCTCTTCTGGGCCCGGAAACGGCGGGACATCCGGCGTGTCAGGGCATTTGCCGCAGCGGGTGGCAACCAGCGCACCAACCGCGCAATCGAGCGGTTGACTGACCCGGGAATGGCAAGGACTCGTGGTGGGTCACGAAACACCGAGTCCAGGCCATACCTGACCACTTCATTGGCCTCCATCCACATCCAGGCTGGCAACTTGCTGACAATTTCACGCGTGCCGGCGACATCATGGAACTCGGAAAAGGTAAAGCCTGGGCACAAGGCAGAAACATGCACGCCACTGCCTTGGTTTTCCAGAGCCAATGATTCTGAAAAACGGATCAGGAAGGATTTGCTGGCTGCGTAAAGCGTGTGGCCGGCTGAACCAGGCACCAAGCCGGCGAGGGAGGCCACGTTTATGATGTAGCCTTGGCCCGTAGCCTGCATCGCTGGAATCAACTGCCTGGTCAAGTCGCAAACGGCGGTCACCATCACCTGGATAAAAATCGCATGGTCCTTCCAGGGCACATCCACATAGTGGCCGGCCAGGCCATAACCTGCATTGTTTACCAGTACTTCCACGATCACACCCTGTTCCTGCAGTTGGCTGGTCAGCTGTGCAGCCGCGCCAGGATGGGACAAATCCACGCCATGAACCCGTGTGTCCACGTTGAATTGTTGCCGCAACTGGCGTGCAAGTTCATGTAGCCGGTCCTCTCGTCGCGCCACCAGTACCAGGTTGTAACCACGCCGGGCCAACTGGCGGCAAAATTCTGTACCGAGACCTGCCGATGCTCCAGTGACCAGGGCCCAGCCTGCCGTCGTTTCAAGCTTTGCAGGGTTGTGTTGCAAATCCATCTCCATCAGCGGTTTGTTGAAAGTTAACGCAGTTTACAGCGGTGCCCGGTGGCTACGGAACCAAGCCGGACGGCCAGACGCACGTTGCGGTGTTATGGCACCATGGGTATCCTACCGCCCGCCTGCGAGGAATACATCATGCGGAAGAAGCTGGTTGCTGGTAATTGGAAGATGAATGGCAGCAAGGCCATGGTGGACACGCTGCTGAAGGGGCTGATGGCGCGGACGGCGGAGGATGATTCTGTTGACCTCGCGGTCTTTCCGCCGTTTCCCTATCTGCAGCGCACACAGAAGCTGTTGCGTGGCGGCCCCATTGCCTGGGGAGGGCAAACTATCCATCCGGCTCCTCAAGGCGCATTTACCGGCGAGGTTTCAGCCTCAATGCTGCTCGATTTTGGCTGCCGTTACGTGCTTGTTGGACACTCGGAACGGCGCACGCTTTTTGGGGAAAGTGATGCAGGCATTGCCCTCCGGTTCGAAGCCGCCCAGCTGGCCGGCCTTGAACCCATACTCTGCGTGGGTGAAACCCTTGAACAAAGGGAGCGTGGCGAAACCCAAAGCATAGTGCAGCGCCAGATCGATGCAGTGTTGGAACGGTGTGGAATCGATTCGCTGGCATCCGCGATGCTTGCTTATGAACCGGTATGGGCCATTGGTACCGGGAAAACCGCAACACCTGACCAGGCTCAACAAATCCATGCATTCATACGTGACAAACTCCGGGCACTGGATGATACAATAGCCGGTCAAATACGCATCTTGTACGGCGGCAGCGTAAATGGTTTCAACGCCGCCGAATTATTCACCCGGGAAGACATAGACGGCGGGTTGGTTGGCGGGGCCTCTTTGAAAACAGAGGAATTCATCGCCATTCGTGACGCTGCCTTGTGTAAACAACGGACGGATGGAAAATAACATGGTTGTTCTGAATATCTTCCACGTACTGATCGCCATTGCAATGGTTGCTTTGGTTCTGGTTCAAAGAGGTGCCGGCGCTACAGCCGGTGCGGCATTCGGCAGTGGTGCTTCGGGTACGGTTTTTGGCGCGCGTGGCGCCGGAACCTTTCTCAGCAAGTCCACCTGGGTCCTGGCGGTTTTGTTCTGCGCCATCAGTCTGACCATGGCTGTCATGGTGTCCCGCATGGATGCGTCCCCGGAGGTAAACCTTGGTGTTGTCTCTGCTGCCGCCGAGGAAACCGGGACTGTCGCCGAAGAGATGGCCGCCGAAAGCGGGCAGGAAGCGGACGAAAATGCGCAGGAGGACCTGCCGACGCTTCAGGTCGATGAGGACCAGGGCGGGGACGCAATGATCCAGCAAGAGCAGACGGATGAGGATGTTCCGGTGCTGGATGGCGAAGCCGCTGAATCGACTGATAACAACAAGGGCGGAACTGCCACCGGTACCGATTCAGACGAGTCCTGACCCGAAGGCCCTGAATGCCCAAGTGGTGGAATTGGTAGACACGCTATCTTGAGGGGGTAGTGGCGAAAGCTGTGCCGGTTCGAGTCCGGCCTTGGGCACCATTGATTTGTCGGTGAATATGAATATTCACGCTAAGTGAGACTGAAATGCTCGCAGAGTATTTTCCAATCCTGGTTTTTCTGGTGATATCGATAGTCCTGGGCATGGTCCTGCTGGCAACGGGTGGGCTGCTCGGCCCGCGCCGGCCGGACAGCGAAAAGCTTTCGCCTTACGAGTGTGGCTTTGAAGCCTTCGAGGACACGCGTACAAAGTTTGACGTGAGGTACTACCTCGTTGCCATCCTATTTATAATTTTCGATCTGGAAATCGCTTTTTTTATTCCCTGGGCGCTGGTGTTGGACAAGCTCGGCGCGTTTGGCCTGATGGCCATGCTGGTCTTCGTCGCTGAATTGCTCATCGGGTTCTTCTTTGTATGGAAGAAAGGGGCGCTGGAATGGGAGTAATCAACCCGGTGCCACTGGCAGAGGTCGATGACATTCTTCGCCCCAACGCCAATGACAATCCCTTGCTTGAACGCGGCATGGTAACCACTTCACTTGACGCGCTCATCAACTGGGCGCGAACGGGTTCGATGTGGCCCATGACTTTTGGTTTGGCCTGCTGCGCAGTCGAAATGATGCAGGCTGGTGCCGCGCGCTACGACCTGGACCGTTTCGGCGTGGTATTCCGGCCCAGCCCGCGGCAATCGGACGTCATGATCGTTGCCGGCACGCTGTGCAACAAAATGGCTCCCGCCCTGCGCAAGGTCTATGACCAGATGCCCGATCCCAAGTGGGTCATCTCAATGGGTTCATGTGCTAACGGCGGTGGTTACTACCATTATTCCTATTCAGTAACCCGCGGATGCGATCGGATCGTGCCGGTCGATGTGTACGTTCCCGGTTGTCCGCCATCCGCTGAAGCATTGATTTACGGCATCCTGCAATTACAGGCCAAGATTCGCCGCACGAATACGATAGCCAGGTAGTTAGATGAAAGAAATTTCCAAAGTGGCAGTGGAACTGTATGCGACACATTTTGGCAGCCGTGTCACGCTCACTGACATCGATCATGGCATTCCCACCCTCGAAGTTAATCCTGAAAACTGGCTTGAGGTTTGCCGCAAGCTGCGCGATGAACCTGATTTAGCTTACCAGCAGCTGACCGATTTATGCGGGCTCGATTATCTCGGTTATGGTGAATCCGAATGGGACACCAGTGACGCCACCTTCGATGGCTTCAGCCGTGGCGTGGAGGGATTGGGTCCAGGCCGTTTTGACTGGGCGCAACGGCCCGAAGCGGCCCGGGTTCAACAGCGTTTTGCGGTGGTCGTGCACTTACTTTCCTTTCGCCACAACCATCGCCTGCGTGTCCGCTGTCATGCCAATGATGAAGGTATGCCAATCGTTCCCTCGCTGGTCGAAATCTGGCCCAGCGCGAACTGGTACGAGCGAGAAGTGTTCGACCTTTTCGGCATCGTTTTTGAAGGCCACCCGGACTTGCGCCGCATCCTCACAGACTATGGTTTCACTGGCCATCCGTTCCGCAAGGATTTCCCGCTGATCGGGAATGTTGCGGTTCGCTATGACGCCGAAAAAAAGCGCGTGGTTTACGAGCCGGTCGAAATCGAGCCGCGGGTGCTGGTGCCAAGAGTGTTGCGTGAAGATACCCGTTACAAGACGGATGACGTTGACCGGGCTGCGCAGTCTCCCGCTGAAGACGAGGCGAGCTGATAATGCCCGAGATTCGCAACTACACAATGAATTTCGGTCCGCAGCATCCGGCTGCTCACGGTGTATTGCGCCTGGTGCTGGAAATGGATGGCGAATCCGTCGTGCGCGCCGACCCCCATATTGGACTACTGCACAGGGCCACGGAGAAACTGGCGGAGAGCAAGCCTTTCAACCAGTCCATCGGCTACATGGATCGCCTCGACTATATGTCCATGATGTGCAACGAACATGCTTATGTCCGCGCCATCGAGCAACTACTGGGTGTCGAAGCACCACCACGCGCGCAATGGATCCGCACCATGTTCGACGAGATCACACGTTTTTCCAATCACCTGCTGTGGATTGGATCCTGTGCACTGGACCTGGGTGCCATGACGGTCTTTCTGTACGCATTCCGTGAACGCGAAATGGTCATGGATATGTACGAAGCGGTTTCGGGGGCGCGAATGCACGCAGGTTACTACCGGCCTGGTGGTGTGTACCGTGACTTGCCGGACAGCATGCCGCTATACCAGGAATCACGCTGGACCAAGGGCAAGGCCCTGAAACGCAAAAATGAATGGCGCGAAGGTACGCTGCTGGATTTCATTGAAGCCTTTGCCCGTGACGTGCCCCATCGCATCGACGAGTATGAAACCCTGCTGACGGAAAACCGGATCTGGAAGCAGCGCACCGTGAATATCGGCGTGGTTGCGCCGGACCGGGCCATGCAACTGGGATTTTCGGGCGTGATGTTGCGTGGCTCGGGCATCGAATGGGACCTGCGCAAGAAGTGGCCTTATGCCAGGTATGACCAGGTCGAATTCGACATTCCGGTGGGGGTAAACGGCGATTGTTATGACCGCTACCTGGTACGGGTGGAAGAAATGCGCCAGAGCGCCCGCATCATCCTGCAATGCGTGGACTGGTTGCGAGCCAATTCCGGCAGCGTCATGTTAAAGAACTTCAAGCTTGTACCGCCGAGCCGTGAAGAGATGAAAGATGACATGGAAGCACTGATCCACCATTTCAAACTCTTTACCGAAGGCTATTGTGTGCCTGCCGGTGAAACCTATGCGGCAGTGGAAGCGCCCAAAGGCGAATTCGGCTGCTATCTCGTGTCGGATGGGGCCAATAAGCCCTTCCGAGTGCATCTGCGCGCACCGGGATTCGCCCATCTGTCCGGCTTGAATGAATTGGCACGGGGTCACATGCTGGCCGACACGGTTGCCATCATCAGCACACTGGACCTGGTCTTTGGCGAGGTTGATCGCTGATGCCAGGCGCCGGAAAGCAGGCTGATGGTGCCAGTATGCTGAGCAAGCAGACCGTGCATACCATTAACCAGTGGGTAGCCAAATTCCCTGTAGCCAACAAACGGTCCGCGCTGATCCAGTCCCTGATGGCCGCGCAAACCCAAAATGGCGGCTGGCTCAACCGTGAACTGATCGAGGCAGTGGCGTCCTATCTGGACCTCCCACCCGTGTGGGCGCATGAAGTGACCTCGTTCTATTCGATGTTCCATCTCAAGCCCATAGGGCGCCACAAGGTCAATATCTGCACCAACATTTCATGCTGGTTGAACGGTGCCGAACGCCTGGCTGAGCATGCCGAGAAAAAATTGGGAATCCGACTGGGCGAAACGACGGCCGACGGGCGCATAAGCCTGGTGCGGGAGGAAGAATGTCTGGCTGCTTGTTGTGGGGCACCGATGATGGTAGTGGACGGACACTATCACGAACACCTGGATGAAAAAAAGCTGGACGCCATCCTCGACGGACTGGACTGAGGGTTTTACGCAATATGTCAGAGAACAATGTCGTATTTACCACCTTGCATTCAGACCGGCCCTGGTCCATGGAGACCTACCTTTCCATTGAAGGATACCAAGCCTGGCGCAAGATTCTTGCCGAGAAAACTCCGCAGGAAAAAATCATCGACACGGTCAAGGAATCCGCTTTGCGCGGACGGGGTGGTGCGGGTTTTCCAACCGGGCTGAAGTGGAGCTTCATGCCGCGTTCGGCACCGGTGCAGAAGTATATCCTGTGCAATTCCGATGAATCTGAGCCAGGAACCTGCCATGACCGCGACATCTTGCGGTTCAATCCACACGCGGTCATCGAGGGTATGGCCATTGCCGGTTACGCCATGGGAGCCACCGTCGGTTACAACTACTTGCGTGGGGAGTTTCATCACGAGCCCTTCGAACGCTTCGAGGACGCCCTGAAAGAAGCCTATGCTGCCGGCCTGTTGGGAAAAAACATCCTTGGGTCGGGCGTGGATATGGACATTCACACCGTGCTGGGTGCCGGCGCCTATATCTGTGGTGAAGAAACCGCCCTGATGGAGTCCCTTGAGGGCAAGAAGGGTCTGCCGCGGTTCAAGCCGCCTTTCCCGGCCAATTTTGGCCTGTTTGGCAAACCGAGCACCATCAACAACACCGAAACCCTGGCGTCGGTGCCGCACATCATGCGTAACGGGGCCGAGTGGTTTCTCAAGATCGGCAAGCCAAACAATGGGGGCCCGAAGGTGTTTTCAGTTTCCGGGCATGTGAACAAGCCGGGCAACTTTGAAGTGCCACTGGGGACTTCTTTCGCTGATTTGTTGCAGATGGCGGGCGGCGTACGTGCCGGGCGCAAACTGAAAGGGGTGATTCCCGGGGGATCATCCATGCCGGTTCTCCCGGCAAACGTCATGATGGCTGTCACCATGGATTATGACGCACTCAGCAAAGCGGGCTCCGGACTGGGTTCCGGCGCAGTCATCGTGATGGACGACTCTACCTGCATGGTTAAAGCCTGCACGCGCATTGCGCGTTTTTATCACATGGAGTCTTGCGGCCAGTGCACGCCATGCCGGGAAGGCACCGGCTGGATGCACCGCATGCTGCAACGTATTGTCGAAGGCAAGGGAAGAAGCGGCGATCTCGAGTTGTTGCGATCCGCGGCGGGACAGATCGAAGGTCACACCATTTGTGCCTTTGGTGAAGCTGCGGCCTGGCCGGTGCAGGGCATGCTGCGGCATTTTTGGCCGGAATTCGAGTACTACGTCAGCCATGGCCGTTCCATGGTCGAAGCACAGCAAGGGCTGGCAGCATGAACGTTGAGATCAAAGGCAAGCAAGTTCCGCCGGCGGATATGGTCAATATCGAGGTCGACGGAGTGCCCATCCAGGCACCCAAGGGATCCATGATCATCCAGGCCACCGATAAGGCAGGCATCAGTATTCCGCGCTTCTGCTACCACCGCAAGCTGAGTATTGCGGCCAATTGCCGGATGTGCCTGGTGGATGTGGAGAAAGCGCCCAAACCCATGCCGGCCTGTGCCACACCGGTTATGGAAGGTATGAAAGTCTTTACCCAGTCACGTCGTGCCATCGACGCCCAGCACGGTGTGATGGAATTCCTGCTGATCAACCACCCGCTGGATTGCCCGATTTGCGACCAGGGCGGCGAATGCGAATTGCAGGACCTTGCCATGGGATATGGCCGTTCAGTTTCCCGTTTTACGGAACGCAAGCGCGTCGTCAAGGACAAAGACGTCGGGGCGCTGGTGCAGACGGATATGACCCGCTGCATTCACTGCACCCGTTGCGTGCGATTTCTCGAGGAAATTGCCGGCACCAATGAAATGGGTGGCAGTGGCCGCGGCGACCGGCTGGAGATAGGAACCTGCGTGCAGAACAGCATCAACTCCGAGTTATCCGGCAACATCATCGACTTGTGCCCGGTTGGGGCGTTGACCAACAAACCGTTTCGATTTGCGGCCCGCGCCTGGGAGTTGGTGGCAAAGCCATCGGTGGGTGTGCACGACGGGGTCGGTTCACTGCTTTATCACCACGCCCATAATGGCCGCATACTTCGTTCCGTTCCACGCGATTGCGAAGCGGCCAATGAATCCTGGTTGTCCGATCGTGACCGCTTCAGCCATACCGGTTTGTATGCCGCTGACCGGGTCACGCAACCCATGGTCAAAACAAACGGTGCCTGGCAAGTGGTTTCATGGGACGAAGCCGTCAAGGCGGCTGTCTCAATCCTGCGTGCCGCTGGCGAAAACGCGGCACGGGATTTGTGCGCGCTGATGTCACCCGGGGCCGCAACGGAAGAGTACTATCTTGCCCAGCGGCTGATGCGGGGCCTGGGCAGCAACAACATTGACCATCGCTTGCGTGAGCAGGATTTTTCCGACGATGACTCGCGCCCCGTTTCGCCGGCATTCGGCATGAAAATGGCGGCCATGGCTGACGCCGACGCAGTGTTAATGGTCGGCTGTAATCCGCGCCACGAAGCCCCCATCCTGGGGCACCGTTTGCGCCAGGCCTGGCTTAACGGCGCAACGATATCCTGCATCAATCCGCTGGACTGGGATTTCGTCTTTGGAATGCGCCAGAAGATAATTGCCGCACCCCAGTTCATGCTGTCTGAACTGGCGGCGGTAGCTTCCGCCGTGGCTGCTGCAAGCGGCAAAGACCTGCCATCTGCCATGGCGTCGCTGGCAGGTTTGGTGAAAGCCGAACCGATGCACCAGTCAATCGGCAATGACTTGATGGCGGCGCAACGTGGCTTGATCCTGCTGGGACAGTTTGCAATGAGCCACCACGAGGCTGCCGCCATGCGGCAAATTTCCAGCTGGATCGCGAAAGCCAGCGGATGTGACCTGAACCTGCTTGCGGCTGGTGCCAATTCGACCGGTGCCTGGTTGGCAGGGGCCGTGCCTCACCGGCTTCCCGGAGGAGGCTACCAGCGGCGTGGAATGGACACCAGTGGGATGTTCCAATCCTCTGCAAAATCCTGGCTGTTATGGGACGTGGAGCCGGAATTGGACACGGCCAACCCATCGGCTGTGATGGCTGCACTGAGCTCGGCTGAAAACATTCTGGCCGTTTCCGCGTTTGCCGCCGACAGTTTGAAGCGATTGGCCAATGTGATCCTGCCCTTGGCGCCGCTGGCTGAATCGGAAGGCAGCCTGGTCAATTTTGACGGCAGCATGATTGCATTCACACCTGCCGGAAAAGCCCAGGGAGACGCGCGACCCGGTTGGAAAATTCTTCGCCGGCTGGGTGATGCGTTGGGTCTCGAAGGATTCGGCCAGGTCAGTCTGTCCGATCTGCAAGCTGAAATGCAGGCGGTGATGCAAGCAGCTGGTGGCTCAAACAGCATCGATGGTGCAAGACTCGATGCGAGCTGGATATCGGATGGCGATAGCCGTGCCAGAAGTCTTTACCGAGTGGGTGAGGTTCCCATGTACTCGGTAGATGCATTGTGCCGCCGCGCAACCCCGTTACAGCAGACAGTGCACGCGGACAGCGAGTTCGTCGGGCTCAATCCATTGGATGCCCAGCGGCTCGGCCTGTCGAGCGGTGGCAAAGCCAGGGTGAAACAGGCGAATGCATTCACCGAACTCGAGGTCAGGATCAGCGATCGTGTGCCCACAGGAGCCGCATGGGTGCGCAGCGCAACTTGCAGCACCCGCGAACTGGGTTCGGCCACGGGGCCCGTCCAGGTGGAGGTCGCTTGATGAACGCCGTGTTCCTTGACCAGCTTGTTTTCATGGTCATCCTGGTGCTGAAGATCCTGGCGATCGTTGTGCCGTTGATTCTGGCTGTCGCCTATTACACCTACTTCGAGCGCAAAGTCATTGGCTACATGCAAATTCGCCTGGGTCCGAACACCATCGGGCCTTACGGCTTGTTTCAACCATTTGCGGATGTGTTCAAGCTGCTGCTCAAAGAAATCATTCTGCCGGAGAATGCCAATCGCTTCCTGTTCCTGATGGCTCCGGTGCTCACACTGGCGCCGGCTTTTTTGGTCTGGGCGGTGGTGCCGTTCAACGAATTCCTGGTGCTGGCTGATATCGATGCCGGACTGATTTTTATCCTGGCCATGTCTTCGCTGGGGGTCTACGGGCCCATCATTGCGGGCTGGGCTTCGAACTCCAAGTATGCTTTCCTCGGTGGTTTGCGCTGTGCGGCCCAGATGGTTTCCTACGAAATCGCCATGGGTTTCGCCCTGGTGGGCGTGCTTATCGTGGCCGGAAGCTTGAATCTGCGGGAAATCGTGCTGGCACAGCAGGGCGGCGTTTTTGACTGGTTCTGGATGCCCCTGTTGCCGCTGTTTGTGATCTACGTCATATCGGGCGTGGCTGAAACCAACCGGGCGCCATTCGACGTGGCTGAAGGTGAATCTGAAATCGTGGCCGGCTTCCACGTGGAGTATTCCGGCGCTGCCTTCGCCGTTTTCTTCCTCGCCGAATACGCCAACATGATCCTCATTTCGGGGTTGACTACCATCATGTTCGCCGGGGGCTGGTTGTCACCCTTTGAAGGCATCCCGATACTCCAGGATACCGTGCTGGGTGAGGGCAGTATTTTCTGGTTCCTGTCCAAGACCGTATTTTTCATGTTCCTTTTCCTCTGGTGGCGCGCCACGTTCCCGCGTTATCGTTATGACCAGATCATGCGCCTGGGCTGGAAAGTATTCGTGCCCATCACGATAGTCTGGGTGCTCGTTGCCGCGGTTCTTGCGGTGACTGGCATCGTCGTGAAGGGGAGTTGATTTTGAATCCGGTAACGCGATACCTAAAAAGCCTGTTGTTGCTGGAACTTGCCGGCGGTCTCGGAGTAACGCTGAAGTACTTCTTGCAACCGAAGTTCACAATCCGATACCCGGAAGAAAAGACCCCGAAATCCAACCGGTTTCGCGGCCTGCATGCGCTGCGGCGCTATCCGAACGGAGAAGAGCGCTGCATCGCCTGCAAGCTGTGCGAAGCCGTGTGCCCGGCACTGGCCATTACCATCGAATCGACCCAGAGGGACGACGGGACGCGGCGGACAACCCGCTATGACATCGACCTGTTCAAATGCATTTATTGCGGGTTTTGCGAAGAATCCTGCCCAGTGGATTCGATCGTGGAAACGGACTTTCTCGAGTACCATTTTGAAGACCGCAAGGAAAGTGTCGTGAACAAGCAGCAGCTGTTGGCCATTGGTGATCGCTATGAACAGAGCATTGCCTCCAACCGCAAGCAAGATGCGGCTTACCGCTGAGCGGAGCAAATTGATGCCCATTGTCGAAATTGTTTTTTATGCATTTTCGCTGGTCCTGACCGCAGCAGCCATCCTGGTTATCACTGTGCGCAACCCGGTTTTTGCCGCGTTGTTCCTGGTGCTGGCGTTCTTCAGCTCAGCCGCAATCTGGGTACTGCTGGAAGCGGAATTCCTGGCCATCGTGCTGGTGATGGTCTATGTCGGTGCGGTAATGGTCTTATTCCTGTTCGTCGTCATGATGCTCGATATTAATCTTGCGCCTTTGAAAGAAGGCTTCATCCGGTATCTGCCGGTTGGGTTGGGCGTAGCGATGGTCATGGCTGCTGAACTGTTGCTTGTGTTGTGGTCTCGCGGGCGGTTTGGTGCCGCAGCATTCCCATCGACGGCGCCGCATCCGGATGGCTACAGCAACACCAAGGCGGTGGGTGAGTGGCTTTATACACAGTACCTGCTGCCGTTTGAAGTCGCCGGCATCATCCTGTTGGTCGCCATCATAGCTGCCATCGCACTGACCCTGCGCAAACGGACAGGAATAAAAACACAGGATCCGGCGCGGCAGGTCCTGGTTCAGCGTGCGGAACGCATCCGCGTGGCTAAAGTGAAGTCTGAGCCACGGCAGGACGGTTGAGGAGCACACATGTTGACACTGGCCCATTTCCTGACCCTCGGCGCCATACTTTTCTGCCTGAGCGTGGCGGGCATTTTCCTCAATCGGAAAAACGTCATCATCCTGCTGATGTGCATTGAGTTGATGCTACTGGCCGTGAACATGAATTTTGTTGCATTTTCCAGCTTCCTCGGAAACCTGGATGGCCAGGTCTTCGTGTTTTTCATTCTCACGGTTGCAGCAGCCGAGGCGGCGATCGGATTGGCAATCCTGGTCGTTTTGTTTCGCAACCGCGGCACCATCAACGTGACCGAACTGGACGAACTGAAGGGCTGACATGTCGCTTGAATTCACATTGCTGCTCATACCACTGCTGCCTCTTGTTGCCGCAGTTGTCGCGGGATTGTTGCGCAAGCAGGTAGGCAGGGCAGGGGCGCATTGGGTCACCATCCTCGGGGTTGCAGTGTCTTTTGGCCTGTCAGCTTGGGTCCTCTACCAGCAACTTTTCCAGGGGCTGGCTACGCAGAATCTCACCGTCTACACCTGGATGATCTCCGACGGCATACGTTTTGAGGTAGGCTTCCTGGTGGATCATCTGAGCGCCTTGATGATGAGCGTGGTCACTTTCGTATCACTGATGGTGCACATTTACACCATCGGTTACATGGCGCATGACCCCGGCTACCAGCGGTTTTTCAGCTACATCGCCTTGTTTACGTTTTCCATGCTCACGCTGGTAATGTCGAACAATTTCATGCAGCTGTTTTTCGGCTGGGAAGCCGTTGGCCTGGTTTCTTACTTGCTGATCGGTTTCTGGTTCAACCGGGAATCAGCCATATTCGCCGGCCTCAAGGCCTTCCTGGTCAATCGTGTCGGTGACTTTGGATTCCTGCTCGGCATCGCCGCCGTTTTGTATGCCACGGGCTCGCTGGATTATGCAGAGGTGTTCAGCCAGGCGCCGGCCATCGCCGCCCAGACCATCAGCATCATTCCTGGCATAGAGTGGCAGCTGATTACCGTGATCTGCGTGTGCCTGTTCATTGGCGCCATGGGTAAATCAGCGCAGGCGCCGCTGCACGTTTGGTTGCCGGATTCGATGGAGGGCCCGACACCGATCTCCGCCCTGATTCATGCCGCGACGATGGTCACGGCGGGAATTTTCATGGTGGCGCGCATGTCGCCGCTGTTTGAGTTCAGCGATGCGGCCTTGAGTTTTGTCATGCTGATCGGTGCCTTTACCGCGCTGGCCATGGGCTTGATCGGCATCGTGCAAAATGACATCAAGCGTGTAATTGCCTATTCCACGCTGTCACAGCTAGGCTACATGACGGTGGCACTGGGCGTGTCTGCATACTCCGCCGCTATTTTTCACCTCATGACCCATGCGTTCTTCAAAGCATTGCTGTTCCTCGCCGCGGGTTCGGTAATCATTGCGCTGCATCACCAGCAGGACATGCGTTTCATGGGCGGCCTGCGCCGCCAGATGCCGGTTACCTGGCTGACTGCCTGGGTGGGTACGCTGGCCCTGGTTGGTTTTCCGTTTTTTTCAGGGTTCTATTCGAAAGACGCCATCATAGAAGCCGTGGCCGAATCCCATCGCTTTGGCAGCAACCTGGCCTACTGGGCGGTGCTTCTGGGGGTGCTGGTAACATCGTTTTACAGCTTCCGCCTGCTGTACATGACGTTTCACGGCCGTGCGCGTTACACGGTGGATCACGCTGCCGGGGCTCACCCGCCGGATGGCGTGTTGCAACATGGGCCACATGAATCGCCATGGGTGGTAACCCTGCCGCTCGTGCTGTTGGCCTTGCCGTCCGTCATGATCGGTTACTTGACCATCCAGCCGGTGCTTTTCGGCGGGTGGCTCAGCGATTCCATCACTGTGCTGACCCGGAATGATGTGGTGAAAGATGTCGGGCATCATTTCCACGGCGCTGCTGCCATGAGTGTGCACGCCCTGGGGACTGCCCCATTCTGGCTGATGATTTCAGGTTTTGCCCTGGCCACGGTCATCTATCTCTTGCGCCCGTCCCTGGCGGGGGTTCTGCAGCGCAGGATGCCGGCCTTGCATCGGGTACTGCACAACAAGTACTACTTTGACGAGTTCTACCAGGCGGTGTTTGTGAAACGCACCGTTCAGCTGGGTAAAACCCTGTGGGAGAAGGCTGATGCCGGACTGATCGATGGCTTGATGGTAAATGGCTCGGCACGCTTGGTTGGCAGCATGGCGGCCAAAGTCCGACTGTGGCAAAGCGGCTACCTGTTCCAGTATGCATTTGCCATGATCATCGGGCTCATCTGCATTCTGGCCGCGTGGGTGATCCTTTGATGAAGGGGCAGAACTGACATGCAATCCACCTGGCCCGTGCTCAGCCTGCTCGTATGGATCCCCATCATCGGCGGGATGCTGGTCGCTGCGCTCGGTGAGCAGCGGGCATCCCAGGTGCGGGTTCTGGCACTCTTGATTTCAGTCGTGACGTTCATGTTGAGCCTGTTCCTTTTTGATGCGTTTGATCGCGGATCAGCGGCAATGCAATTCGTTGAAAACAAGCCCTGGATCGATACGTTCAGCATTCAATACTTTCTCGGCGTCGATGGCTTCTCCGTGCCATTGATCTTGCTGACCACTTTTTTCGGTGTGCTTGTGGTGGTGGCCGGTTGGGAGGTGATTCGATCCCGGGTGCACCAGTACATGGCCGCTTTCCTGGTCATGGAAGGCCTCATGGTGGGCGTGTTCTCGGCGCTGGACGGCATCCTGTTCTATGTGTTTTTCGAAGCCATGCTGATTCCGATGTTCCTGGTGATTGGCATGTGGGGCGGCCCCAGAAGGGTGTACGCCACCATCAAATTTTTCCTCTACACCTTCCTCGGCTCGGTTTTCATGCTGGTTGGGCTGATCTACCTGTACATTCAGTCGGGAACCTGGTCCATCCTGGCCTGGCACGAATTTCCTCTGGGAATTACAACCCAGACTTGGTTGTTTGCCGGGTTCCTGGCGGCTTTTTCAGTCAAGATACCGATGTGGCCGGTGCACACCTGGTTGCCAGACGCCCACGTGGAGGCACCGACCGGTGGCTCGGTCATCCTGGCGGCGATCATGTTGAAGATTGGCGGTTATGGCTTCATCCGCTTCAGTCTGCCGATCACGCCCGATGCCAGCAGTTCGCTGGATTGGCTGGTCATCTCCTTGTCGCTGATCGCGGTGGTGTACATCGGCTTTGTAGCCCTGGTGCAGCAGGACATGAAGAAGTTGATTGCCTATTCATCGATATCCCACATGGGTTTCGTCACGCTGGGCCTGTTTATCTCCTTTGCCATCTTCCGTCGCGATGCGGGTGGGTCAGGTGCGGCGCTGGGTGTGGAAGGCGCCATGGTGCAGATGATTTCACACGGATTTGTCTCCGGCGCCTTGTTCCTGTGTGTTGGTGTTCTGTACGACCGGCTTCACAGCCGCATGATTTGTGATTATGGGGGCGTGGCGCACTCCATGCCATGGTTTGCCACTTTTGCCGTGCTGTTCTTCATGGCCAATTCAGGCTTGCCTGGAACCAGCGGATTCGTGGGCGAATTCATGGTCATCCTGGCTGCGTTCAGGGCCAGCTTCTGGTACGCATTTCTTGCCGGCCTGACCTTGATACTGGGTGCTGCTTACAGCCTGTGGCTGGTCAAGCGAGTCATCTTCGGCGCAGTTGGCAGCAAGGACGTGGCTGCATTAAAAGACATCAACCGGCGCGAGGCCTTCGTGCTTGGAGCCCTGGCGGTAGCTGTAATTCTGGTGGGTTTGTGGCCCCAGCCACTGGTGGAAGTGATGCACAGTTCGGTCAATGAGCTGCTGGTACATGTGCAGCAGTCCAAGATACCGCTGGCAGACATGGTTACGGCTGGCAGATGAGGTCCAGGTTGAAATGAATATGTCGAGCGTTGTGCTGGCGGTCCCCGAGATATGGGTTTTTTCGATGGCTTGCATCATTCTGCTGGTCGATCTTTTCCTACGCGAAGAGCGCCGCGGCATCATCCACCTGTTGGCCATGGTCACGGTAATTTTTGCCGCCATCATAACCCTGCGTGCTGACTACGTGGACCAGGGTCTGCGCCTGGCGACAGCGTTCAACGGCAGTTACCTGCGAGACCCGATGGGCGACGTGCTGAAGTTGTTCACTTTTGTCGTCCTCGGCTTCGTGTTTATTTACGCCAAGTACTACTTGCGGCAATTCCGCATGTTCCGGGCCGATTTCTACACGCTGTCCCTGTTGGCTCTGCTTGGCATCATGCTGCTGATATCAGCCAACAGTCTGCTCATGATCTACCTCGGGCTCGAGTTGACATCGCTTTCGACCTATGCCCTGGTGGCGTACGACCGTGACTCAAGCAAGGGTTCCGAGGCGGCAATGAAGTACTTTGTTCTTGGCTCGATGGCTTCGGGCATGCTGTTGTATGGCATGTCGATGATCTACGGCGCGACCGGCAGCCTGGACTTGAACCTGATCAGCACGGCAGTAAGCAACGCCGGCCGCGACGACTTGATGTTGATCTTCGGTTTGGCATTCCTTGTCGTGGGACTGGCTTTCAAGCTGGGCGTGGTCCCCTTCCACATGTGGATTCCGGATGTTTACGACGGCGCGCCCGCGGCCGTCACCTTGTTCATCGCTTCGGTGCCGAAAATGGCCGGTTTCGCAATGGCCTTCCGCCTGTTGCAGACGGGGCTCGGTGACTTGCACGCCGACTGGCAGCAAATGCTGGCAGTACTCGCCTTGCTGTCCATCATGCTGGGTAATACTGCCGCAATTGCACAAACCAACATCAAGCGTATGCTTGCGTACTCGACCATCTCCCACATGGGTTTCGTTCTGCTCGGCTTTTTACCCGGCAGCAATGAAGGCTACGGCGCTGCGATGTACTACATGATCGTCTACTCCCTGATGACGGCGGCGGCATTCGGCATGGTAATTTTGCTTTCCTCACGCGGTGTGGAAGCTGAAAATCTCAACGACTTCAAAGGCTTGAATCAACGTAACAATTGGTACGCCGCCATCATGGCAATGGTCATGTTCTCGATGGCGGGGGTGCCGGTGTTTGTGGGCTTTTTCGCCAAGTGGCTGGTCATCCAGGCTGCGCTGAACGCCGGCCTGGTCGGTCTGGCGATTGTTGCCGTGGTGTTTTCCGTCATTGGGTCGTTCTATTACCTGCGCGTGGTCAAGTTGATGTATTTCGATGACCCCATCACGGAACAAGCGATCAACGCCCCGGTCGATTTTCGCGCTGTGCTGTCACTCAATGGCATTCTGATGCTCGGCCTGGGGGTGTTTTCCAGCTCGCTGATAGCGGTGTGCATGCGCTCTTTCGGCCCCTGACGCTGCAGGGAATGGCGAGCAAAGGATAAATGGGGTCACCCATTTATCCCTGCTGTTTCCGAAGGCCTTGTATTAGCCTGCGGGAGTCTATATGATTTCCCGCCTACTGATGCGGGGTGGAGCAGTCTGGCAGCTCGTCGGGCTCATAACCCGAAGGTCGCAGGTTCGAATCCTGCCCCCGCTACCAATTTATTGGTAAAGGCCCCGCGGGGCCTTTTTGATCTGCCGGAAGCCTCAGGCAAGCCAAAACCGGCGCCCATGCGACACAATGGATATGCAATGATTTTATGATTTCGCATTGAACTGTGGTCTGCCGTTGATGACTGTAGATCATGGGCTTGTCCGGGGAACATCCCGGTACGGGTTGGTTGTCGCGAGGGGCTGCTACGCCCTTTTTTTGTGCCCGGGAAAAGGGAAAAATCAGGGCAGGAGTTGATTTTGAGCGTAGTGAAACTGACGCAGATGTTACAGCCCCTGGTGGAAGATCTTGGCTATGAGTTTGTTGGTCTGGAATACAGCAGCAACCCCAAGCACCCTGTGTTGGTGCTGTATATTGACAAACCGGAGGGAATTGCCGTCGAAGACTGCGAAGTGACCAGCCGCGAAGTCGCGGCATTACTGGATGTGGAAGACCCTATTCCCGGGCACTACGTTCTGGAAGTTTCCTCCCCCGGTTTAGATCGGCCGCTGTTCACCGAGCAACAATTCGAGCAGTTTACTGGTGAAATTGTGCAGATTTCCCTATTTGCGCCACTGGACGGCAGAAGGAAATTCAAAGGTCGTATCCTGGGCGCGCAGGACGGAAAGGTTCGCCTGGAACAGGATGGTGTGGAGGTCACGTTGGAACACGGCAATATTGCCAAAGCGCGGTTGGTGCCAAACTACGACAGCATATTCGCTGCCAATGGCTGAGCACCGGCTGATGGAAATTCAGTATATGAACGAACAGAGAGATGGATTGCGATGAGCAAAGAGATTCTGCTGGTTGTGGATGCGGTATCCAACGAGAAAGGTGTCGGCAAGGAGGTTATTTTCGAAGCCCTCGAAGCGGCGCTTGAATCTGCCGCACGTAAACTTGCCAATGACGAGCGTGATGTGCGTGTCACGATCAATCGCAGCACGGGAGACTATGACACCTTTCGCCGATGGCAGGTGGTTGGGGACGATGCCGAAATCGAATCCGCAGACAGCCAGATGCCCCTCAGCGCCGCAAGGGAGATCAATCCAGAGATTGAAGTTGGCGGATTCATCGAAGAGCCAATGGAAAACGCGGAGTTTGGGCGCATAGCGGCACAGACAGCCAAACAGGTGATTGTTCAGCGTGTCCGCGAGGCAGAGCGGGCACAGGTGGTCGAAGCATATCGCAACCGCGCGGGCGAACTGATTAACGGTATCGTCAAACGCGTCGAGCGCGGGAACGTCTACATTGACTTGGGTGGCAATGCTGAGGCTTTTATATCGCAGCGCCACATGATTCCGGGGGAAACAGTACGCCCGGGTGAACGCTTGCGCGCCTATCTGTTCGAGGTGCGCGAAGAGCTGAGGGGACCGCAGCTTTTTGCCAGCCGGACAGTCGTCGAGTTCCTGATTGCCCTGTTCGAGCTTGAAGTCCCCGAAATCGGCCAGGACCTGATTTCCATCATGGGCGGTGCCCGTGATTCGGGTCGCCGCGCCAAGATCGCAGTGCGCTCCAACGACCGTCGCACAGACCCCATTGGCGCTTGCGTAGGCATGCGCGGTTCACGCGTCCAGGCCGTTTCCAACGAGTTGGCCGGTGAGCGCATCGATATCATTCTGTGGGATGAGAACCCGGCCCAGTTCGTGATCAACGCGATGGCGCCGGCGGAAGTCGCGTCCATCGTGATGGATGAAGAAAACCAGTCAATGGATATAGCAGTAGACGAAGCCGGTCTGTCACAGGCGATTGGCCGTGGCGGCCAAAACGTTCGCCTGGCCAGTGAATTAACCGGCTGGTCGCTGAACGTGCTGACCGTGGAGCAAGCCGAGCAGAAAGGCGAGGAAGAGTCCCAGGCGATTCTGGAGCGCTTCATGAAGCGCCTCGACGTCGGCGAGGATGTCGCCAGCATCCTGGTGCAGGAGGGCTTCAGCAATATCGAAGAAGTGGCTTATGTGCCTGAATCGGAGTTGATGGAAATCGAAGAATTTGACGAAGAGATGGTGAATGAAATCCGGCGCCGCGCACGCGACGCACTGCTCACTCAAATGATAGCCAAGGAAGAAGTGCTTGACGAAAATCGTCCTGAAGCCGACTTGATCGAACTGGAAGGTATGACCGAACGCCTGGCTTTCCGGCTTGCAGAGAAGGGAATCCGCACCCAGGAAGACCTCGCCGAACTTGCCGTGGATGAATTAACGGAAATTGATGATATCAGCGACGAAGATGCTGCCACGTTGATCATGGCGGCAAGGGCGCCGTGGTTTGCAGAAGAAAACAAGTAATAGTCGAGCGATATTGTCGGATTCAGCAAGGAGTAAATGATGTCAAACGTAAGTGTTGCACAATTGGCCGAAGTGCTTGGCGTTGATATTGAAAAATTGATTGCGCAACTCAACGACGCCGGTATCGAAGCGGCCACGGCTGATGATGCCGTATCGAACGACGACAAGAAAAAGCTGCTGGCCTACTTGCGCGCCAGCCATGGCAAAGTGGAGAACGATGCGACCGCGCCGAGAAAAGTGACACTCAAGCGTAAGTCAGTAAGCGAATTGCGCGTACCTGGCACCGGCCCCAAGGCGCGCGCAACGGCAAGAACGGTAAACGTTGAAGTGCGCAAACGGCGCACCTACGTTAAACGCGAGGTGGTGCAGGAACAGGTTGGGGTTGAATACTCGGATCGCGAGGAGGCGCGGAAGATCCTCGAAGAATCACGTGCCGAGCGTGCTGAAGAGTCGCAACGCATGGAGGATGCCGCGGAAAAAGCACGCTTGCTGAGGGAAGAGGAGCTGCGCAAGACGGCGGAAGAACTGGCGCGCAAGGCGGTCGAAGAGAAGTCACGCCTGGAGACTGAGCAAAAACAGCGGGAAGAAGCTGCCCGTTTGCGCGAGGAAGACAAGGAACGCCTGCGCGAAGAGGAAAGAACTCGCAAGCTGGCCGATGACCAGCGGCGCCGGGACAAGGACAAAGGCGGCAAATCAGCTACCAGGTATGGCCGCCAGGAACTGCACGTCGCCGAGGGCACCGCCGCACGGCGGCGTAAACCGGGCTTGCGTGTCAAGCCCACCAGCCGGCCTGCCGAGCATGGCTTTTCGCGTCCAACTTCGCCGGTTACGCGCGAAATACCCCTGCCCGAGGCCATAACCGTCGCCGAACTCGCCAAGCTCATGGCGGTGAAGGCGGGCGAAGTGATCAAGGCGCTGATGAACATGGGTACCATGGTCACCATCAACCAGAGCCTGGACCGGGATACAGCCACGTTGGTGGTGGAAGAAATGGGCCACAGCGCGGTAAGTGCCGAGGCCAGGGATCTGGAGCGGGAACTGGTTGCCGAGGACGTCGAGGAAATCGCCGGCGAACAGGTTGTGCGTCCGCCGGTAGTGACGGTAATGGGCCACGTGGATCACGGCAAGACTTCGTTACTGGACTATATCCGCAAAGCGCGTATTGCCGAGGGCGAAGCCGGCGGCATTACCCAACACATCGGCGCTTATCATGTCGAAACGCCGCGCGGTATCATCACCTTCCTGGACACACCCGGCCATGCCGCGTTCACTTCAATGCGCGCGCGCGGAGCCCGGGCAACGGATATCGTCGTGTTAGTCGTGGCCGCCGATGACGGAGTCATGCCACAAACCCGCGAAGCGATTCAGCACGCGCGTGCCGCTGGCGTTCCCATCATTGTTGCAGTCAACAAGATTGACAAGCCGGACGCAGATCTCGACCGTGTAAAAACGGAACTTTCGAAGGAGGATGTCATATCCGAAGAGTGGGGCGGGCAGGACATTTTTGTCTTCGTGTCTGCCAAGACGGGCGAGGGTATGGACTCATTGCTGGACGCCATCCTGCTTCAGGCTGAAGTACTGGAACTCAAAGCCGTGGAACAAGCCCGCGCACGGGGCGTTGTGATCGAATCCAGCCTGGACAAAGGACGGGGTCCGGTCGCAACCCTGCTGATACAGCAAGGCACCCTGAAACGGGGGGACGTGATACTGGCTGGCCAGGAATTTGGCCGGGTCCGAGCCATGTTCGACGAGGCAAATGAGGCGATTGAATCGGCCGGCCCCTCCATGCCGGTGGTTGTGCTGGGTTTGTCCGGCGTTCCGCAGGCGGGCGATGAAGTGCTGGTGGTGCCCAACGAACGCAAGGCCAGGGAAGCCGCATCACAGCGACATGATCGCCAGCGCGAATCGCGCCTGGCCAGGCAACAAGCAAGCAATCTGCAGAACCTGTTCGATAACATGGGCAAGGAAGAGCAGATCAGCGTCAACCTGTTGATCAGGGCGGACGTACAAGGCAGTGTTGAAGCACTGCGGGAATCGTTGACCAAGCTCAGCAACGATGAAGTACAAGTGAACATTGTCGCTTCGGGTGTTGGTGCCATCACCGAATCGGACGCGGCACTGGCACAAGCGTCGAGTGCCATCATCATTGGCTTCAATGTCCGGGCCGATGCCTCTGCACGCAAGCTGATCCAGGAAAATGAGCTGGATCTGCATTACTACAGCGTCATTTATGATGCCATCGATGAAGTCACCAAGGCCATCAACGGCTTGCTCGGCACCGAGGTAAAGGAAAATATCATCGGCCTGGCTGAAGTCAAAGAGGTTTTTCGATCCTCCCGGCTGGGCGCCATTGCCGGCTGCCTGGTGGTAGAAGGTATCGTCAGGCGGAGGAACCCGATTCGGGTATTGCGCGACAATGTGGTTATCTTCGAAGGCGAATTGGAGTCCCTGCGGCGCTTCAAGGATGAAGCCAGCGAAGTCCAGTCCGGCACCGAGTGCGGTATCGGCGTAAAGCAATACAACGATGTCAAGCCGGGTGACCAGATCGAGTGCTTCGAGCGCATCGAAGTGGCCAGGACGCTCTGACGCCGCCATCGGTAGCCATGCCAAGGGAATTCAATCGCTCGGAGCGGGTCGCTGGCCAGATTCGTCGGGAGCTGGCGCAACTGATCCAGCAGGAAATCAAGGACCCGGAAATTGGTTTCATCAGCGTGTCTGATGTCGAAGTGACCCGTGACCTGGCCCACGCCAAGGTATTCGTTACAGTTTATGACAGCGACAAAGCAACGGACACCATGTCCGCTCTCAAGCGCGCCGCCGGTTATCTGCGCCGCCGGCTAGGACAGGAAATGCGCATTCGCAGCGTCCCGGAACTCCATTTCCACCACGATGCTTCGGTGGAAGCCGGCCTGCGCATGGACAACCTGATCGATGCTGCAGTGGCCTCGGACCAAGGCGGATCGGAGACACAGGAAGACGGCAACGCCTGATGGGCCGCCGTCGGACGGGCCAGGACATCCACGGCATTCTGCTGCTGGATAAACCCGCCGGGCTTTCATCCAACCAGGCCGTGCAGAGGGTCCGTCGCCTGTTGTCCGCCCGCAAAGCTGGCCATTCCGGCAGCCTGGATCCCTTCGCTACCGGCATGTTGCCGATCTGCCTCGGCGAGGCCACCAAGACCGCCGCCTTCATGCTGGAAGCCCGCAAGACCTATCGCGCGGTGGCTCGGCTGGGGCGCGCGACCCAAACCGGGGACATTGAGGGTGAGGTAGTCCAGGAACTGACCGTACCGGCTGTCAACCGGCAGGATATCGAAAAGGTGCTGGGTAATTTTCTTGGCACTATCATGCAGGTCCCACCCATGTATTCAGCATTGAAGCAGCAGGGTCAGCCCTTGTACAAACTGGCGCGGCAGGGAATCAGCGTCGAGCGCAAGGCTCGCCAGGTAACGATTTACCGTCTGGACTTGTTGAACTGGGAGCCGCCACACCTTTCGTTTGAAGTGCATTGCTCCAAGGGTACGTACATCCGCACCCTGGCGGAAGACGTCAGCACGGCCCTGGGCACCTGTGGGCACCTGGTTGCCCTCCGCCGCCTGGATGTCGAGCCGTTCAACCCGGCAGACATGGTCACCTTGGAAGAGTTTGAAGCGGCGGTGGCGGCAAGTCGCTGGTCGGGAATGGTCTTGCCGCTGGACGCTGGCTTGATTGACTGGCCCGAGGTGGTGCTCGAGGCTGAGCAAGTGGAGCGTTTCATTCATGGCATGCCGGTGACGGTTGAATCTGGCCGGGGCATGGTGCGGGTGGCCGGGTTGGGCGGAAACATACTGGGCCTTGCAGAAGCGCCGGGTGATGGAATTGCGTATCCAAAACGGGTTTTCGTATTCTCGCAGGAGCCATGAGCGGGGTGCCGTACAGCAAAATAACTTGTTTACCAAGGGCCGCGCCGCTAGAATAGCCGGCTAAATTCAACCGGGGCTTCGAAGTTTTTGCAAAGACCCACACCGGAAGGCTGAATAGGCCTGAAAGTGTTCAGATTAAAGGGTTTTTTCAAAGGCTTCGCGGCTCTAGATATGGAGACTGAACCATGTCTTTTAATGCAGAAGCTAAAGGCAAGATCGTAGGCGAATTCAAACGGTCAGAAAGCGACACCGGCTCTCCTGAAGTACAGGTAGCCTTGTTGACCGGGCGTATTCAACACCTTACGGACCACTTCAAGAACCACAAGGGTGATCACCACTCACGGCGCGGTTTGCTGCGCATGGTGAATCAGCGTCGCAGCCTGCTCGACTACCTGAAAAAGAAAGACCTGCAGCGCTACCGTGATCTGGTCGAACGCCTCGGTCTTCGCCGCTAACTTCTGCACCACGACACGGAAAATGCTTTGGCAGAGCTTCGGCTTTGCCGGGGTTTTTTGCGTAAACGGCTTTAAACCATTCAGAGCAGGAAACGTCCAGTGCAGAAACTGACAAAAACCTTCAAATTCGGCGACCACGAGGTCACTTTGGAAACCGGGCAGATTGCCCGCCAGGCAGACGGCGCAGTCATGGTCACCATGGCGGATACCGTGGTGATGGTCACCGCGGTTGCACGCAGGGAAGCTGACCCCAGCCGCGGTTTCTTTCCGTTAACGGTCAACTACCAGGAAAAATTCTACGCTGCAGGCCGCATTCCGGGCGGGTTCTTCAAGCGCGAAGGACGCCCCACCGAGAAAGATACCCTGACCAGCCGCCTGATCGACCGACCGATCCGCCCGCTGTTTCCCAAGGGATTCATGAACGAAGTCCAGATCATAGCCACACTGATATCCTCCAACCCGGAGGTGGATGGTGACATTCCCGCGTTGATCGGCACCTCCGCCGCGCTGGCGCTTTCCGGCATCCCGTTCAATGGGCCGCTTGGCGCGGCACGGGTAGGCTACATTGACGGACACTATGTGCTCAACCCGACTGCCACCCAACTGAAGAATTCGAAACTTGACCTGGTTGTCGCAGGCACAGAGAAGGCTGTCCTGATGGTTGAATCGGAAGCCAAGCTGCTATCAGAAGAAGTCATGCTGGGTGCGGTAACCTTTGGCTACCAGGCGATGCAAACCGTGGTGCAGGCAGTGCGCGAACTGGCCCAGGAGGCCGGTATCAAACAGTGGACCTGGCAGGCGACGGCCACCGATGATGAGCTGCTGGCCAAAGTAAAAGCCGCATCTGGGCAAGGCTTGAAACAAGCCTACGCCATTGCTGACAAGGTGCAGCGGCACGATGCCATCAACGCAGTCAAGAACGCCACGATTGATGCCCTGTGCGCCGCCGGAGATGAGGCGGCACCAGCCAAGGGTGTGATATCCGAACTGCTTTACAAGGTCGAGAAAAGCCTGGTGCGGGAACACATCCTGGCTGGCAATCCGCGTATCGACGGCCGTGACCTGAGCACCGTTCGTCCGATTTCTGTTGAATGTGGAATTCTACCCCGTACCCACGGTTCTGCCCTGTTTACCCGCGGAGAGACGCAGGCGATCGTTACCACCACCTTGGGTACGATGCGGGACTCACAAATCATCGATGCAGTCACCGGCGAGTATAAAGACCCGTTCATGCTGCATTACAATTTTCCCCCGTTCTGCGTGGGCGAGACCGGTATGATGACCGGTCCCAAAAGACGCGAAATCGGCCACGGCCGGCTGGCGCGCCGAGGCGTTACGGCTATCCTTCCGACCATTGCAGAGTTTCCATACGTGCTGCGCATTGTTTCCGAAATCACCGAATCCAATGGATCCAGTTCCATGGCTTCGGTTTGCGGCGCCTCGCTTGCGCTGATGGATGCTGGCGTGCCGATAAAGCAGCCCGTTGCGGGGATTGCCATGGGCCTGATCAAGGAAGGCGACCGTTTCGCGGTGCTGTCCGACATCCTGGGTGACGAAGACCATCTTGGCGATATGGATTTCAAGGTGGCGGGAACCAAGGATGGGATCACTGCGCTGCAGATGGACATCAAGATCGAAGGAATCAACGAAGAAATCATGAAGATTGCCCTGGCGCAGGCCAATGAAGGGCGCAATTTCATTCTCGGCGAGATGAACAAGGTTCTGAGCAAGCCGCGCGAAACCATGTCGGAATATGCGCCGCGCCTTATGACTATCAAGGTGCATCCGGACAAGATCCGCGATGTGATCGGCAAGGGCGGTGTCACCATCCGCGCCATCACCGAAGAGACCGGCACCACCATTGATATCGCCGATGATGGCACCGTTACCATAGCTTCCGTGAACAAGGAAGCTGCTGAGGCCGCGCGCCGGCGTATCGAGCAGATTACTGCCGACATCGAACCTGGCCAGGTGTTCGAGGGCAAGATCATCAAGATCATGAACTTCGGCGCATTCGTCACCCTGACTCCGGGCCGCGACGGCCTGGTGCACATTTCCCAA
>DATDPS010000055.1:0-3142 GCA_035292625.1 Lysobacterales bacterium | reverse complement strand
ACTTCAGCCGCGTTGTTTGCGGCACGTCTGCAGGCCGTTGCCCTGGAAATCTGGACAGACGTCCCGGGCATGTTCACTGCCGATCCGCGCGTCGTTCCCGATGCGCGCCTGCTCATTGACCTTGGCTACAGGGAAGCGCAGGAACTGGCTTCCATGGGCGCCAAGGTCTTGCATCCACCCAGCATACAACCGGCTTGCCGGCACCGAATCCCTGTCTACATCAAGGATACCCAGCGGCCCGAATTTACGGGTACGTGCATCAGTTCGGAAGACCGCGCGGCACAAGCCCAGGTGAAGGGCGTAGTAAGCCGTGCCGGGGTCACCCTTATCAATATGGAAAATCCCGCGATGTGGCGCCAGGCTGGTTTTCTGGCAGATGCCTTCACAGTGTTCAAGCAACATGGTTTTTCAGTTGACCTGATTTCAACGTCTGAATCCACCGTAACGGTTAGCCTGGACCCGGAATCCGCTGAAAATTCGAATGGCGTGCGGTTCGATGCGTTTATGGAGGATCTGACTCACCTGTGCCGTGTCGAATTGCGCAGGGACTGCGTTTCCATCAGCCTGGTGGGAAATTCAATCCGAACCATATTGGGTAAACTCTCCGGAGCGCTGGATGTTTTCCAGGATCGCCAGGTGCACCTTGTCACACAGTCAGCCAATGATCTGAACCTCACCCTGGTCGTGGACGCGGAACACGCAGATAGCCTGGTGCGGAAACTGCATCAGCTGCTGATCGTTCCACACTCGGTAAGTCGAGCTGAGTTTGGGCCCAGCTGGATTGAATTAAACCGCCCAGTGGACAACACGGCGAAAAGGACCGCATGGTGGAAAACACATGCAAATGCTTTGGTCGAATTCATGGGGGAGCGTGACAGCGCATACGTTTATCACCCGGAGTCCATGCGCAGTGCTGCGCGTCAGCTGCAGTCGCTGTCGTCTGTCAACCGGGTACTTTACGCAGTCAAGGCCAATGACCATGAGCGGGTGTTACGGGTCATGGCGCAAGAAGGCCTGGGTTTCGAGTGCGTATCGCTGGCCGAACTCGAGCACGTGCAGAGCGTGGTTCCGGAATTATCACCGGAAAAAATCCTCTTCACACCCAATTTCGCACCGCGGGAAGAGTACGAAGCCGGGTTCACCAAGGGGGCTCGTATTACCGTGGACAATTCCTGGATACTGAATCAGTGGCCAAGTGTGTTCAAGGGAAAAGATATCTTTCTTCGCCTGGACCTTGACAGTGGCCATGGCCACCACCGCAAAGTCATTACTTCGGGAAAAGATTCCAAGTTCGGCATCGCCCTGGAGCACCTGGAGATCCTGTCCGATTATCTCGAGCGGCACGACATCAGGGTTACTGGCTTGCACGCCCATACCGGCAGTGGGGTGATCGATGCCTCAATCTGGCGTGAACAGCTGCAGCGGCTTTTGGCTATCCTGCCACGCTTTCCCTCTGCAAGTGTGCTTGATCTCGGTGGAGGAATCGGGGTGCCGGACCGGCCGGGCCAATCGGAATTCGATTTGTTGCAGATGGACCAGCTATTGCGTGAGGCTCTGGGCTCGCAAGAAATTGAATTGTGGCTTGAGCCCGGGCGCTTCCTGGTAGCCGAAAGTGGGGTGTTGCTGGCGCGAGTTACCCAACTGAAGGACAAGGGGCATTTCCATTATGTCGGCGTTGCCACGGGTATGAATTCACTGATTCGGCCTGCCTTGTATGGGGCTTACCATGAAATCGTCAACCTTAGCCGACTACATGAGCCTGCCGATGTCCCATGTCGAGTCGTGGGACCTATTTGCGAATCGGGCGATGTGCTGGGGGAACTTCGCCTGCTACCCGCGACGCATGAAGGTGATCTACTCCTGATAGCAAATGCCGGTGCATATGGACGTGTCATGGCGTCACATTACAATCGACGCAGCCCTGCACAAGAGCTTTTTTGGGAACTTGAAGCCAGTGTAACCTGCCTGTAGCGCCCTCGAAGCAGGGTTATTGGTTCCTCACTCCAGCCAGTCTCCCACCGGCGGGCAAGTGCAAACCAGGTTGCGGTCACCGTAAACATTGTCGATACGGCTGACGGAAGGCCAGAACTTGTTTTCCCTTAAGCCCCGGACCGGGTAAGCAGCCTGCTGGCGGTCGTATGGATGTGCCCATTCTCCGGCCAGATCGAGCACGGGGTGAGGTGCGTTTTTCAGGGGGTTATCGAGCCGGTCCGCAAGACCGGCTTCAATCTGGCGAATCTCCTCGCGGATGCCGAGCATGGCCTCGATGAAGCGGTTAATTTCGAACAGGGATTCGCTTTCGGTTGGCTCGATCATCAAGGTTCCGGGAACCGGGAAAGACATGGTGGGCGAGTGGAAGCTGTAGTCAATCAAGCGTTTTGCCACGTCTTCTTCTGTTACACCGCAAGACTCCTTGAGTGGCCTCAAGTCAATGATGCATTCATGCGCCACTCGGCCATTGCGGCCGGTATAAAGTACTGGGTAAGCCTCCGCAAGCCGGCGGGCGATGTAGTTGGCACTGAGAATTGCAACCTGGGTTGCCCGTTTCAATCCGTCGCGCCCCATCATTGCGATATAGGCCCAGGAGATCGGAAGGATACCAGCGCTGCCCCAGGGTGCGGCTGAAACGGCTTGGTTACGGGCGAAGCTGCCTTGCATGGAAACCACGCTGTGGCCAGGCAGGAAGGGCTCCAGGTGTTTGCCTACGCAGATTGGGCCCACCCCGGGACCGCCACCGCCATGGGGAATGCAAAAGGTTTTATGCAGGTTCAGATGCGAGACATCGGCGCCGAATTTACCCGGCGCGGCACATCCAACCAGGGCATTGAGATTGGCGCCATCCAGGTAAACCTGGCCGCCTTGCGCGTGGATGACATCACAAATTTCCCTGATATCTTCCTCGAACACACCGTGCGTCGATGGGTAAGTGATCATCAATGCGGCCAGATTATCGGCATTGCTGCTGGCCTTTTCTTTCAGATCAAACAGGTCTACATTACCTTTCGGGTCACATTTCACCACCACGATTTTCATCCCGGCCATTGCTGCGCTTGCCGGATTGGTTCCATGCGCAGATGAAGGAATGAGGCAGATATCCCGCTGTAAATCACCCCTGGACTCATGGTAGCACTTGATCGCCAGC
>DATDPS010000054.1:0-16205 GCA_035292625.1 Lysobacterales bacterium | reverse complement strand
GCCACCAGAGAACTTCACCCGGCCATGACTACCGTCGTGACTATGGCCGTGACTATGGGCACGGCCACAACCGGCACTACGGGCCGAGTTACCGGCGCAGTTACGCCTATGGCTGGGGCTACGCACCGGCCTACCGCTACGGTTATGGGTCAGGCTACGGCTATGGCTCCAGCATTGGCCTCGGCTATGGCTACTACGGTGGTCACGACGCCTACAGCTTGTTTTTTTCACTACCGCTCTACTTCGGGCCGCGCTATTACCCGCCGCCAGCACCCATCCCCTACCCGTATGCCGCGCCGCAGCCAGCCACGCGCGTTCCGGCCGAGCCCGACTGCCTGCAAACACGCGAGTACCAGACCGAAATCACCATCGACGAGCAGGTGCTGCCGGCTTACGGCACCGCCTGCCTCCAGGCAGACGGCAGCTGGAGGATCATCAGCGGACCGATTTTGGCGGAATAGCCCGCCGCGACCAGCAGGCGGCATCCATTTTGCTTAAGCCTGCTGATCGGGTATGTTGCCTGCGGACATTCCCCTGTCCGGTTTAGGAAACTGCCGTGCGCTTCCATTTATGTTCCCTGTTATTGCTGCTGACGGCTCCCGCCCTGCTGGCCCAGCCGGCCCCGCTCACGCAGGAGATGCGCTTCAAGGCGTTGGCGCTCGGCTGCCTGCACCAGGAATACCCCAACAAGATCAGCCACACCCTGGCCAGCGATGCCGACGTGGCGCCGCCGCGCGATTTAACGCCGGTGTTCTACGGTTGCTTCGACTGGCATTCGGCGGTGCACGGCCACTGGCTTTTGCTGCGCCTGCTGCGCCTGCACCCTGAGGATGCCGATGCCGCTGCGGTGGAGGCGGCGCTGGAGGCCAGTTTCCAGCCCGACCGCGTGGCCGCCGAGCTTAACTACCTGGCGCGGGACGACCGGGCCGAGTTCGAGCGACCGTATGGCGCGGCCTGGTTGCTGCAGTTGATGGCCGAACTGCGCGAATGGGATGACCCGCGCGCCGCGCGCTGGCGTGAGGTGCTGCAGCCGCTGGAAACGGCCTGGGTGGCCAGGATGAGTTCGTGGCTGGGCAAGCTGGCTTATCCAATCCGCAGCGGCGAGCACGCCCAGACCGCCTTCGCTTTTGCTCTGTTCATCGACTGGGCGCGAACCGCAGGGGATGAAGCCTTCCTCGCCCTGGTGCTGGATCGCTCGCGGCAGTTTTACCTCGGTGATGTCGATTGCCCCTTGAACTACGAGCCGGGCGGGCAGGATTTCCTCTCGCCCTGCCTGGCCGAGGCCGACCTGATGCGCCGGGAATTGCCGCCCCCGGAATACGCCAGCTGGCTGCAAAAATTCCTGCCCGGCATTCCATCCGACGGCAACACCGCCTGGCTGCCGCTGGCCGTCGTCACCGATCGCAGTGATGGCAAGCTGGCGCATCTGGACGGCCTGCACCTGAGCCGGGCCTGGGCTTTGCGGGGCATGGCCGCCGCCTTGCCCGGCAGCGATCCGCGCCGCGCGGCGATCGAAGCCGCCGCGGCACAGCAAGGTGAGGCTGGCCTCGCGGCAGTCACCGGCGAGTACTACGCGGGCGGCCATTGGCTGGCTTCTTTCGCCACCTACCTGGTCAGCGGGCGCGGCACGGGAGTCCCCCTGGTGGCCACGAAATTGAGGGTGGAGTAAACCACACTTCTGGATTCCAGGGATTTGCTACGCAAACCCTGGAATGACGGTAGGGGGGCAGACCGGCGCAGGCGCGCCTGGCATCCAGGAACCCAATGGGTAAAATTCCTACGGCCTTCCAAGTCACTAACAGATCTCGACCAAGGGCACCCGACACGTATATTGAGTGAATGCGAAAGCAACCCTGCGTGTACATCTTGGCTAGTAGACGCAACGGTACGATCTACGTCGGGGTTACTTCCAGTATTCGGCACCGCGCCTGGCAGCACCGGACGGGATTAGTCGCTGGCTTTACTAAAAAGTATGGAGTGAAACGCCTGGTCCACCATGAACACTTTGAAACCATGCGTGAAGCGCTGACGCGGGAAAACCAGCTGAAGTCATGGTCTCGTAGACGCAAGCTGGAGTTGATTGAAACTTCAAATAAGCAATGGAGAGACTTGTTTGAAGATTTGTTTACTTAGTATGCATACAAGCGTCCTGGATTCCAGGAGTTTGCTACGCAAATCCTGGAATGACGGTCGAAAAAAATGATCGCAATTCTGCAATGACGGGCGGAAAGTACAGACCGACGCTAAACCACCCCGTCATTCCAGACCGCCGCAGGCGCGTCTGGAATCCAGTACTGCGATGACTATGAATCGGCGCCGGGTGACGGGGGCGCGGTGACCACGGAGTCGCTGCGCAGGCGCACATCGCGCTGCGGGAAGGGAATCTCGATGTTGTTGTCGCGCAGAAGGGTTTCCAGCGCCCACAGGTAGCTGGAGCGCATGCGACCCGGCCGGCGCACGCCGGCGCGGCTGACCCACAGCAAAGCCTGGAATTCCAGCGCGTTGTCGCCGAAGCTGGCCAACCACACCTGGGGTTCGCGGCCGGGCACGTTCAACAAGGCAAACTCGACACTCCGGGCGGCTTCCAGCGCAAGCTCTCTCACCCGCTCCTTATCGGAACCGTAGGCCACGCTGAAAGGAATGCGGATACGCGCTATCGATTCGCGCAAGGTCCAGTTGGTCAGCTTGGTGGTCACCAGTTCCGAGTTGGGCACCACCACGTCCACGCCATCGTTGGTATTGACGATGGTGGCACGGGTGTTGATCTCGCGCACCACGCCTTGCAGCCCGCTGTCGAGCTCGACGTAATCACCCACCCGCAGCGTACCCTCAAACAGCAGGATCAGGCCGGAGACAAAATTATTGACGATGGCCTGCAGGCCGAAACCGATACCGACCGACAGCGCGCCGGCAATGAGTGCAAAACTGGTGAAGTCGATGCCGATGGAGCCGAGTGCGGCAAAGATGCCGATCAGGATGATGAGATAGTGCAGCAGGCGGCCCAGGGTGTAGGCAGCAGCCTGCTTCGACACCTTATCGCGGCTGATGCCACGGTTGAGCAGGTAGCGGATCAGCCATGACGCGCCAATTGCAAGCAGCATGATCAGCACCATTTTGAACAGGCCCGCCGGCGTTACCGGTGCGTCGCCGATTTCAAACAAGCTGACTTCGGCCACCCTGACCAGGCGGCCCCAGGTCTTGGCGACAGCAAAGCTGATCTGGTCCCAAATCTTGACCAGGCCGCTCTGCGATTCGGTAATTTCCGTCGAAAGTATTTCCTGGACCAGCAGCAGATCGTCGCTGACCTCGCTGATCTGGTTGATCATGACCAGCGTCTCGCGCGCCGCCGTTTGCGCCAGTTCGAAATTCTTCACCGTGTTCAGGTCACCTGATGGCACCGTCGCAATCAGCGTGGCCTGGCTTGCCGCGACTCCCAGGTCCGCCTGTTTCATCGCGTCCCCGGTGATTTGCAGCACTTCCGCCGCGGCCTCACGGCGGTCAAAACCCGAACCCAGCGCACCCGTGCGCAAGCGATACCAGCTGGCCGTGTAGCGAGCCAGCGCCTCCTGCACCTGGGCCAACTCGGCCGCCACGACGGCCCGGATCATTTGCTGTTTCCGCAGCGTTTCCAGGCCGGGTTTGGGCGGATTTTCAGACAAGGCATCGAGCAGCAGGGGCTGTATCGCCCCGATTTTTTCCGCCGTCGTGCTGACCGCGGCGCGGGCGTCCGCGGCGGCCTGGTCGACCTCCTTCAGTGTCCAGTCGGTGTGCACCAGGTGCTGGCGCGCAAAAGTTTGTTGCTCGTCCAGCAAAATGATTTGCTGCTCGATCTGCTTGAGCCGCTTTTGCAGGTTCTTTGATCGCGTTTCGTTGAGGGCGTACTCGACCCGGGCAGTTACCCGGTTGATACCGAGCAGGATGCGCGCCGGCGATTCCGCGTCGGCGGCCTTGTACTGGCGCAGCAGGTTGTCGCGCCGCTCCTTCTGCAGCACCAACTGGCTTTGCGTTTGTTCGATCTGCAGGTTGACCTGGGCTTGCCGGTTGGCATCCTCGCGGCCCTGGTGGCGCAGCTGCAGGAAATCACCGAGGGAATAGGTGTCCCGGGCCGGCACCGGTGCAAACTGTTCTTCCAGTGCCCCCGACCGAGCCACTGCCAACAGCTCAAACAGGCTTTTCAGGTTGGCAATACTGGCTTGCGCGATGGCCTGGTCTTCAGGCCCGAGGCTCTTGCTGCGCTCCACCAGGGATTGCACCAGCAGCCGGGTACGCGCATCGAAGGACGCTTCCGGCCCCGCGATGAAATTCGTCCACCAGGCCGGGGACAAGGCCGTTATATCGGGCGTTTTCCAGGTCACTTCCGGAGCGGTGGTTGTCGCAATCCCCGGAATGTTTTGCGCCAACGCGGCCAGCGGCAGGAGGCCCAGGCCCGGGGCCAGCAGCCACAGCACGGCGGCCAGGTGCTGCAGAACAGGATGTGTGTATCGGAACGTCATGGACAAATTCTAGCAGCCCGGGACGAACTCATCGGACTTATTTATAGCCAGCGGCCTGCAGCGAGAACAGGCGGGCGTAATGCCCGTCGAGTTGCATCAGCTGTTCGTGGCTGCCGCGTTCGATGATGCGCCCGTTCTCGATCACCACGATCAGGTTGGCCATGCGCACGGTGGAAAAGCGGTGCGAGATGAGGATGGCGATGCGGTGCCGGGTGAGTTTGCGGAAGTGCTCGAAGATTTCGGCCTCGGCGGCGGCATCCATGGAAGCGGTGGGTTCGTCCAGCACCAGGATGTCGGCCGCGGTGCGCATGAAGGCACGGGACAGGGCAATTTTCTGCCACTGGCCGCCGGACAGTTCCTGGCCGTTCTTGAACCACTTGCCGAGCTGGGTCGAATAACCAGCTGGCAGGCTTTCCACGATGGCAGCAGCCATGCCCATGCTGGCCGCCTGCCGCCAGCGCTGTTCGTCTTCGAAGTGGCGCACATCGCCGACCCCGATGTTTTCCCCCACCAGCAGCTGGTAGCGGGCGAAGTCCTGGAAAATGACGCCGATGCGCTGGCGCAGGACGTCCTCGTCCCACTCGTTCAGGTCCAGGCCATCGAGCAGGATGCGCCCGGAATCGGGCCGGCACAGCCGCGTCAGCAGCTTGATCAGGGTGGTCTTGCCGGAGCCGTTCTCACCCACCAACGCCAGCGACTCGCCCGGCCGGATGTGCAGGTCGATGTCGTACAAGGCCGGCTGGCTGGCGCCGGGGTAGGTGAAGGTGACGTGTTCAAAGCGCACGCCGTCACCTGCGGACGGACCGGACCGGGCGCTGGCATGCGGGCCTGCCGCCGGAGTTTCGAGGTATTCGTAGAGGGTGGAGAGGTAGAGGTTATCCTCATACATGCCGCCGATGGCGGAAAGGATGGCCGCCACCGCCGACTGACCCTGGCGGAACAGCATCAGGTACATGGTCATCTGTCCCAGTGTGATGCGGCTCAGTACGGTCGCCGTGGCAATCCAGGCATAAGCGCCATACAAGGCCGCCGTGCCGATCAGTCCCAGCAGGAATCCCCAGCCGTCACGACGGATGGCCAGGTTGCGATCCGACTTGTACAGGCGGTGGAAAATGTCGCGGTAGCGTTGCAGCAGCAGCGGCCCCAGTCCGAACAGCTTGACTTCCTTGACGTGGTCCTCGCGCGCCAGCACAGTCTCGAGGTAAAGCTGCATGCGGGTTTCGGGCGAGCGCCAGCGGAACAGGCGGAACGCGTCGCCGGAGAACTTGGTCTCGGCAAAAAAAGCCGGCAGCCCGGCCAGCATCAGCACCACCACGGCCCAGGGCGAGAACTGCACCAGCAGCACGCCGTAGCTCAGCAATGAAACCAGGTTCTGTCCCAGGCCAAAGGTGCGGGTGACCAGTGACAGCGGGCGGCTGGAGGCCTCGCGCCGGGCGCGGGTCAGCTTGTCATAAAACTCGGAATCTTCGAATTGCGCCAGCTCCAGGGTCAAGGCCTTTTCCAGGATCATCACGTTGACCCGCTGGCCCAGCTGGGCGCGCAGCAAGGCCTGGCACAGCGAAATACCGCGCTGCGCACCGGACAGGGCCGCCACGATCAGAGCCTCGAGTGCCACCAGTGTGAACACCGGCCTGAGCGAAGCCTCGGCGCCTTGCTGCACCTCACGGGTCGCCGCCACTACGGCATCGATGATGAGTGCCCCGACCCAGGCCATGGCAGCCGGCAGCAGGCCCGCCAACAGGGTGAGACCCGCCAGCGCGATGGTCAGACGCGGGTTGGTGGTCCAGACGAGATCGATCGCCCGCCGGCTGTAGCGGAAGACGCCGAAAAAACTGCGCGGATTGAGTTCCGGTGCGCTGGTGGATTTGGGGTGTGGGGACATCGCTACTGCTAGATGGTGACTTGGAGCGTCCGGTGCAAGCAGTGCTGGATTCCAGACGCGCCTGCGGCGGTCTGGAATGACGGTGGAAAATGATATCGGCGGTCTGGAATGACGGTCGCTTGGCGGCCTGCGGCGGCCTGGAATCACGCTCGAACTACGAGGAACCCTGGACATGAATTTAACCCGTGCTGGCCGACTCGGCCGCATCGCCGTACTTACGCTCACGCTGTTGTTCAGTTCTGTCGCATCGGCCGATGCCGACTTTGAGCGCATGGCCGCTTTCACCGAACGCGGCATGGCGCTGTGGCACGTGCCGGGCATGGCGGTCGCAGTGGTCAGCCGCGACGCGGTGCAGTTCAGCCAGGGCTTTGGCGCAACCGCCCTGGCCGATGGCCGGCCGGTGGACGAACACACGCTGTTCGCCATCGCCTCGACCACCAAGGCCATGGTGGTGGCGGGCATCATGCTGCTGGTCGACGAGGGCAAACTGTCGCTCAACGACCCCATCGCCAGGCACATACCCGAATTACAATTCAGCAGCCCCCTGCGGGCCGAGACGGTGACAGTGCGGGACCTGTTGACCCATCGCACCGGCCTGCCATCGACTGACTTCTGGGGCTTCTTCCAGAACATGCCGCTGGAAGAGCAGATCAGGCGCTTGCAGAACGTGCCCCAGGAAGCGCCGATCCGCACGCGGCTGATTTACCAGAACACCATGTTCGAGCTGGCCGGACTGCTGATCGAGCGGCTCAGCGGACAAAGCTGGGGTGAATTTCTGCAACAACGCCTGTGGCAGCCCATCGGCATGCGGGAAACTTTCGCCGCGCGCGGACAGATCAGCGCCGGCCTCAGCCACGTGATGCCGCACGGCTACATCGACGAAAAGGTGGTGGCGACCCCCTGGGACCTGCCGGCGGAGCTGGCGGATGCGGCCGGTTCAGCGTGGTCGTCGCTGCACGACATGAGCCTGTGGGCGCAGTTCCTGCTGCGTGATGGCGTGACCGCCGGCGGCGAGCGGCTCATATCGGAAACCGGCCTGGCCGAGATGTTCGAACCGCAGCAGCTCGCCAGCAAGGCCGACTTCTACCCCACGGTGGCGCTCACGCAACCGCATTGGCGCAGTTATGGTTTGGGCTGGTTCCAGCAGGATTTCCAGGGCCGCAAAATCGATTTCCATACAGGCAGCCTGAGTGGCCTGGTCGCGCTGATCGGCCTCGACCGCGCCGGTGACCGGGCGGTGGTCGTGCTGGGTAACCGTGACCACGCCGAGATGCGCCATGCGGTTTTGTGGGAAGTAATGGACCACGGCGCGGATACGGCGCGCCGTGACTGGAACCGGGAAATCTTCGACCTGTATGCCAGCAGCAGGAGCGACAGCGAACGGAAATGGAGTGAGAAAAAAGACCAGCGCCTGAAGCACACCAAGCCGGCCTTGCCGCTCGAGGCGTACGCCGGCACCTACCGCAGCGCGCGCAACGGCGACATCGTGGTGCAGCGCAAAGGCCGGGAACTGGAGCTGAATACCGCCCTGGTTACGCTGAGCATGCAGCATTGGCAGCTGGACACCTTCCTGGTCGAATACCCCGCCTGGGAGATGCGCGAATTTGGAACGTTCCGTATCGGCACCGATGGTGCGGTCAGCGGGCTGGAGCTGTTCGGCGATATCTTCGCTCGGCTGCCGCCCGCACAGTAATGAAAATTTCCCTGGTCGCCAGCCCGGCAAGACCTGCCCGCCCTCGACGGTTCCGCTCTGCGCCGCCTGGCCGAGCGCCTGAAGTAAATGCTTCGGTTTACGGGGCTTCGGGCGTGGAAATGAGCTCGGCGGACTTTTCCTCGCAGGCAATATAATATTCTGGAATTAATTCATTCAAAATATTAACTTCCACAATGCTCCGTCCTCCGTTAAATTGGAAGGTGGGTTAATTTGTCCGGGAGTAACATAAACTCCCTGGAGCACCGATTTGTCGCAATACGACCAAACCAGAGCCAAGGCAGAGCACGAACTGGCGCTGCACGACCCGCAGCGGGACTTCAAGGATAGCTGTGGCTTCGCACTGCTGGCGCACATGGACGGGCAGAAAAGCCACTGGCTGGTGCAAACCACACTGGAATCGCTGGCACGACTGAGCCACCGCGGCGCGGTGGCAGCGGACGGCAAGTCCGGCGATGGCTGCGGCATCATGTTGCAGTTCCCTGAACCCTTCCTGCGCGCGGTCGCCGGCGAAAGCGGTTTTCGCCTGGCCGAGCGCTTCGCCGCTGGCCTGGTGTTCTTCTCCCCGGACCAGGCGCTGATCGACCGGGGCAAGCACATACTCGAAGATCATCTCGGGCGCCGTTCGATGGAAGTCGTGGGCTGGCGCGAAGTGCCAACCGACCCCAGCGTGGTGGGAGAACAGGCGCTGGCCAGCATGCCTACGATTTACCAGGTGTTCGTCAATGCGCCGCCCGGCTGGCGCGCGCATGACATGGAACGGCAGTTATTCGCGGCGCGCCGTTTTGCCTTCGAAGAACACCGCCAGATGCCGGACCCTGATCCACTGTATTACGTCGTCACCCTGTCCAACCTGACCATGGTGTACAAAGGCCTGGTGCAGGCCGCGCACCTGGGCGATTTTTACCTGGACTTGCGCGATCCGCGCATGACTTCGGCCATTGGCATCTGCCACCAGCGCTTTTCCACCAATACGCTGCCGCGCTGGAATTTTGCCCAGCCCTTCCGCTACCTTTCCCACAACGGCGAGATCAACAGCATCAACAGCAACCGCGACTGGGCCAATGCCCGCGCCGGCATCCTGCAGTCGCCGCTGCTGCCCTCGCTGGAATCGCTTTCCCACCTGGTGAACGAAACCGGTTCGGATTCCTCTTCGCTCGACAACTTGCTGGAAGTATTCCTGGCCGGCGGCATGGACATTTTCCGCGCCATGCGCCTGTTGATTCCGCCGGCGATGCGCGATGACATGGACCCGGACCTGCGTGCCTTCCTGCAGTTCAACTCCATGCACCAGGAACCCTGGGATGGCCCGGCAGGCGTCGTTACCAGCAACGGTGAACTGGCTTGCTGCAACATGGACCGCAATGGCCTGCGGCCCGCGCGCTACAGCATCACCCACGACGGTGTGTTCACGGTGGCCTCCGAGACCGGGGTGTGGGACTGCCCGCCCGACCGGATCAAGCGGCGTGGCCGCCTCGGCCCCGGCGAGATGATCGCGGTGGATACCACCAGTGGCAAGCTGTGGAAGTCCGGCGCAATAGACGACCACCTCAAGGCACGCCACGCCTACCGCGAGTGGATGACCGAGAACGTGGTGCGGCTGTGGAACAACGACGAACAGGAGCGCAAGGCAGCCACCAAGTTCATGCGGGAATCATCCGGCATGCTGCCCACCTTCCAGAAGCTGTTCGGTCTCAGCGCGGAAGAGTGCGAGGCTGTGATCAAGCCCACTGCCTTGCAGTCGCAGGAACCGGTGGGCTCGATGGGCGATGACACGCCGATGGCGGTGCTCTCGCTGCGCAACCGCTCCATTTACGACTATTTCCGCCAGGGCTTTGCCCAGGTAACCAACCCGCCGATCGATCCCCTGCGCGAATCGGCCGTCATGTCGCTGGAGACCAGCATCGGGCGGGAACACAACGTTTTCCATGAAACTGCTTCGCACGCGCACCGCGTGATCCTGCCCTGGCCGGTGCTGAATTACGTCAAGTACCAGACCCTGCTCGGCCTGGACCAGCGCCATTACCGCAACCAGCGCTACAGCCTGAACTACGACCCGCAGCAACACAGCCTGCGCAGCGCCATAGAGGACCTGGTGGCGCAATGCCTGGCCGCGGTCAGAAGCGGAGTCACCGTGCTGGTGCTGAGCGACCGCGACATCTGTCGCGAACGCCTGACCATGCCGGCGCCGCTGGCAGTCGGCGCAGTGCACCAGGCCCTGATGCGGGCGCACGAGCGCACCCGCGCCAACATCGTCATCGAAACCGGTTCGGTGCGGGACCCGCATCAGTACGCCGTGCTGCTGGGACTGGGCGCCACCCTGATCTATCCCTACCTGGCATTCCAGAGCATCAACCAGTTGATCGAGAAAGGGGCGCTGGAGGGCGACCCGATCGAATTGCGCAAGAATTATCGCCGTGGCATCCGCAAGGGCCTGCTGAAAATCCTTTCCAAGATGGGCATCTGCACCATGTCCAGTTACCGCGGCTCCCAATTGTTCGAAGCCGTCGGGCTGGCGCAGGAAGTGATTGGGCTGTGCTGTCCGAAAGTCAAATCGAAAATCGCCGGGGCCGGCTTTGCTGAACTGGAAGAGGACCTCCGGCACGTGCACGCGCTGGCCTGGGACGAACAGGCTCCGCCCACGCATGACGGCATTTACCGTTACGTGCACGGTGGTGAGCAACATGCGTTCAACCCCGACGTGGTGATGAGCCTGCAGCAGGCGGTGTCCAGCGGAAAGTGGGCCGATTACCGCGTCTTTGCCGCTACCGTGAATCAGCGGCCGCCGCTGGCCCTGCGCGACCTGCTGGCGCTGAAACCGGCGTCACGGCCGCTGGCGCTGGAGCAGGTCGAGCGTGAGGAAAGCCTGTTCCCGCGCTTCGATTCAGCCGGAATGTCAATCGGGGCACTTGGGCCAGAAGCACACGAAGCCCTGGCGGTGGCGATGAACCGCCTCGGCGGGCGCTCCAACTCCGGCGAAGGCGGGGAAGACCCGGCCCGCTTCAATTCCGAACGCAACTCGCGCATCAAACAGGTCGCCTCGGGACGTTTTGGCGTCAATGCGCACTACCTGGTCAATGCCGACGTGCTGCAGATCAAGATCGCCCAGGGTGCCAAGCCCGGCGAGGGTGGCCAGTTGCCCGGGCACAAGGTCAGCGCCGAGATCGCCGCGCTGCGCTGCGCCACTCCGGGGGTCACGCTGATCTCACCGCCGCCGCACCACGATATCTACTCGATAGAAGATCTGTCGCAACTGATTTTCGATCTGAAGATGGTCAACCCGAAAGCGCTGGTGTCGGTGAAGCTGGTATCCGGCTCCGGTGTGGGCACCATCGCCGTCGGCGTGGCCAAGGCCTATGCCGACCTGATCACCATCGCCGGCTACGACGGCGGTACCGGGGCCAGCGCGCTGAGCTCGGTGAAGTATGCCGGGCTGCCGTGGGAACTCGGCCTGGCTGAAACCCACCAGGCGCTGGTGGAGAACGGCCTGCGCCACAAGATCCGGCTGCAGGTGGACGGCGGCCTGAAAACCGGCCTGGACGTGATCAAGGGTGGCATTCTCGGCGCCGAGAGCTTTGGCTTTGGCACCGGGCCGATGGTGGCGCTGGGCTGCAAGTACCTGCGCATCTGCCACCTGAACAGCTGCGCCACCGGCATCGCCACGCAGGACCGGCGCCTGCGCGATGCGCATTTCCATGGCCTGCCGGAGCGGGTGATGGCCTACTTTAATTTCCTGGCGCGCGACGTGCGGGAACTCCTGGCGTTACTGGGGGTGGAGAAGTTTGCCGACCTCATCGGCCGCAGCGATCTCCTCGAGCAGCTGCCGGGTATCACGCCCAGGCAGAACGCCCTCGACCTGTCACCCATCCTGCGCTCCGCCGCGGCACGCCGGCAGCAGCCGGTGTATTGCACCGAAGAGCGCAACCCGCCTTTCGACAGCGGCCGGCTGAACCAGGAAATACTCAAAGCTGCCGCAACTGCCGTCGCAGAAGGCGGCAGGTGGAGCGGTGAGTTCATCAGCCACAATTATGACCGCTCCATCGGCGCTATGCTGGCCGGTGCGGTGGCGCGGCAACATGGCCGCGAGGGCCTGCCGGCGGATACCCTGCAGATTCGTTTGACCGGCACTGCCGGCCAGAGCTTTGGGGCCTGGAACATGCCCGGGATCAGCCTGCACCTGACCGGCGATTCCAATGACTATGTCGGCAAGGGCATGTCAGGCGGGCGTATCGTGATCACGGCCGCTGATTCCGACCGCCAGGCCGCGCAGCGCAATGTCATCTGCGGCAACGCCTGCCTGTATGGCGCCACGGGCGGCGAACTGTTTGCCAACGGACAGGCTGGTGAGCGCTTTGCGGTGCGCAATTCAGGCGCCAACGCCGTGGTTGAAGGCGCCGGCCACCACGCCTGTGAATACATGACCGGCGGCACGGTGGTCATCCTCGGTCCGGTCGGCCCCAACCTGGCGGCGGGTATGACCGGGGGCGAGCTGTTCGTATTCGACCCCAACCGGCAAGTCCAGCACCTGCTCAACCCGGAGTTTGTCGAGGCTACGCAACTGGAACAGCAGCGTTTCCATGCCCCGCGACGCCATCTGCAGGCCATGATCACTGCGCACGTCCATCTCACCGGCAGCGAGTGGGGGCGCAAGCTGCTGGACCAATTCGACCTGATGCTGCCGCACTGGGCTTATATCAAGCCGCGAAACCTGCAGGCCAGCAACGCGATCGCACAACAGGATGTGCCCCTGCGCCTGGTGAGGGCATAGCGCCGTGACCCGGAAGCACGATGATTTCGCCTTCCTGGAGCGTGGCCGCCGCGAACCCGATGTTTACCCGCTGGAAATTCGCCGCAGCGAATTCCGCGAGATTTACAAACCCTGGGATGCCAACGAAGCAGCCGGCCAGGCCGAGCGTTGCCTGGATTGCGGCAATCCCTATTGCGAATGGAAGTGCCCGGTACACAACTACATTCCCGACTGGCTGAAGCTGGCGGCCGAGGGCCGCATCCTGGAAGCGGCCGACCTGTGCCATGAAACCAACAGCCTGCCCGAAGTGTGCGGCCGTATTTGTCCGCAGGACCGCTTGTGCGAACAAGCCTGCACCCTGCAAACCGGCTTTGGCGCGGTCACCATCGGTGCGATGGAGCGTTACATTGTCGATGAAGCGATCAAGCAGGGGTGGCGGCCCAACCTGTCGCATGTAATACCGGCGCCATGGAGCGTAGGTGTGGTCGGCGCCGGACCAGCCGGCCTCGCCTGTGCTGATGTATTGTCGCGCCATGGCATCAGCGTGACGGTATACGATCGCTATCCGGAGATTGGCGGGCTGCTCAGCTTTGGAATTCCCGATTTCAAACTGGAACTGCAAGTCATGCGCACGCGCCGTGCGCTATTGGAAGAAGCCGGCATCCGGTTCCGGCTCAATTGCGAAATCGGCCGTGATATCCAGGCTGGCGAGTTGCAGAGCATGCACGATGCCCTGTTTTTCGGCACCGGCGCCTACACCCCGGTTGAAGCACAATTGCCCGGCATGGAGCGGGGTGGCATCGTTCCGGCTCTGCCGTTCCTGATCGGCCAGACCGGCCACCTGTACCAGATGGATCTGCCGGATTATCCCCACATCAGCCTGTCCGGCCAGCGCGTGCTGGTGCTCGGCGGCGGTGATACCGCCATGGATTGCGTACGCACCGCGGTGCGGCAGGGCGCGAAGTCGGTGCACTGTGTTTATCGCCGTGATCGCTCCAACATGCCGGGGTCACGGCGCGAAGTGGACAACTCCATGAAAGAGGGCGTGAATTTCGAGTTCAACACGCTACCCCTGGCGCTGGAGCACCAGGAGCGACGCCTGACCGGGCTGCGCATACAGCGCACCCGCCTGATCACCGGCGATGGTGACGCGCGGGCTCGGCCTGAAGTGATCGAGGGCAGCGAGCAGGTATTAGCGGCTGACGCCGTCATTTTTGCCTTTGGCTACCGCCCAAGCCCGCCCGGCTGGTTGCAGGACTTGCACGTTTCGCTACTGGATGGAGGATTGGTGGATACCCGCGGGGCGCTGCCCGGCCAGACCAGCAATCCGGCGATATTCGCCGCCGGGGACATGGTACACGGTGCGGATCTGGTGGTAACCGCCATTGCCGATGCGCGGCAGGCGGCCCTGTCCATGATCCAGTACCTGCAGATGCAGCAGCCGCAGTTGAAACGGGCCTGAGCGTGGCACATTGGATGCCAGGCCGGGGGACTTCATTCTTCGGCTGCAAGCACCTGATTCAAGTACTTGATGAACCCGTCCGCGGCGTCCGCACGCTTCACTTCCGCTCGTTGCAGGTCAACGTCCCGCTTGATTGACTCCATCAGCGTCTGGTAACGCGAATCAGCTCGCAGACTCTCCCAGCGCGGATCATTAACACTGGTGTAGTAGCCCCGCCAACCGGCATCACGGGCCCGTTGCAGCAGATAGACGGCCCGGTCCGAGTCACCTCGCAGCAGTTGAATCAAAGCGTAGTCGGCCAGGTCGGGACCATAGTTCAGCAGGCCGCGCAATTCCCGCTGGCGCCATTCCACCTCCAGTCCATCGAGCAGGAATTGAGCCTCTTCAAGCGCTCCGGTTTTCAGGTAGGCATAAGCCAGGGTCACACGCCGGTCTCCAAAAACCCGATCCGGACCCGCATCCTTAATAATGGGTTCAAGTGTCTGGATGGCCTGCTCATATTCGCCGGCCAGTGCCTGGATGTGGCCAAAATACCGGAGGTATCTGATGTCCTGGTCAGCCAATTCGACAGCTTCGCGCTCGCGCAGATCAGCCCACAGGGCGAGGATGTCCGTGAAGCGCCCCTGCGGCTCCAGAGTAAACGCCTCGAACCACAGATAGGCGGTTTTGCCTTTAGACAGGGCATTCGCCGTGTCCGGCAGGCCGATCCAGGCGTAACACTGCGCCAGTGTGTCAATGCCAATCCCCCGCAAAGGGGTTTGCAAGGTGTCCTGCACCATGCGCTTGGCGATCCCGGTGGCCTCGGCGAAGCGCCCGGTGTCGGCGAAGAAGTCGCGGGCAAGTGAATAGGTCCACATGGCTGGTTTCTGCACAGCCAACAGTCGTCGAACCGTGCGCTCCGCCTGCACGAAATCGCCGTGCTCGGCAAATCCCAAAGCCAGGTCATGGTTCAGCTCCGGCAGCAGCGGATCGATGCGTGCCGTGCGCTGCAGCAGCTCCCATCCCTCATTGCTGTCCTGTTCTGACAGGATGGCAGCCAGCCAGTAGGCAGCATCCGCCATGGTCGGGTCGAGGGCAATGGCTTTGCGCAAGTCGCCTTCGGCTACTGGCGATTGCTGGCGTTGCAAATGCAGGAATCCTCGCGCGGCATACGCCCTGGCCAGTTCAGGATCGAGCGCCAGGGCCGTTTCGATGGCGCGCTCGGCCGCGGCATGCTTTTGCTGTACGACCGGCCCCTCCCGCAAATGCCACTCGCGGTCACTGGCGAAGGTCAGGGCAATGGCCAGCTCGGCGTACGCCGCAGCGTAGCCGGGATCGATTTCGATCGCCTTGCTGAGTTCCTCAGTGGCCAGATTATCGAAATTCGCCACGCGGCTGTTCAATATCTCGCGTCCCACCAGGTAGTGCTGGTAGGCCTCTATATTCGGCAGCTGATCCGCCGCAACCGCTACAAACACCACCTGGGGCAAGACACTTGCCACTACCGCCTGGGCAATTTCATCCTGGATAGTAAAGATTTCGCCCAGTTCCCGGTCGTAGGTCTCGCTCCACAATTGCCACCCGGAAGCGTTGGATAACTGCACAGCGATACGCAGCTTCTGGCCGTCTTTGCGAACACTGCCTTCCAGCAGGAATTGCACCCCCAGCAACGCACTGATCTGCTCCAGGTCGTAGTCACTGTCCTGGAAAGCAAACGACGAGGTCCGGGCAATGACATTCAGTTCGTCATGGCCCGCCAGCCGGTTCAACAACTCCTCGGAAATGCCATAGGTGAAATACTTCTGGTCCTGTTCCGGGCTCAAGTCGACGAACGGCAACACCGCGATGGAGTTGGGCAGCATTTCTGACGCCGGGGTGTGAGCTCCAGTGGCCGATGCACCGTTTCCTGACTGCTGCTGCCACCAGCCGAC
>DATDPS010000053.1:0-19633 GCA_035292625.1 Lysobacterales bacterium | reverse complement strand
ACTTGCTGGGGCCTTTGCCCTGGGCGATTGCGGTGAGGATGTCCCGGGAGGTGGTTACCATGATTTCATCGCTGACCGGCATGCTGGATTCAAACCCCTCAAGCGGCGTGTGCAGCACAAAACCACGGTCTGGAGCGACCGGGCCGCCTTCCACCACCGGCAGGTTGCGGATGGCTTCATCCTTGCAGTCGATGTGCAGCTGCGCGAGGATTTCCCCGAGGGAAAAATCGGACAAGCGGTTGATGGTAATGCCAATCGCGCCCTCGTCATTGTGCTGGCACAGCAAAGTCACGCTGCCGGCGAAGTTGCCGTCGACCATGTTGGGCATGGCGATCAGCATCTGCCGATCCAGGTAGCCGGAGTAGACCTTGCTTTTTTCTTTGTCCATGGGTACGAAGATTGGGCTTTATGCAGGATTATTTCAAGCCCGGCGGGCAGGTTTTTCCGCCCGATCAGTGTTCCCAATTGCAGGGCCGGGCTTGGTACAATGGCTGCGAGATGGAAATCCTGTTGAATGGCGAAGTCGCGGCCGTCGCTGACGGCATCACCGTGGCGGAATTGATGCGGCAGAAACTGCCGCAGGTTCAGCGCGTGGCGGTGGAAGTCAACTTCGAAATAGTGCTCCGCAGTCAACATGCAAGCCACACCCTGTGCGCCGGTGACCGGGTGGAAATCGTGCGCGCGATCGGCGGCGGCTAGTTCGCCTCCACGATTCACTTTTCAAGGAGATGGGTTCCAGATGAGCAGTTCCCCTGCAGCAGCACCTGTTGACAAGTCCGGGCCGGTAGCGGATCCCCTGGTGATCGCGGGCAAGGCCTACCGCTCGCGGCTGCTGACGGGCACGGGGAAATATCGCGACCTCGAGGAAACGGCGGCCGCCAGCGCTGCGGCCGGGGCCGAGATCGTCACGGTGGCCATCCGCAGGGTCAATATCGGCCAGGAAGTGGGGCAGCCCAACCTGCTCGATGTGCTCACCCCGGACCGCTATACCATCCTGCCCAACACTGCCGGCTGCTACAACGCGAAGGACGCGATACGCACCTGCCAACTGGCCCGTGAACTGCTGGACGGCCAGGCGCTGGTGAAGCTCGAGGTGCTGGGTGATGACAAAACCCTTTTTCCGCACCTGACGGAGACACTGGCGGCGGCCGAAGTCCTGGTCAAGGATGGTTTCGAGGTGATGGTGTACACCAATGACGACCCCATCATGGCTCGAGTGTTTGCAGAAATGGGCTGTGTCGCCGTGATGCCGCTGGCCGCACCTATTGGCTCGGGGCTCGGCATCCAGAACCGCTACAACATCCTCAGCATCGTCGAGGAAGCCCGGGTCCCCATCATCGTCGACGCTGGTGTGGGCACGGCCTCGGATGCTGCCATCGCCATGGAATTGGGCTGCGACGGTGTATTGATGAATACGGCCATAGCCGGTGCCCGCATGCCGGTGCTGATGGCATCGGCCATGAAACATGCCGTGCTCGCCGGGCGTGAAGCCTTCCTGGCCGGACGCATTCCACGCAAACGCTATGCCTCGGCTTCCTCGCCGATCGATGGCGCCATTTTTTGAATCCCGTCAAACCATCCCTCGAAACCGCGGGGGTGCGACCACCGCTGGCGGTCGGCGTGCCAGGCCGGCTGCGGCAGGTTCGCAGTTTCGTGCTGCGCGGCGGGCGGCTGACCGACGGCCAGAAACGGGCTTTGGACGAATGGTGGCCGGTTTACGGGGTAGACCAGGAAAACACGCCGCTGGATTTTACAGCGCTATTCGGCAATCGCAATCCCGTGATTCTCGACATTGGTTTTGGCAGTGGCGAATCCACCTGGCAGATGGCCACAGCACAGCCGGAGAAAAATTTCCTGGGTGTGGAAGTGCACCTGCCCGGAGTGGGTCACCTGCTGCTCAAGCTCGCCGGGCAGCGGCTGGAAAACGTCCGTATCGCGTGCGCCGATGCCGTGCAGTTCCTGCAGGAACGGGTGGCCGATGAGGCGCTTGCCGGAGTGCGGCTGTATTTCCCGGACCCGTGGCCGAAGAAGCGGCACCATAAGCGGCGCATCGTGCAGGCGGGATTCGTGGCCCTGCTGGAACGCAAACTGTGCGCGGGGGGCATTCTGCAAATGGCCACTGACTGGAGCCCCTACGCGCAACACATGCTTGAAGTCATGTCAGCCAACGCTGCGTTTGAGAACCTCTCACCGGAAAACACATACTGCCCCCGGCCGGCCTGGCGCCCGCTGACCCGGTACGAAACACGCGGCCAAAAACTGGGACACTGCGTCCATGACCTGATTTACCGCAGAAAGTGAAGTGAGTGACAACATGGTCCCGGGCGGTGGCGCGGGTTAGGATAGGCCCATCAATTGCTGTTTCATGGAGGGTGCCCCGCGCATGGGATCGGAAGCCGGCCTGACACTAACTGGCGACATGATGCTGGTGCTGGTGGTGCTGAGTGCAACCATCGGGCTGTTCGTTTCCGAACTCCTGCGCGTCGATGTCGCCGCCATCGTGGTCATGGTGGTCATAGGTTTGCTGGGGCTGGTGCCGGCGACCGATCTGTTCAATGGTTTTGCGTCCAATGCGGTCCTCTCCATCATTGCCGTGATGATCCTGGGCGCCGGTCTCGACCGTACCGGCGTGATGTCGGTGGTCGCTGCCTGGATCCTGCGCTTTGGCGGTAAAACGACAAGTCGCATCATTCCGATGGTCTGCGGAGCCGTGGGAGGCATTTCCGGCTTCATGCAGAACGTCGGCGCGGTCGCCCTGTTCATGCCGGTCACTTCGCGCATTTCCGCGCGCACTCAGATTCCCCTGTCGAGCCTGCTCATGCCGATGGGCTTTTGCGCCATCCTCGGCGGCACGCTCACCATGGTCGGCTCTTCACCCCTGATCCTGCTGAACGATCTGATCGAAAACGCCAATCAATCGCTGCCCCCCGGGGTGGAGGTATTGCGCCAGCTGCACCTGTTCGACGTCACGCCCATCGGACTGGTGCTGTTATTTTCCGGAATCGTTTACTTCATGGTGGCTGGCCGCTTCCTGTTGACGATGGCAAGGGAGAAATCCATCGGCGCGCCATCGCGCACACAATCGTATTTTGCCGATGTCTACGGCATCAAGGGGGACATATTCGAATTACTGGTGACCGTAGACAGTCCCCTGGTGGGGATGAAAATCGGTGACGCCGAGCAACTCGAAGGCGCGCCGATCCTGCTGGCCATTCGGAACACCGAAGAACCCCGCCTGGCGCCGCCCTCGGATGAAATGATCTGGGTCGGCACCATCCTGGGCGTGATGGGCACGCGCGATGTGGTGGGGCAGTTCGCCATCGATTATCAATGCCGCGTGCAGCCCCGGCTGAAAACATTCGGCGGTTTGTTCAATTCCAGCCGGGCCGGCATTTCCGAGGTGGTCATTCCACCGGGCTCGCGGCTGGTCGGGCAAACCATCAATCAAGCCCGCCTGCGCAAACGCTATGGCATCAGCGTGCTGGCCATCAACCGGCGGGGTGAAATCATGACCAGGGGTATCCGGGACATCGAACTGGAAACCGGCGATTGCCTGGTTTCGCACAGCACCTGGCAGGATCTTTTCGTGGTCAGTCGCGAACGTGATTTCATCGTTGCCACGGAGATTCCCAAAGAAGAGCAGCGGCCGCAAAAAGTCGGGTTCGCGCTGGCATTTTTTGCTCTCGCCATGCTGCTGATCATATTCACTGACTACCGGCTGTCAGTTGCCCTGCTGGTCGGAGCCATGGGTATGATTCTGAGCGGTGTGCTGAGTATCGACGAAGCCTATGGCGCGGTCAGTTGGAAAACGGTTTTTTTGCTGGGCAGCCTGATCCCGCTCGGCCAGGCCATGGAGCGCACCGGCACCGCCGCCTGGATAGCACAGGAAATCATGTTGGCCCTGGGTGATGTGCCCGGGATTGCCATCCAGCTTGCCCTGGCAGTGTTGGCCACGGTGTTCAGCCTGGTGATGTCCAATGTTGGAGCCACCACCATCCTGGTGCCGATTGCGGTCAGCATTGCGCTGGCCTCGGGCGCCAACCCGCTGATGTACGCCCTGATCGTGGCTTTATCGGCGTCGAATGCGTTCATCCTGCCAACCCACCAGGTCAACGCCCTGATCATGGGCCCGGGCGGCTACAGCGTGGCGGACTTCATCCGTATCGGCAGCGGCATGAGCCTGATTTTCATCGCTGTCATGCTGGGCATGGTCAATCTTTTGTTTGGTTCGAACTGAATCAATTCAAGGCCGGTTCAAGCCAGACTGCATCCTTTTCCAGCCGTATTCCCACCGCGCGCAAGCGGTCGCCAAGGCACGGTCCCTGCAGGCACCGGCCGGTGTCCAGTTCAAATCGCGCGCCGTGTTGGGCACAGATCAGCAATTTATCCCGGCTGAGCAGGAACTGGCCCGGCGCGCAATTCATCGGCAGGCCCTGGTGGGGGCAGGTGTTAAAGTAAGCGCGGATCGCGCCGGCGTGCCGGAACAGCATGATGTAATGGGTTATCGAGTCCGTGCGAACCCTGACTTCTTTGCCGTTTTCGCCAATTTCCGCGGTTGTACACAGGTACTGCGACATTGATATGCCCGGTTTTCGGCCTTATCCTCATTAGAGTGAAATACTACATCAGTCCACCTCCTATAAACCCGGTTTCGCGCCTGGCAGCCGCCATGCTGGCGGTCCTTTTGCTGGCCGCTGCGTTCTTTTTCGGCCTGGTGGTCCTGTCCGTCCTGGTGGGCGTGTTCTTTCTGTCGGGGCTGGCGATCTGGCTGCGGTCTCTGTGGCTGAGACGCGCAAAAGGTTCTGAAATCAGCGTCGAAACCCCGCAGGCACGGACCGGGCAGGTGATCGATGCCGAATACACGGTGGTGTCCCGGCGGCGTAATTGAGCCTACAAACGGCGTTGTAAATCCTCCCGGCAGGTATACACTTATAATCCATACCGGCAAGCGAGGTGAAATACGATGTCCACGATCCGCGAGATCCTGGACCGTAAAGGGAGGGCGGTCCTTACCATTCACAGTGATGCTTCTGTGCTCGAAGCCATAGGCATCATGTCCCAGGCCAATATCGGTGCAATCGTCGTCCAGGACGGTGATCAACCCGAGGGGATTTTTACCGAGCGTGACTATCTGCGTAAAATTGCCCTGAAGGGCCGTTCGTCATCCGACACGCTTTTGCGCGATGTCATGTCATCGCCCCTGATCACCGTATCCATTACCGAATCAACCGAGGTGGCGATGGAAACCATGACGGGGTGCCGCTGCCGCCACCTGGTCGTTGTGGAAAAAGGTAAAATGGTTGGCATGGTGTCACTGGGCGACCTGGTCAAGCACCTTCTGCAGGAAAAAGAAGTGGAAGTGCGCCAAATGGCCCAATATATCGCCGGCTCGTACTGAGCAGGCTCCAGGTTTCAGTTTTCAGGTTTCCTCCGGGAATCATCTCCGGCGACGCTGTCCAGGGCCGCCTTGATCGCGGCTCGGGCCTCCTCGGTGTTACGGCCCTTGCTGTACTGCTCCGTGACCACGCTTTCAACGCGCTCCAGCAATTGGTCCAGCGAGCCGCCCGGCGTCGCCCGCCCGGCTCTTGTGTGATTCCCGAACAGGTTAATCCACCGTTCGCTGCGGCGCCCCAGTTTCAACACCCGTTGATACTCGTGGTCGGCGTGATCACCCCCGCGTGCCAGCCCGATAAGGGCGGCCACCAGTGACAGCGGGATCAGCAGCGCATCCCGCATCCCATCCACCAGCAATTTCAGCTGGAGAATCGCCGCGGCGCGAGCAAGCTGACTGCGGGTATTTGTCGACTGTGCACTCATCAGGGGTCCGCTGCCGGGTGGTTTACACCGGCTTTTCAGGTGAAGGGAGACAATCCGCCTCCCTCGCGATGGGCGCCTGGCGTTCGTTTGATCGATTGCAAATTACCAGGCAATTGGTGGTTTCAACCATGGCCGGCCGTGCCGACGGTGATAATCGGCGCGTTGAAGAAATCGAAAAAGAAGTAAAACACCAGGGAACACACCACCAGGGTCGCCAGCATGGCCGGGCTGCCATACTTGAACCACACCCAGGGAGTGATGGCCAGCGACGGGTCATTCTCCCTCTTGGCCAAGCGCTCGGAAATGGTCACGATGTAGACATTCGCCGTCGAGCCGATGTGCGTGCCGTTGCCGCCCAGGCCCACGCCTGCCGACAAGGCCCACCACAAGGGCATGACGTTAATGCCTTGAGCCTCCATGCTGAGCAGGATGGGTATCATGGCGGCAGTAAACGGGATGTTGTCGATCATGGCGGAAAGGATGGCGGCAACCCACAACAGCACCAGGGTGGCTACCAGCAGATCTGCCTGCACAAAGGGAATGATGAACTGGCCCACGTATTTGAGGAATCCGCTGCGCTCCACCCCGCCCACCACGATGAACAGCGAGATGAAAAAGATCAGCAGGGGGACCTCGACGTCCTCCATTGCATGATCCATCTCCACCTTGCGGGCGATGAACACCAGCAGCGTGAGGCCGGCCGCCGAAACCATCCAGGGCTCCCAGCCGATCTGGTGGTGGATGACGAACAGGACGACCATTACGCCGAGCACAAAAATGCTCTGATTCCACAGATGCCGGTCCTTGTACACCACCGCTTCATCAAACTCATGCTCGGGCCTGGCCGACAGATCTTTACGGCAGAGGAAGCGCAGCACGAAAAGCACCGTCACCCAGGCGAGAAAGACCACTCCGCCCATGTGGATGAAAAAGGTGTTGAAGTCGATGCCCTTGGCAGAGCCGATCATCAGGTTGGGCGGGTCGCCCACCAGCGTGGCCACGCCGCCGGTGTCGGTCAGCAGGGCGGCGGCCATCAAGTAGGGGATGGGAGAGACCTTCATCGAGCGGGCGATGATGATGATCAAAGGCCCGAATATCACCACTGTAGTTACGTTATCGAGCAGCAGGGACAGCACGGTAACCGCCGTGCCGAGCAGGACCAGCAGTTTGAACTGGCGGCCGCCGCTGAGCCGGCCGAGATAATTGGCCAGGGCCTCGAACCCCCCCGTGGGAATCATGATGGAGACGATGGCCATCATGCAGCCCAGCAGAAAAACCACGTTCCAGTCGACCGCGTCGACAGCCTGCATGGAATCGTAGAAGCCGTAATACTGGCCGATGACAATCATCAGGATGGCGCCCATCATGGCGAATTTCGCGCGGTGGAAGCCATGGAAATTCTCAGTGAATATGCCAAGGAAGGTGAACCCAAGCACGATGGCGGAAGCCAGCATTCCTTGGTTCATAATCAGGATTTCTGTCATGAGTGAATCTCCAGGGGCCGGCACCGGGCAGTTTACAGCAGATATATCGTAGCCAGCAGGCCGGTCACCGACAGGCTGATCGTATAGGGCAAGGCCAGCATCACCATGCGTCCGTAACCCAGGCGAATCAGCGGCGCCAGGGCGGATGTCAACACGAACAGGAAAGCCGCCTGGCCATTCGGGGTCGCAATCGACGGGATGTTGGTACCGGTATTGATCGCCACCACCAGCAAGTCGAAATGTTCCCGCGTGATCGCACCCGCCTGCAGGGCGGCGTTGACCTGGTTGATGTAAACCGTGGCCACGAAGACGTTGTCCGAGATGGCCGAGAGCAGTCCGTTCGCCAGGAAAAACGTGGGGACCTGCAGGTGCTGGTCCAGCGTGAATACGTACTGGATGATGGGTTCGAACAGGTGCTGGTCATGGATCATGGCCACGATGGCGAAGAAAACGACCAGCAGCGCAGTGAAGGGCAGCGCTTCCGAAAACGCGTGGCCCAATTTGTGTTCCTGGATGATGCCGGTAAAGGCCGTGGCCAGCACGATGACCGCCAGGCCGATCAAGCCGACCTCGGCCAGATGAAAGGCCAGGGCGACCACCAGGAACAAAGCCACCAGCGCCTGTACCAGCAGGGTCGCGTATTGCCTGGGGGTACGCTTTGCATCCTCACGGCGGTCGTATTCTTCAAGGATGCGCCGGGCAGCTTCCGGCATTTTGGCGCCGTAGCCGAGGATGTTGAACTTTTCCACCGCCAGGCAGGTGAGCATGCCGACCGCAAACACGGGCATGCTGACCGGCGACATACGAACGAAAAACTCGGTGAATTGCCAGCCTGCGACCTCCGCGATCAAAAGATTCTGCGGCTCGCCCACCAGCGTGGTCACTCCGCCCAGGGCCGTGCCTATGGCGCCGTGCATCAGCAGGTTGCGCAGGAAGGCGCGAAATCCGTCGAGGTCGGCGTGCGTTTCGAACCCGATGCCCGTGTCATCCGCATGATCGTGGTCCGCATCGAAGCCCTTGCCGGACGAGACCTTGTGATAGACACCATAAAAACCGGCGGCCACGGTGATGATGACGGCCGTTACCGTCAGTGCATCGAGGAAGGCGGATAACAGCGCCGAGGTGAAACAAAACATCAGCGACAGCAGCATCTTCGAGCGAATTCGGATCAGGATTTTGGTGAAGGTGTAGAGCAGCAGATCTTTCAGGAAAAAAATTCCCGCCACCATGAAGATCAGCAGCAGGACGACAGCGAAGTTGGCCGCGGTCTCGAGGTATACGGCGTCGGGAGATGTCATGCCCAAAAACACAGCTTCGATCGCCAACAAGCCACCCGGTTGCAGGGGGTAGCATTTCAGCGCCATCGCCAGGCAGAAAATGAATTCGCCAACGATGATCCAGCCAGTGGCGAACGGCCCAATCACCCACAATAGCAGCGGATTGAGCAGCAGGAAAAGGATGATGGCGCGCTTGTACCATTCGGCTGTGTGCCCGAGAAAATTGCGTAGCAGGAGCGATCCAATAGACTGGCGCATCAGGATTTCCAGTGGGTGCGGCAACAAGGCGGGAATTGTAAATGGATACAGGTGTGATGCGCCACATTGCATGGTTTTTCTTGCCCGCGAGCGCCGGTTTTGCGTTTGTCGCTTTCCTTGCGTAGAATATATCTCCTTATCCTGATTGAAAGATATAGCATAAGGACCTGGGCATATGAGAAGTCACCTGTTTACTTCCGAGTCTGTTTCCGAGGGGCACCCGGACAAGGTTGCCGACCAGATTTCAGACGCCATCCTGGACGCCATCCTGCGGCAGGACCCGGCGGCCCGCGTAGCCTGCGAGACCTTCGTCAAGACCGGGGTGGCCATTGTCGGGGGTGAGATTACCACCAGCGCCTGGGTCGACCTCGAGGACCTGATCCGCAAAGTGATCGTTGATATCGGCTACGACTCATCCGAGATTGGCTTTGATGGCAACACCTGCGGCGTGATCAACATCATCGGTAAACAGTCACGGGACATATCCCGGGGCGTCAGCCGGGAGAACCCGGAAGAGCAGGGAGCAGGCGACCAGGGACTGATGTTCGGCTACGCCACCAACGAAACCGATGTGCTCATGCCGGCGCCCATTTTCTACGCGCATGAACTGGTCAAGCGCCAGGCCCACGTGCGCCGCAGCACCGATGACGGCCGCACTCACCTGAGGCCCGACGCCAAGAGCCAGGTGACTTTTCGCTATGAGAATGGCAAGCCGGCCGGCATCGATGCCGTGGTGCTATCCACCCAGCACAGCGCCGGCACGTCGCAATCTGTGCTGCGCGAGCTGGTGATGGAGGAAATCATCAAGCCGGTATTGCCTGAAACATGGCTGGACGGCAACACCAAGTACCACATCAACCCCACCGGCCGTTTTGAAATCGGCGGTCCGGTCGGCGATGCCGGCCTCACCGGGCGCAAGATCATCGTCGATACCTATGGCGGCATGGCGCGTCATGGCGGCGGGGCTTTTTCCGGCAAGGATCCATCAAAAGTCGACCGTTCGGCGGCCTATGCCAGCCGCTTCGTGGCCAAGAACCTGGTAGCCGCCGGCCTCGCTGACCGGGTCGAGATCCAGGTGTCCTACGCCATCGGCGTGGCCGAGCCGACTTCGATCAGCGTGGAGACTTTCGGCACCGAAAAGGTTCCGGTCGCAAAAATTGAACAGCTGGTGCGGCAGAAATTCGATCTTCGTCCCTACAGCATCATCAAGATGCTGAACCTGATCCAGCCAATTTACCAGCCGCTCGCCGCCTATGGACACATGGGGCGGGAAGACCTGAACGTGAGCTGGGAGGCAACTCCTCACGTGGATGAGTTGCGTTCGGTCGCCGGCTTGTGAACGGATCGCAAAGTGGAACCGCAGCAGACAAGTAGTGGGAAGTGATTCTACAGGAGACAAACAGTGAGTGCTGTGCTTGAGCAATTGAACAAAAACGATTATTACGTTGCGGACATTTCGCAGGCCGGTTTTGGGCACAAGGAAATTGCCATTGCCGAGACGGAAATGCCTGGCCTGATGGCTTTGCGGGCGGAGTATGGCGCCGAGCAGCCGCTCAAAGGCGCGCGGATTGCCGGCAGCCTGCACATGACCATCCAGACTGCCATGTTGATCCAGACACTCGAGGCCCTGGGCGCCAGGGTTCGCTGGGCGTCGTGCAATATTTACTCTACCCAGGACCATGCGGCCGCGGCGATCGCCGGCAATGGCACCCCGGTGTTTGCCTACAAGGGGGAATCGCTGGACGAATACTGGGAATTCACCCACCGGATCTTCGACTGGGGCCAGGGCTCTGGCGATGAAAACTTCGCCAACATGATCCTGGACGACGGTGGTGACGCCACGCTTTTGCTGCACCTCGGCGCCAGGGCGGAAAAAGATTCTTCGATACTGGACCATCCGCACAGTGAGGAAGAGCAGTCCCTGTTCAGCGCCATTCGCAAGCGGCTGGACAGCCGGCATGGCTGGTATACCCGTGCCCTGGCGCAGATCCGCGGCGTCACCGAGGAAACCACCACCGGAGTGAAGCGCCTGTACCAGATGGCCCGCGATGGCGAGTTGCCCTTTCCGGCCATTAACGTCAACGATTCGGTGACCAAGTCCAAGTTCGACAACCTCTACGGCTGCCGCGAGTCCCTGGTCGATGGCATCAAGCGCGCAACCGATGTCATGATAGCCGGCAAAATTGCAGTTGTTGCCGGCTATGGTGATGTCGGCAAAGGCTGCGCGCAGTCGCTCAAGGGCCTGGGGGCGACGGTGTGGATTACCGAGATCGATCCGATCTGCGCGTTGCAGGCGGCGATGGAAGGATTTCGTGTTGTGACCATGGATGAGGCCGCCCCGAAGGCGGATATCTTCGTAACCGCCACCGGCAATTACCATGTCATCACCCACGACCACATGGTGCAAATGAAACACCAGGCCATTGTCTGCAACATTGGCCATTTCGATAATGAAATCGATGTCGCCAGCCTGAAAAAGTATCCATGGGAAAACATCAAGCCGCAGGTCGATCACGTGATATTTCCGCATGGGCGGCGGGTTATCCTGCTGGCCCAGGGCCGGCTGGTGAACCTGGGATGCGCCACCGGCCACCCCAGCTTCGTCATGTCGAATTCCTTCAGCAACCAGGTATTGGCCCAGATCGAATTGTGGAAGCATGGCGCGCGCTATGAAAACCAGGTGTACGTGTTGCCCAAACACCTCGACGAGCGGGTTGCGCGCTTGCACCTCGACCGCATCGGCGCCAAGTTGACCAGGCTGACTGCGCAACAGGCGAAGTACATTGGCGTGGATACCGCCGGGCCGTACAAGCCGGATCATTATCGCTACTGACGCGGTGTGCCGGGCCTGGCCCCGGCCCACCCGCGTCACGTGATGGAAGCGGAATCAGCCGGATTGCCGACGCAGAACGATGCCCGCGCCAAGAATTTCATTTGAGTTTTTTCCGCCGAGAACTGAGGAACAAAAGCTCGTCCTCGAGTCGACCTGGCAAAAGCTCGCGCCGTTGAATCCGCACTACCTGTCGGTAACGTTTGGTGCAGGCGGGTCGGCCCAAGACGCTACCCGCGAGGCTGTCAATGCCCTGATTGAACGCTCGGGAGTGATGGTGGCGCCACATATTTCCTGCATGGCCCAAAGCCGGGGAATGCTGCGCGGCATGTTGCTGGATTATCAGGCAGCGGGCGTCAAGCGGTTGGTCGTGCTGCGCGGCGACCGCCCGGTGGGCATTTCCGGTCCCGGGCCATTTCAGTACGCCAATGAATTGGTCGAATTCGTGCGTGAGGAGTTCTCCGACCAGTTTCACATCGACGTGGCCTGTTATCCGGAGTTTCATCCTGAATCGCCGACACCGCAGTCTGACCTGGAGTTTTTCCGGCGCAAGGTGGAAGCCGGCGCGGACGGCGCAGTCACACAGTACTTCTACAATGCGGACAGCTATTTCCGTTTTGTCGACGATTGCCGGCGCCTGGACATCAGCATACCGATAACGCCAGGCATCATGCCCATCACCAATTTCCTGCAACTTTCGAAGTTTTCCGAAATGTGTGGCGCCGAGATTCCGCGCTGGATACGGCGCCGCCTGCAAAGTTTCGGCGCAGACGGCGCAGCGATTCGCGCTTTTGGACTGGACGTGGTCACCAAACTCTGCGAGCGCTTGCTGGCAGGCGGCGCGCCGGGCTTGCATATCTACACGCTCAACCGGGCCAATGCCACCATCCTGTTGTGGCAGCGATTAACAGGCTGCTGAAAAACGTCAGGATGGCGATTTTCAACAACCGGTTAAGCGACTAATCGCCCGCGTAAATACCCACGAAGACCTTCCCTGCCGCATCCACGCTGGCGCGATACATACCGGGCGTATTGAAGGTCAAAGCGATTTTCCCCTGGCGGTCGAGCGCAATAACGCCTCCTTCCCCGCCCATCCCACGCAATTCGCCCATGACCACGTCCCGTGCTGCCTGATCCAGGCTGATGCCCTGGTATTGCACCCGGGCGCATATGTCGCGCGCCACGGTTGCACGGATGAAGAATTCGCCATGCCCGGTGGCGCTGACCGCGCAGGAGCGGTTGTCGGCATAGGTGCCGGCGCCGATGATGGGCGAATCGCCGACCCGGCCCCAGCGCTTGTTGGTGGTGCCGCCGGTCGAGGTGGCGGCGGCAAGGTTGCCGGCGCTGTCCAGCGCCACCGCGCCCACGGTCGACAACCACCTGTCGGGTGATTCTGAAGCCGCTTGCGCCTGCGGGTTTTCGCCGGCCTGCGCCTGCTGCAATTGCTGCCAGCGCCGTTCGGTGAAAAAGTAGCTGTCGTCTTCGAAAGCGATGCCATGCTCACGGGCAAACGCTTCCGCACCTTCCCCGATCAGCATGACGTGGTGTGAGTCGGTCATGACCTTGCGCGCCAGCAGGACCGGGTTGCGGACGTTGCGCACGCCGGCGACCGCTCCTGCCTGCAAATCCGCTCCGTTCATGATGGACGCGTCCAGTTCATGTTTCCCCTGGGCGTTGAATACCGCGCCTTTTCCGGCATTGAAATAAGGCGAATCTTCAAGCAGCGTGACCACCACCGTCACGGCATCGAGACTGCTGCCGCCGGAGGCGAGGATCCCGTAGCCGGTTCTGACCGCCTGTTCCAGCACGGCGCGAATTTCCTGTTCGGCTTGCGGCTCCAGGACTTTGCGGTCGATCGTGCCGGCGCCGGCGTGCAGCGCAATCGCCACCGGGAAAGTGGCATCTGGCAAAGCCGTCATGGGCCATACTCCTGCGATCAGGGCGAGCATTGTTGCGCAAAGAAGGGTCATGGAAAGTTCCGTTGTGTGCTTGATTTCATCGTGAAGCCGCAGCGCGGTGCCGTCAAGCCTGGTTCCGCTAGCCTGGGTTGGCGTCGGGCCGCCCCAGCCAATACAGAGCGCTGAAAATTTTTGGATCGAAGGGTTTACCTGCTGTGCGCCGCCGCTCGATCCACTGGTCCACCTCCGCCAGCGGCACCAGGTGAACCGTGATCTCCTCGCTGGGATCGCCGCCCCCGGCCGTGCGCCTGGTCAGTCCGCTGGCCCGCACAAACGTGACGGTCTCGTCGCTCATGCCCGCCGAGCTGGGGCATGACATGAGGATGTCGAGGCGCCCCGCTTCAAAGCCTGTTTCCTCCAACAGTTCGCGCTGCGCCGCCAGCAGCAAGGGCTCATCCCGGTCACCGAGGTCGCCCACCAGCCCGGCCGGAAGTTCAATCACACGGCCGTTGACCGGGATGCGGAATTGCTCGACCAGGACCAGTTCATTGTCGGGGGTCACGGCAACCAGCACCACCACGCCGGATGCGTTGCTGCGGCTGGCGTATTCCCAGCCATCGACTTCGAGCAGGCTGAGGTAGCGGCCCTGGTACAGTGTTGCATGTTTATTCATGGCGCAGGGTCTCTGTTAAAATTCGTTAATTGTAACTTTCTTCTCCGTACTCCAGTTCAATCGGCAGCTAAAATGGCGCAGTTCCCGATGCTGACCAGGGCCGGCAAGTGAACCATCCGGCACGTTGAAGCTCAAACCCACTTGCCGCTTCAAGCCTACCCCCGATAAAACAGGAATTTGATATGTCTTTGAAATCGCTTTGCGTTGCACTCGTGTCATTCACCCTGTTATTGGGCGCTGGGACCACCTGGCCGCAGCCACCTACAGCAGGACCGGAACGGGTGGATGAGCGAGGGCCTGTACCGGCAGAAAAACGCCAGAGCAAGCCGCCTTCCAAGCCGTTTCCGCAAGACGTGCCCGGTCTGCAGGCTGTCGCCACCGAAGCTTATGAAGCAGGGGACTACATGCGTTTCATCCAGGCCAACATCCAGTTACGGAAACTGCGCCCGTTCGCGCAGCAGTACATGGTGGGTATGGTGGTGGGTGGCGCGCTGATCGGCCGGGCCAAAACTGCCTACAACTCCATGCATGTCATGCAGCAACAAGGGCTCAGCTACGACTTCAACTCCACCGAGGACACGCAAAGCGTTCGCGGCACCGAGGTGTATGACTACCTCAACGGCCTGCTCATCGAGGCCGGAAAACCCATGGGTGAGGGCAGGGTGGCCTTCACCTTACCGCCGGCGGCAGTGAGACCGGAGGCGATCACCTGGGATGACAGCCGTGGCTCATTCCTGGTGGGCACCGCGGAGGGGGGCGTGGTATTGGCCGTGACGCCAGGCGGCGAAATCGAAGAACTGCTGCGCGCCAGTGACGAGAACGGCCTGCTGGCGATTACCGGCGTTGCTGTCGATGCCGCCAGGAAAAAACTGTGGTTGAGTTCAGCCGGCGTGCCGGGATATACCGGCCTGGAACAGGCCGACCTGGGCCGCGGAGCATTGTTTGAATTCAATCTCGACTCGCTGGAGCTGATAAACCGTTACGCTATCCCGGAGGATGGATTACCCCATGTGCCGGGCAGCCTGGAGCTGACCCCGGCGGGCGATGTGTACCTGATCGACCGCGTCGTGCCCATGGTTTTCCGCAAAATGGCCGGTAGTGAATCGCTGGAGCCCTACCTGGCCAGCAGGGAAATGCTGGGGTTCATGGACCTGGCCCTGTCAGATGATGGGAAAACCCTCTATCTCGCGGATGCCGACCTCGGCATCCTGGTAGTCGACCTGGAAAACGGAAGCTCCGCTAGCCTGGGTGGGCCGGAGACCTTGAACCTGGGTGGCATATCCGGCCTGAGCTACAGCGAAGGCAGCCTGTTCATGGTACAAAACGGCATAACGCCACAACGGCTGATGCGGCTGCAGCTCGACCCGGCAGGCAAGGAGGTGAGCAATGTCACTCCACTGGCAATTGCACTTCCGGAGTTCACCGCGCCTTCGTTCGGCACTGTCCAGTCTGGAGCCCTTTACTATTTCGCCGATGGTAACCTGCCCGGGGAAGTGCGGGAACCTGCCCCGGTGATTGTGCTGAAATCTCCCCTGCTGTTGAGCGAAGACATCATCCCGGCAGAAAAACGCAAATTCGATGCAGACACCTGGGGCGGTAATAAGTCGCCCTATGATGATAAGTAGTCCCGGATCAACTCCGCAGGCACCGCTGCCGCAGCATGCCGCCGAACTGAAGCTCGTCGAACAGGCGGTTCAGGCTGGCGGAGTCGACCATGCGGCGCGTGATATCGGGTGTGGCCAGGGCAGAAGACACGTCGGTCTGGATGACCGTCAAACGGCGTGCCAACTCGGCTGCAGCGCGATGGTCGTCAAGTTTTTTCTGCAAGGACTTGGCGCCCCGGATGCTGAGGTGCTGCACTTCCTCCAAGCGCTCGAAAATGGCATCCAGGTTGCCGAAATGCCGCAGCAAGGCCGAAGCGGACTTCGGGCCCACCCCGGGCACACCGGGAATGTTGTCCACCGCGTCCCCGGTAAGCGCCAGGAAATCCGCAATCTGCTCCGGCCCGACTCCAAACTTTTGCGCGATCTGGCTGCTGCCCAGTTTCAGGTTGCGGGAAAAATCCCACCATTGGTCGTCTTTTTGAACCAGCTGGGCCAGGTCCTTGTCGCTGCTCACCAGGCAGATCGGGTGGCCCCGTGCACGCCAGTACACGGCGAGTGTTCCAATCAAATCGTCCGCTTCGTAATATGGATCGGCAAAACAGCTGAGACCGAGGCTCTCCGCAATCGAACGGGCCCACTTGAACTGCCGTTTCAGTTCTTCGGGCGCAGGTTCGCGGTTGGCCTTGTAAGCCGGGTAAATTTCATTGCGGTAACTGGTGGTGAGGGATTCATCGAAAGCCACCGCAACATGTTGCGTGGAAGTCTGCTCCAGCAAGCTGCATAAAAAGCCGCAAAAGCCATAAGCAGCGTTGGTCGGTTCGCCCCGGGCGGTGGTGAAGCCATCCGGCATGGAAAACCACGCGCGGAAAATATACACGCTCGCATCAACGAGATAGACAGGCGGGAGGCTCATGCCGGGATTATGGCACGGCTGGCGACAGGCTTGGAATTGTGCCGGGCCTGCGCCACCTGTTACGCCAGCAGCAGCTCCTGCCCCTGCTCCACGCGGCGCCGCAGTACGCTGTTGCGCGGAAAATGCGCCAGCAGGAATTCCATCTGGTCGGCCAGTATTCTGCGCCCTTGCAGGTAGATGTACTCGGCGTGGGTCGGGGTGAAGGGTATGGCCAGCAGCTCCATGCCCGCCTGTTCCGGGGTGCGGCCTGCCTTGTGGTTATTGCAGCGCTTGCAGGCCGTGACCACATTCGGCCAGGTGTCGCCGCCGCCCTGGCTGAGCGGCTTGATGTGGTCGCGCGACAGCATGAAGTTGGGAAATTGCAGGCCGCAATACAGGCACAGGGACTGGTCCCGGCGGAACAGCGCCTTGTTGCTGAGCGGCGGGGTATACCGGCGGGAAAAGAGGTGGGCGTGGGGATGGTGTCCGGTGCTGGCGATTATTGCATTGACTTCGATTGCGCTCTGCATGCCGGTGACGGCATTGATTCCGCCGCGAATCCGGTAGAGCGTGCGGCCCAGGGAATAGCTCACCTGGTCCAGCGAGATCAGCCGGACGGCTTCCTGGTAACCGATCCATTCCAGGGGCATGCCGGAAACATCGGTTCTCAAAACCTGTTGCTGTAAGTCCATGGTCCGCTCATTGTGCAGCCGGGGCTGAATCGAAACAAGCCAGAAGTGGCCTGTAACAGGCCACTGGGTGCCCGCGGCATGCTGGCACGAGGCTCTGATATGATTTGTTGGCAGGAAGAACCTCGTGGCGTAAAGCCGGTCGAAAGCCGGGTTAACCAGTCCCGGCCCGCGGGCCGGGATGACCCTGCTGTGCCGGAATGAATCAGATGAATAAATCAGGAACCAGATAAAGCCATGCGTGCCAGGATATGTGTCTTGTTGTGTTTTCTGCCAGTTTCCCTGGCCATGGCGGCATTGCCGCCTGCCATCGATGGCGAGCCACTGCCGTCGCTGGCTCCCATCCTGGAGCAGATAACCCCTTCCGTTGTCAACGTCTATACCCAGACCCGGGTGCGGATTCGCAGCCCCCTGCTGGACGACCCGTTTTTCCGGCGGTTCTTCAATGTGCCGGATCAACCGCGTGAACGCATTAACCAAAGCCTGGGTTCGGGCGTCATCGTCGATTCCGTCAAGGGTTATGTGCTGACCAATAATCATGTCATCGCCGGAGCGGATGAAATCTCCATCACTCTCAGTGACGGGCGCAGTTTCAGCGCGGAAGTCATTGGCACGGACCCGGATACGGATCTCGCCATGGTGCGTATAGAGGCGGACGGGCTGAAAGCCTTGCCTCTGGCGGATTCCAATCAACTGCGGGTGGGCGATTTCGTGGTCGCCGTGGGCAATCCGTTCGGCCTGGGGCAGACGGTCACGTCGGGAATTGTCAGCGCCCTCGGCCGGACCGGTTTTCGCGGCCTGGAATTCCAGAACTTCATCCAGACGGACGCCTCGATCAACCCGGGCAATTCCGGCGGCGCCCTGGTCAACCTGCGTGGCGAACTGGTTGGCATCAACAGCGCAATTTTTACACCCAGTGGCGGCAATGTCGGGATCGGTTTTGCCATTCCGTCGGTCATGGCGCGTTACGTGATGGAGCAACTGGCTGAGTTTGGCGAAGTGCGGCGCGGCACCCTGGGGGCCTATGTCCAGGACCTGACGGCCGAGCTTGCCAGCGCGTTCGGCTCGGGCGAGGTTCGAGGCGCCCTGGTGGCGGACGTGGTGGATGGCTACCCGGCGCAGCGCAAAGGCGTCCGTTCCGGTGACGTGATCACGTCGATTGCAGGCTACCCGGTGCGTAGCATGCAGGATTTCTACAATGTCGAAGGACAGCTGCCCATCGGCGAGGAAAAAATCCTTACGTATATCCGCAATGCAAAAACAGTCGACGTCCGCATCGGCGTGGTCGCATTGCAGGAACTGGATGGCGGCAAGATCGACGATCGCCTGCAGGCTGCTCGTTTTGAAGAGCTGCCGACCAAGCAGCGCGCCGACGGCGTGCAGGGTGTGCTGCTGGCGGGGCTGGATCCGAACAGCTTGCTGGCGCGCAACGGCTTTCGTGTTGGTGATATCGTGACCGGGGTCAACCGCCAGGGTGTGTCTGACCTCGCGGATTTAAAGGCGCTGGTGCAGGCGGGCAGTGGTCCGATATACCTGCAGATCCGCCGTAACGGTGAAGACTACGTTGCGAGGATCGATTGACCCTGCGCCGGCCGCGCCATCGCCAGCCCCGCGTTGCATAAACAAAAGGAGTGGTCGTGAGTTATCTGGTCATCGAGGAAAATACGCCCGCGGCGATCGCATTGCTGCCCTTGCGCAAGTCTGAATTCAAAACCTGGGAGGGCAGCGCACCGGCCCGGCTCCAACGCTGGGCCAAAGCATCCGGTTTCGAAGCGAGGCCAGGCCAGTGCCTTGCCTTACCCGACGAGGAAGGCAACATTTCCGGCTACCTGTTCGGCATGCAGGAAGAAGGCTGGTTGTTCCAGCTGGCGGCGGTCTGGCGCGAACTTCCTGCCGGGCAGTATGCGCTCTCATGCGACTGGACCCGGGAGCAGGTATGCCAGGCGAGCCTGGGTTGGGGCCTGGCTGCCTACCGTTTTGACCGGTACAGAAAAAATGGCCAGCCCGTGCGCACGCTGCAACTGCCCGCGGACGTGGCGGCTTGGGTGCAGCCCCTGTGCGCGGCGCAGTGCCTGGTGCGAGACCTGGTCAATACCCCCACGGAACACATGGGCCCTGCCGAACTATCGGATGCTGCCCTGGCCGAGTCAGACTGCTTCGGCGCCAGGTTGCGGGTAATCACCGGCGAGGAACTGCTGAGCGAAAATTTTC
>DATDPS010000052.1:0-4486 GCA_035292625.1 Lysobacterales bacterium | reverse complement strand
CCGGAAAACATCCGCGTGGTCGACGGTCAAGTGATTGGATTGCTGGATTTTGGCGACAGTTGCTTTAACCCGGCGGTGTGTGAACTGGCCATTTGCCTTGCCTACCAGATGATGAACCAAGCTGATCCTTGGGCAGTGGCCAGGTCAATCATTGACGGTTACGAGTCGCTGCGCCCGCTTTCAACGCAGGAAAAAGCGCTGCTTGAACCGCTGGTATGCGGCCGGCTAGCGGCAAGCCTCAGCGTGGCCACCGAGCGCCGCCGGATAGACCAAGGCAATGCCAACTGGTTTGTCAGTGAAACGCCGGCGTGGAGTTTGCTGGCCAGGCTGAGGGCATCGGCCGTGTCGTTCTTTACGAATGCATAGGCTTTTGTAATACCGGTCTGGTTATTAGCGTAAGAAATTTCCACTCACTGCGTTTATTCCCCCAAAGCCCATAGACCCGCCCCCTGGCATCCGTTATTGATGCCAGCGAAGACAAATTGCCCCACCGCAAGCTGATTTCGAACCCGGCCTGAATCCTGGCCCAGCAGCTTGCTGGTGAGCAAGTCACTACCGCAGGGAATTCATCACATCCGGCACAGCGAGCCGGGTCAAGGGGGAGCTATGTCTGGAACAAAAATAGTATTAATTGCACTTCTGCTTGCGTTGCCGGGTGTGGCCAGCGCGCAAGACACGCCGAGCTGGGTATCGGCTACTCCTGTGGTCACCGCGGACGGTTTCGCCACCCTGCAGTGGAGCATGAACGGCGACCAGTCCATATCGGCCTTCCGCATCCACGAACAGGCCCCGGATGAACAGCAATTCCTTTATACCGACCAGGTGGAGATCCGGCTCTTTCGAAAATTGCCGGGTGATTATCGCTTCCGGGTACAGGCTTGCATCCGCTCGCCCTCTGATTACCCACGCTGCGGCGCACCTTCGCAGCCGCTCACCCTGATTGTGCAAAACCCATCACCAACCCAACAGACTGCACTGGACGAACCTCATGAACCGTAAACCCGTCACCGCTTCGGCCCTGCTGGCCACGCTTTTAACCCTCATGCTCCCGGCACAGTTGCCGGCGCAGAACACCGCGGTCAAGCCGGGCAAACCGGCCTGGACCATGCCGCTTGAAATAAAGTCGGATACCGGCAAGGCGCGCCTGGAGTGGACACCGAAAAGTGGCGAAGCGGTTGAGCTGTACCGCCTGACGGAACACTCCGATGGCGCTGACCAAGTGTCCTACGTGGAGGGTGAAACACTCGATGTGTACCGGGTAAACCCTGGCGACTACCAATTCAGCCTGGAAGCCTGTGTCAAGGATCGCGAGGGTTTCCCGTTATGCGGCCCGAAGTCCAACAAGGCGGTGCTGATCGTCACCGAAGCGGTTTGGGCAGCCTACCTGGCAGCGGGCCGGCCGGCCGGGGATACACCCATTGAGCCAGTCCTTTCCGTCCCGGGCGGGCCCGATGATTTGCGCCCCGGTTTGTGGTATGACGCGGCAAAAGTGGGGCAGGCCTGGAGCATCTATTGGGCGAACCGCCTGGCCCTGTCCCAGAATCCGTCCAACGCCTATGACCTGTATGTCATCTGGTACACCTACGAGGCCAAGCGTCGGGTGTCCTACTGCGACGGCCCCGACGATACCTGCCCACCCGTCGTTCACGAGTATTACGACTACAGGCCGGTTGTCGCCACCATGGCGCTGGCCAAACATCAAAGTAACAACACCTATGTTGGCGCCATCACCATCAAGCGCGGCGGCACCCCTTACAATGTCGGTTCTGCGACGATCACGTTTGGCGAAAACAACCGGCTGGCCACTATCTCGTGGACCGCCACATTCAAGAAACAGGCACTTCTGTCCGGGTCAGACAATATTGCATTGCTGGCTGGCAGCAGTGGAACTTCCACCTCCGACGTGTCTTATCTGGCGGGTTTATGGGGCGATACCGATGCCAATCAGTACATCGTCGATAACCTGGGGTCCCTGAGCGCAGCGGTCGAGGCCATATTTTACGATGACAACGGCGATCCCACCTGGATCCAGGCCTACCGCGACCAGGTTCCCGTGGCCACGGATACACCCCTGTGCTTCTACCATGTACAGGGCGGCTACCAGCCGGATCTCGAGCAGTCGGTGCTGCAGGGTTCCCTCTACAGCGATTGCGACCCCGATAATGCCACCAGCACCAGCCGCAACGGCCGCCGCTATTTCACTGGCCATGAGACTGGCCGTTATTGGGTCAGTTTTAGCCTGCCGCCAGGTGCGGTGAATAACAACGGCATCGCCGGAGGCAGCCTCAACATGGGCAGTTCCACTGTCCCGGCAACACTGGCGAAATCGGCCAGTTTCCACCGTATCTGGTTTGCCGGAGCGGAATCCTGCCAGATCAGCACGACATCGCCCAATTGTGCTACCTCACTCACCTGGTTTACCGATGGTGATTATCCCAACGCAACTGCCTGGGCATTCAATCAAACCACCGCCCAGCGCACACTCATCAAGACCTCCACCGATCCCGCGATGGAGAACCAGGCGGCAACCCTGTCGGCAGCGGGCATTTACGTGTTCGAACTGCGTATGAGCAATTCGTCAAGCTCGACCGTGATGGCGGAGTCGAGCCCGTTTACGGTCACGATGGTTGCGAGCAGCCCGATCGCTCCGACCAACCTGGCGGCGGTATGGAGCAGCGAAACCAATCGCAATTACTCGCTGCAATGGAGTCATGCCGATGCCGCGAGCATCGCCTACTACCACCTGGAAGAAACCGCGCCCGCAGGATCGGTGACGGTATATACGGTCTCGCCGGGGACCACCCTGAGCAAGGCTTTCAGCCGTTCCTCCGGCCCATTTGGCACTTACGCCTATCGGGTGCGTGCATGCAACAGCAGCGCACTCTGCAGCAGTTACACCGCGGCCATCAACTGGGTGGTTACGGACCCGAACATTCCACCACCCACAGGTGGGCTGCAAAAACCCTGGGGTGACAACGCCTACGGCACCCTGACGCTGAACCAGGCCTACAACTATGCCCTGGGTTACCACTTCAAACCTTTGGTGAATGGGCAGGTGACACAATTGGGCGGCCTGTTCAATGGCGTCAAGACCGTGAAGTTGTTTCGGCGTGACAGCGGTGCTCTCCTGGCCCAGGCCACCGTCAATTCGGCGAACGCCTGGAGCTACGTCTCCATTACGCCGGTGAACCTGACCGCAGGGGTCGAATACACCGTGGCCGGCTACCTGGCTGGCAGCGGAGCGTCCTATCGATCCGGTATCAGTCTGCCCAAGACCTATGGTGACATTACCATTCTTGCCGGAACCAGCATTCCCACCAGCACGGATCCGCAGGCCGTTCCGACCAACAACAACAGCTCGGTGATCTATGGCCAGGTGGACATTGCTTTTCAGGCCGGATCAGCCCAGCAATCTCCGACAATCTCGCCCATCAGCGATCAGCAAAATATCGAAGGACAGCAGGTCAGCCTGCAGGTGATTGCCAGCGACCCCGATGGCAGCATCGTGTCTTTTGGCCATGGCGGCTCCCTGCCAGCGGGCTTGAGCATCAGCAATTCCGGGCTGATCAGCGGTCCCCTCACCGCGGGTTCCGCTGCAGGCAGTCCCTACAGCGTAACCATAACGGCATCTGACAACCAGGGGCTCACTGGCCAGGAAACCTTCAATTGGACCGTGAATCTGCCCAACACGGCCGGCGGCATCACCGTTTTCAGCGAATCTTTTGAAGGCACGCTGGGCGGGCAGTGGACCCAGGATGCGCAAAACGACTGGTTCGTATCAACGCAACGGGCCACTGCTGGTGGAACATCGGCCGAAGTGGATGGGCTGGCCACGGACGCCCAGTTGATTTCGATTCCAATCAATCTGCAGGGCAGCACGCAGGCCAGCGTAAGTTTCAACTGGTATATCGAATCGGGATTGGATACTGGCGAATACCTGGCGTTTGATGTCTCCACCAATGGCGGCGCCAGTTGGACCGAGCGTGCCCGCCTGAATGGCAATGCAGATCCGGAAAACGCCTGGCGTCCGGTCCAGCTCGACTTGAACGACCTGGCTTCCCTGCGCCTGCGTTTCAGAGGCACCATGTCGGCCTCTGACGAAGACGCCAATGTCGATGATGTGGTGGTCACGGTACCCACGCCACCCGTCAATACATCAGCCAACCCTGAAACGCCACCCGCGCCGGCTGGAGCGCCCAGCATGACACCGGATGCCACTTCATCCGCGGTCGGTGCTACAGCTGGCGTATTCCGCGTCGATGATACGGGAAACGCCACCTACAGCATGCCCATTTTCACCGCCCCGGGCTCCGGCGGCCTGGCGCCGCAAATCAGCCTCGACTACTCCAGCAGGGCCGGGAATGGCCCGCTGGGCGTCGGCTGGAGCCTGGGCGGCGTATCCGCCATCACCCGCTGCAGCCGCACGCTTGAGCAGGACGGTAAATCGGGGCAACGGGGCATATCACTGACCGCCAACGATCGCTTC
>DATDPS010000051.1:0-21323 GCA_035292625.1 Lysobacterales bacterium | reverse complement strand
AGGTCAAACCTGACTTGAGTCGGTCAGTTTGACGCGCAAAAGGTGACGTCCTGGCTGAAATATTCCAGCCAGGACCTCACCCCACCTGAACGCAGTTGGAAACTGTCCGCGCTTGCCCGGACTTTTCTTCCCCTACTGATCCTCCGGGCAATCAGTTTTCCACGTTGCGTCACGGGTGTTCCCCTACATTGACATTATTGTCCATTATTGACATGTATGTCAATTCTTTTTTATGCATTGCCGCACGAGCAGCTTTCCTTGCTGCGATAACGTCCAGGCTTTTGGGCGACTATCATGCTGTTTCACAAAATTGAACCTTCCTGGGTTTCAGATTTTTTCCCGGTTTGGGGTTATACTCTGGCCGGCCCAAAAAAGGAGAACAGCATGCGCCGAATCGTAGTTGCTTTATTCCTTGTACTGCCACTGGGTGCGTTAGCTGATTCCGGCCCTTTGTTCATGAAACACCTGTTGGGAGAGCGTGAGTTTTACGAGCCTTGGGGCGTGGGCGTTGATTTCTACACCATGGATCAGCCCTACAAAATAAAATCATTGCAGTTCGATCTTCCGGGTGTATCCATTCCCGATCCCTCCCAACTCGTGGTTACGAACGATATACAACATTTTGATCTTAAACTGGACGTCTGGCTGACACCGTTTTTGAATGTTTTTGGTTTGCTGGGACACGTTGATGCAGAAACGGTCGTAGATCTGAGCAGCGTACCGGTTACCGGCCTGCCTTTTCCATTAGGCAAATTACCCGTAACTTATGATGGCACAGTGTATGGCTTGGGCTTCACTTTGGCATATGGCGGCGAACGTTGGTTCACTTCCCTTACTTCAACCTGGACCGATACCTCTTTGAATGGTGATTTTGATTCATCCGTAAACACATTCACTACCCAGCCGCGCATTGGCCTGCTGTGGGATAAGTGGGCGTTCTGGCTGGGTGGTTTGTACATCGACACGCAGGAAGACCACAGCGGCGTAATTGACTTGCCCATCCTCGGTTCAATTCCGTTCGCCGTTGAACTTGAGGGCGATAGCAAATGGAATACCGCAGTCGGTGCCGGCTATTCGTTCAGTCCAAAGGCAGTTGTCTACCTTGAAGTTGGTTTTGGTAACCGCGACCATACTCTGTTCAATTTCACTTATAGGTTCTGAGTGCGTTTGCTCGTAGCCTCGAGCCTGTTGTTCTTCATGGTGATGGCCCCACTGGATTCCAGGGCCTATGAAACCGATCAATTCACTAAACGTCTGAAACCAATCAACGATTCCATGCCTTTGCTTGATGCAAAGGTCAACGACACCATCCAGGAAATTACACTTGACTGGACAGGCTCACGTGACGATGGGAAATTTGTTCAGGCGGTGTTCCACAAAATTGGTGGACGTCACTGGGTGGACAAGATCGAGAGCTGGGCCATGGAATCACCTGATGTAGATCGGCTGCAGCCTTCGCGCCGGGATTCGATCTATCAGGGACATCCCATTTGGGCCACCCGCGTAGCCGCGATTTTCGGCGTTGGCCCCACCATCAGAGTGAACAATGTGCTGATCGGGTCAGACAAGCTCGGGCATTTCCTGTCGCAAGGCAGGAAGTTTTACCGGCGGTATTTGCGCATGCAGGATGAAAAGCAAGCGGCAGGGCAATCCGCTTTTACCGAGCGGGCGCTATTTGGGCAGATGACTACCGGGGTGTATTCCAACGCTGACCTGGTGGCCAATTATGAAGGCTATTTGTTTTATCGCAGTCTGTTTGAAGACAACATAATCCCTGGCAAACCCGCGATTTTGTCGTGGAAAGATGATCACTGGATCACTCAGCGTCCCTTTACCTGGGCGGATCACGTCAATGCGTATTGGGACGAGGCATTGAACATCAATCACTTCGACAGTCTCTTGTATCCACATATGAAGGCCCGGTTGCAATCATTTTGTCCAGACTACTTAACCGCGCCGGACCAGTATGTCATCGAAGACGAAAAAGAATTGCTAAACCGCTATGCGCATCTGCAGCTGCGCAACACCTCAGACCTGAGGCTGGATCACTTGTGTGCGGAGATTCCCGGGCAGGATTTCACTGGGGTGGTGGGGCAGCCACAGTGAACCGGACCCGTTGCAAAGCGTTGTCCATTATCAGCACATCCGGATATTCTGCCAGCATGTAGCTTTTCACTTCCGCCATTTCACCGGGCGGAATTTGATCTGCAATCTGGTTCGGGGCATTCAAATACGTGCCCACGATGTCGGGTCCCGGGCCCGGCTGGAAAAACAGGAATGGAATGAGCGCAATGTCAACATTCATTTTGTCCACACCTGCGCGCGCGAAGTCCGTTGGATCCATGTCGGCACCACCCAGATGAAGAACCCGCATGCCACCAATTTCCACCAGGTGTCCAAAATTCTTAACCACCGAATTTCTGCCGCCGCCGTGGCTGAGCAGGAATATTGTCACCGTGGCGTCACCTGCCTGTACCGTTATTGGCTGGCCATACTGCGGGTCAACGACCTGGACACTCTTGCTGCCAGTAACGAATTGCCGGCATTTTTCCCGTAACAGGTCGATCACCTGGGCGGAAGACGTAAACCTGGTGCCGGGGCTTTTCTGCAAGAAAGCACAGGCGGCGACCGGTTGGTCGTGCTGGTGGTGCTGATGGCTGCTAAGGGCAAGATCAATTCCGGAAAACGGCCCCGCTGCCTGTAAAAGCTGAGTTGAAACCTCGTTGGGTAATCCGGCGTAAATGGAATAGGGCTCCGTCACCAATCCGTCTATCATTATACTGGTGTCTTTCTCGTCGGAAAGGATGACACCACCATTGGCCAGACGGATAACAATGACATCGGCCTGGGCCTTTGAAGGAAGGCTCATGGCCAACACCATGACCATGGCTAACTTAACGACGGTCTGGACGCTCGACGGCATATCGGACGACTCCTCGTTCTGATCCTGTACCCGCAAACGTGAAGCCATTCTTCTTCATCACGCGGATAGACTGTTGCAAGTGGGGTAGCGTTTCTGCGCAGACAGCAACCACGCTCTGGTGGCTAAATGCCCAGCTCAGCAGCCGTTCCACCGCCTCGCTGGCGAAACCCTGGTTGCGGAATTGGGCCAGCACAGAATAGCCAATTTCTACAGATCCTGCCGAGTCAGGCCGCCCTTTGAAGCCACAAATTCCCAGCACTTTCCTGCTCGCGCCATCACCGGTCAGCAAATACCAGAAAGACCAGCCCTGTTCCGCGGGGTCTTCCAGCTGACGCAACGCATAATTCATGGCTTCACGATCGTACAACTCCGGTGGCCAATTTTCCGGCACCACCGCTGACAACAAGCTGGAAAGGGATTCAATGCCTTCCAGGTCTGCTATGACCAGCTCGGAATTCGCAGCCACCAGCGTCATTCGGCGCGAATCCAGGCTGCGCAAGGATTTTCGCAATGACTCAGTCGCCGCAGAATTTTCGGGTTTTTTTCGTCCCCACACCATGTGTATCGGCTCGCTTCAAGCTGCGCTATCGTAACCTGCCATCAAATCCTGCCAACAGGCTTGCAGTTGACTGGCGTGCCCGGCTGGCCAAAGTTTCTGCAGAGACCGGTGCAAGCGGTCCATGTTGGACCTGAAGCATCGAAAAGCCCCCGCGCGCAGATATGCCCGGTCAAAATCAACCACGTATATATCTCCCGTCTCACCTCCATGCGCCCCCAGCAAGATATTCCGCGCATTGAGATCAGGATGAACCACACCGGCGTCGTGAAATCGCCGGATGCAGTGGCCGATCAGTGACCAGGCTGCTGATCCTGCAGCCATCCCGATCAACCTGTCAGCCAGAGGAACGGCAGGAATGATCTGGCGCGTCAGCAGCGCCCCGCAATAAGTCATGCCATCCCGCTGGCATTGACCTGCCAGGGGCTGCGGCACTGGCAAGTCCATGTCCAGTAATTTTGCCAAAATTTGTACTTCGGCCAAAGGGCGCGACTTGTGATATCCCGTGAAAAGGTATCGATCACGACTCAACCGCGCCATCCAACCACCGCGCAGGTAAGTGCGCAACACCGCCGGCCCGAACGGAGTTTCCAGCATCAGTGAACTACCCCTCCCGGATGCAGTCCCGGTTACCGCCCCGCTCTGCCGCCAGAAGCCAGGAACGAACCAGGACTTATCCGGCCGCTGGATGCAATCGGCATCATATACAATCATGCGGCAGGTAGATTGTTGATAATTCAAATTCATCGAGGCATATACGCAAGCAGGGAGTCTGGGCAGGAGCCGTGCACCGAGACCCGTATAATGCGATTGCTCCTGTCCAGCGTCAATCCGGAGAAGGCATGCTGACGTTTGAACATCCACCCCGATCTATTTGCATTTTGCGACTTTCGGCGCTTGGCGACGTAACTCACGTTGTTCCGGTCATCCGCACCTTGCAGCAATGTTGGCCCGATAGCCAAATCAGCTGGATTATCGGCGTACTGGAGCACCGTTTGCTGCAAGGCTTGGAAGGGGTCGAATTCATCGTCTTTGACAAGCGCGGCGGCTGGACAGCCCTCTGGCAGCTCCGGGAAACTTTACGCCACCGGCATTTCGACACTTTGCTGCATATGCAGGTGTCTGCCCGCGCCAACTTGCTCAGCCGCCTAGTCGACGCACCACTCAGGCTGGGCTGGAACCGTTCGCGTTCAAGGGATTTCCATCACTGGTTTACCAATCGATCCGTGGCTGATATTCCCATTCAGCACCAGGTGGAGGGATTTCTCGAGTTTCCCCACGCGCTGGGCTTGAACGTCGGACAACCACGCTGGGATCTGCCCGTTGACGAAGGAGCCATGCAATGGGTGCGAGTACAACTCGATTCCACCCGGCCAACCCTTGTAATCAGCCCCTGCTCCAGCCATGCCCGGCGCAACTGGAGGCCCTCGTATTATGCAGCCGTGGCCGATTTTGCCACAGCCAAGCTCGGTATGCAGGTTGTGCTTTCTGGTGGGCCGGGCGCGCTGGAAAAAGCAACGGGTGCCAACGTTGAGCGATCCATGACTGAACCCTGCCTCAACCTCATCGGGCAGGACAGCCTTGAACAATCCAAAGCGCTGTTCCAGCAGGCGGATCTGCTGATATCACCGGATTCCGGCCCTGTACACATTGCATCAGCACTGGGTACTGACGTGCTGGGGCTATACGCAGCCACCTGGTCTCGCCGCTCCGGGCCCTACCACAGCCTGGATTTATGCGTGGATCGTTTTCCCGAAGCTGCTCGTCAGTTTCTCCAGCGGGAGCCGGAGGAGTTGCGCTGGGGAACGCGCATAGAAGTACCGGGAGTCATGGACCTGATCAAGCCCGAAGAAGTCATCGCCAAACTGAGTGCCTGGGCGCAGCGCCGCGTTACCTGAATCATCGTTAACCCCTTAAGGAGTCTCTGATCAATTCAATCAGGCTACGCCGCGCATGGGCTTCCGTTCGCGCAACCGGACAACGGCGTCAAAAGCGCACTGCAAGTCCGCCAGCAAATCGTCCACATGCTCAATACCTACCGACAGGCGCAGCAGGCGCTGGGTGATGCCAGCAGCTGCCTGGTCTTCTGGCGACATGGCCGCGTGGGTCATGCTGGCGGGATGCGCCACCAGGCTTTCAACCCCGCCCAGCGATTCGGCCAGGGTAAATAGTTGCAAGGCTTCCAGGAATACCGGGATTTCCTCTTCGCTGGCGTCCAGCTCAAAGCTGATCATTGCGCCAAAGCCCTGTTGCTGTCGCGCTGCGGTGGCATGGCCGGGATGATCCACGAGCCCCGGATAATAAACTTTTTCAATGAGTTCGCTGGCTGCAAGTAGTTCGGCAATGGTCCCAGCATTCTGCTGGTGTTGCTGATACCGCACAGCCAGTGTGCGTAACCCGCGCAGGACCTGGAAACTGTCAAACGGTGAGCCAGTCAAGCCCAGACAATTGGCCCACCAGGTCAATTCCTCGACCAGCGTTGGGTCGGTGGCGATGACTGCCCCCCCCACGACGTCTGAATGACCATTGATGTACTTGGTAGTGGAATGCACCACGATGTCCGCTCCGAGTTCAACAGGCCGCTGGCCTGCAGGAGACATGAACGTATTGTCCACCACCACCAGTGCTCCCGCTGCATGTGCAGCGCAAGCTATGGCAGCAACATCGGTGATGCGCAGCAGGGGGTTGCTCGGGGTTTCAATCCACACCATGCGCGGCTTCAATTGGCGAATGATCTCCACCGAGACTTCGGTCTCCCACAAGGGAGACCAACGCAGGTCAAATTGCTGCTTGCGCGCCGCAGCTGAAAACAAGCGATGGCAACCACCGTAACAATCATGTGGTGCAATCACCAATTCGCCTGGTCGCAGTAATTGCGTGACCAGGTGCACCGCAGACATGCCCGAAGATGTGATGACCGCACCCGCCCCCCCTTCGATCGCAGCCAGCGCTCCCCCGAGATGATCACGAGTCGGATTGCCAGAACGGGTGTAATCGTAGCGCCCTTTTTCACCGAATTTCTTGAACGCAAAGGTGGAACTGAGGTGCAGCGGTGGAATCACGGCGCCATGCGCAGTATCGCTGTTGACCCCATAGCGGGCTACGAGGGTTTGTTGTTGCAGCTTGGTCATGATGTTGCTTCTCCAAAATTTCCGGTTATTCACTTTCTCATCCGGAAATTACGCGAAGCAGGGAGAGTATGACCCGGCCCATCAGATTAGCTGCCGAGTCACTCATTTCCCGAAAACCGATGAACGGCCTTCGCTGGAATTGGCACCTTTTCAAAGTGGTTAACTTCGAAGGTTGCCCCGGCATCAAAGGGCCAGTCCCTCTGCCGGTCTGAATGAGTAAGGCTTGATTCTATGCGAATCTTACGGCTGGATGCAAGAGCGGATTGGGCACTTGGGGCTTTTTTTGCTCAATACGCCTGGTAGGACTTTTCTTCAAGCAGGCGTGAACCCAGAAGCAGGTTTAATTCTTTTTTGATTTGCGAACGGCGATCGTTGGTGATGTAAACACTGCGAGCCAATTCAACGAAACGCTCATCAAACTCACGCGAACGTTCCTTGTCACGAATGTCATCTTCTATTCGCCACAGGGCTTCATTCACTTCTCGCAGCCGGGTATGCAGCACCTGAACGGCATGATCGTCCCGAATTAACTTCGACCAGGTCAGGCGCAGTAACTCGAGCTCAAGTCGGACATTGTTCAGCTTTGCCGGATCCGTCATACGCTCCGATTTGATCTCGAGTATGGTGATTTTGTCCAGTAATTCCGCAGGTGAAACGGGCACCAGAATGCTGTCCATATTGTCTCCCGGGCCGTGGCGCCCGCTAAACCTTGAAACTGTAGTCAATATTGGGGTCCCGTTCTATGTCCGGCGGGTAGTTCTTACGCTTGTCTGTATAGTATTTCTCCCTGGAATCCCCTGCGCTCGCCTTGTTGTAGGTTACATACAACACCCGGCGCGCAGTATCCGTGCAATTGGGAGCCGAGCGGTGCGGCACAAAGGAATCGAAAAATACCGTATCCCCGGGTTGGCAGTGAACGGCAACGTATGGCCTGTGTCCCGTATCTTCATCCACCAAAGGTACCCACATCTTTCCCAGTATGCCCTTATCATGCATACCGGGCAGAATTTCGAGACTGCCGTTCTGCTCGTTGGTTTCATCGATGGCCACCAAGGCTGTGACGTGCAGGTCGGCGAATTCATTCCACCCGGCCTGCACGTCCTGGTGTTCCTTGAACCCGTCCCCACCTGGTAGCTTGAAGTTTATCTTGTCCTTGAACAGCACCGCGGGCTCACCCAGCAGTTCACTTACTGCCTGGTGCATGCGACGGGTCGTAATCAATTGGCGAAACCCCACGTGATGAGGCACGAAGTTCTCGATCCGGCATAATATTCTGGAGCCGTCCACTTGGCTTCGCTCGAAATACATCATGGTCTTGCCGGGCTCTTCGGGGAAGCCGGAAACTTCGTCGGTCCAGTTGCTGATCCTTTGGATCTCCGTGGTTGAATACATACCGCGCACCACCAGGTAGCCATCGCGGTGAAATTGTGCGACTTGCGTCGGACTCAAAACGGATTCCATGTTCATGCGATTCAATGCCCAAAATTAAAAACACACTCATTTACCGGCGGGCCCAAAGATTCTTGCCAACCGAAATGAGGTTGTTGCTTGTCCAGTACAGGACCATCCCCGCGGGGAAAGTATAAAACAACACGAAAAAGGCCAGCGCGAGTAACATCATGTTGCGAACCTGCCGCCCGCGTAATTCTGCATTCAGGTCCGGCGGCTGGTGCAGCCAGGACGCTGCGAACGACAAACCCGTCATCAAGAACGGCAGCATATTCAATTCAGAACCAAAGAACGGCAGGCTGAAAGGAAGCTGCATCAGGGCATCAGGGCGCGACAGATCCCTGACCCACAAAAAACTGCTGTTCAACAGCTCAATGTTTTCGGCCAGCATGTCGAACGCGCCGATAAAAACCGGTATGACCACAGCCACGCCCAGCATACTTTTCAGGCTGTACAGTGGGTGCACCCGTTCGGTCTTGTAGAGTGCAATGATCCTGGCCGCCTGCTCCTCCCCGCGATAGCCCCGCTTGATGCGGGACAATTCAGGCGCCAACCTGTTTTCAGTTGCATTGACCTGGCGTTGCAAGCGGTCCGCCAGCCGGCTCAAAGGGAGCATGAGAACATGCACCGCCAGCGACAGTGCCATGATGGCGATACCCCAGGCTGGAACCACAGCGTTAATCCAGCCCAGCAGGATGTACAGGGCAAAACAAATCCAGCGCAACCAGAACCACAGGCCAGCGTAGAGCAGCCCATCAAGTGCTTCGTCCGCCGCAGCCAACGTCCGCGGGTCAACGGGTCCCAGGTAGAATGAAAACCACTCTGAGGCCTGGCCATTACTCCGGCGTAAAACCGCATCCTGGTTAGCGCGCCCAGTGTTGAATTCAATTTCACTTTCCATCTGCCCGTGGACCAGAACAGTCCAAAACCGGCTGCGAAAACCGGCCCAGTCGGAGTTAACCAGGTGATTATCGGTATCATCCAGCCCGATCTGCTCGACGCCACCAGACACCACCGCCACGTAACGCACCTGTTCCAGCCAACCGCCGAAACCTGCAGCCTGCCGTGGCCTGAAATGCTCTCCGCTCCGCAGGCTGAGCTGTTCAGAACCGGTAACGTGCGCCTCGATGCGGTAACCCTGCAAGGGAATAATCCAGGTGACGCTTTGGCCGTCTGAATTCGTGAAATGCAGCTGCTGGCCCTCCACGCCGGAAAGCACGCTCCCATCGCCGGGCAGGCCGCGCCGCTGAACCCAGCGTGAATCGACCATTTGGCCAAAATCGATGACGCCATCAATGGCCGCGAGGCGCTGCCGGCGCGCGTTCTCATGTTGACAGCGCGGGTAACAAAGCACTGCTTCCACCAGCTTTCCCTGGTCGCTGAAGCGCAAATTCAACGTTGAAGTCTCTACACTGATGTCAGCTTGTGCAAACACCGGCAGGCACAGACAAGCGATGGCAAGACGGGCCATTGGGCTTGACCAGTTCACTGCTTGTAGAACCGCGAGTTTTCGCGTGATGCCGCTTCCAGGACATCACCCCGAATCTGTGGCTGTGAGCTGATTTGATAGTCCCGGTCACGGACTTCGAAACGCCCGCTGGGGAAGGTAACGGTCAGTTGGTCGGGTTCTGCTACGGCATAGTTGTAGTAACTGCCGACCAACAGCCAGCTCCAGTCAACGCCGTCAAACAGGTTACGGCCACTGGCATAATCCTCAGCCGGGTTGCTGCATCCCAGCAGATCCTTCATCAGGGTTGGTACCACGTCGTAGTGCGAGGTCCTGTGCTCAAAGCGTTGCGCCGGTCTGCCCGGCCAACGCACCAGCATGGGCACCTGCAATTGATACCGCGTATAGGCCGAGCCATGGTCCTTGAGCCCCAGTCCGCTGTCATCGAATTCCTCGCCGTGGTCGGAAGTAATGATCACTACTGTACGGTCCGCCAGGCCCTGGTTTTCCAGGTCTGTCAGCACCGATTTGATCAGGCCATCCACAAAACGGATTGATTTCCGGTAATTGGAAAAGCGAATATCCAGCTCTTTCAGCCCTTCAGCTGGCAAGTCATCTTTGGTATCGGTGGCTTCTGGGTAAACCTGCGCATTGGTGGAATCGTAAAACAGGAATCCGAAAAAAGGCCGTTGCTGGTCGTGCTGCCGCAGCCACTCCTTCCATTCACGCGTGATCAACTGGTCCCGTTTCCAGGCTGGGGCATCGAGTGGCTCAGTGCTTACCCGCAGGTTCGGCACGTTGGCAAATGCCGTGCGATCCAGTGTGACGGGTCGATACATGGTCGAACTGGTGAACAGGCCCAGCTGATAACCCTGGCGCTGCATTTCGTCGAGCAGAACGGATGAGCGTTGCAGCGCCTCGAAACTGCTCCAGTATCCGGGCGGCAAGCCGTAAAAAAGGCTGAAAACACCCATGCGTGAGGAATTGCCTCCACTGTAATGGTGCGTAAACCAGGCTGCCTCGTGTTGTGCCATGTTCCACAGGAATGGCGTGATGGTTTCCTGCAACATATCGCTGCGCATGGCATCAGACAGGATCAGCAAAAGATTAAGAGGGCTTTCCTGTTGGCACTGCAAGGGCTTAAGGGGGTAATTCAACACTTTGTCTGCGTCATCATCCAATGGCCCGGCCAGCCGCAGCGCCACCGCCCGCTGCCGGCTGGCTTTCTGGTCCACCATACCCAGGCGGGTGAGCAGCCGCTTCGCAGTAAAACCCTCGTAAACGGGCAATTGCGGCCCGGCGCTGGTCACCGGCACGTAGTAGTTGGCATCGGCCCAGGCAAAAATCAGATTGGAGCCGATGATGGCCAGTGAACTCAGAACCCCAATAACCGCACCGCCACGCTTGCGCCGTCCATCCACCCAGCGCCAGACCCATTGGGCCAGCATCATTTCGAAAAAAAGCCCGATTGAAAAAATCACGCCGACGAACGCCCAGCTCTGCCAACCCAGGATCTGCAGGGTCAAGGCATTGACATGAAAGCGGCTTTGCGACCACAGCAGGCTATCCAGCATGAGGACAGCAATCAACAGCGCATAAATGATTACCGCCAGCCGGTTCACCCAGGCGCGCGAGGGCAGGAGCAGTACCAGCGGTGTAAGGCAGACGAACATTGGAACCGTGGCCACCAGGACATGGTGAGCGGGGAAAACCAGCAGCAGGTATAACCAGGAAAGAATCGTTCCCCCCGGTGTAAACCCGATCAGGTAGCGCAAATCCACCACCGTCAGCAGTACGGCGTTGGTCAGCGCGAACCAGCCCATCCAGCGAAACAATTCACGCCTGCTACTCCACTCAAGCATGCTGCGCACCTCGTGCCAGCCGCAGGCTCGACTGCTGGTCTGCCAGTCTGACGATCTCGGCCGCGCCGTCCGGGACACTGTGACCCAGCCGGAAAACCAATAGCTTCCGCAGCTTTCGCATTCGCGCGACAAACTCCCCACTGCGCGCAAGCAAGTCATCGATTACCTGAGGAACCTGCTCGAGATTAGCGGGGGAAACGACCGTACCTATCTGCTCTCGAATAGAAGATTCGATAGGCTCGATACCAAGTTCCTGCCAGTTGGGGTTGCGGATGCGGCGCGGCACTTCGATGAACAATACGGGCTTTTCCAGGCCAAGGGCGTATTCCAATGCCATTGCCGACCAATCGCTGATCAACAGGTCGGAGCGCAGAATGGAATTCGTCTCGCCCATCTGGTCAACATACTCGAAGTGCGGATTCGCGCTGAAACTCTCGCGCAGGGATTTGATCACAGCCGGACTCAAGCGCTGGCTCTGGTAATGCGGCCGCATAATCACATGGAAGTCCGCCGCCAGCAGCACGGTAATCAATTCGGCGCCACAAACATTGAATAGGGAGGTATCACCCCAGGTCGGAGCAATCAGAATAACCGGCGGGCGGCCCGGGCCGGGATCATGCTGCGCAGTCGGCGCCGCCTGATGGGCCGTGCCTTCACGCATCACCTGCTCCAGTCGCGGGTGACCATAAGCAAACAGGTGCTTTGCAGGTAGCTGGTGCATTTCCTCCCGCTTGCGTATTTCAGTCACCTGGTGAGGTCCGGTGCAAAATAGCGTTTCGTAATGATCAAACGAGTTGGCGTGATCCACCATGTGCGTACTGCCCATGCTGTGGAACAGGTAGACGTAATGAACCGGGTAAAGCGAACGCTGCAGGTGCAGATTACCAAGATCCATCATGGTCAGAACGAATACATCCGCCTGGCTGACCTGAAAAAAAAGGGTCAGGAACAGACCTTCCGGGATGCACAGTGCCAGGAAGTTGTCATGTTGCCGGGAAAGGCCGGGATCACCAGGGTCCGAAGTCACGTAGCATAGCTTTCGCCCCCACCGGTTATTCAGTTCGTCGATCAGTCGAGAAAACTGGTGCCAGTCCTGCCCGGATTCCGAATAGAACACAAGGTTGCGCCATTCCCATGGCAGTTTTTTGAATTGCCGCCAGCTATTCCAGCCACCCAAAAAACTCATGCCGGACTGCCCGGTCAAGTGCCGGAATTTGAATCTTTGGTTGGTTTGCTGGCTCGCCGGAACAGGCCTTTGAGTTTATACCAGTACGTTTTCACAGCCAGCGCGATGGAAGCAAAAATACCCACGATGGCCGAAACCACCATGCTCCCGGTACTGGGGTCCAGATAGGCAAACACGCCGGGAGAAAACAACAACAACATGACAGTCAGCGCAGTGCGATAAAGCCTGGAATGTTGTGAAGTTCTTCCCATGGACGTTCTCTCGATGTAGTGCAGGGGTATTTTACACTGTTCCCCAAGTCAACCCGTCAAAGTCAGGTGAAAACCGCCTCAAGTGCCGCCAGCAAACGATCCAGGTCATAGTCGCTGATGTCGCCCATCATCGAAATCCTGAACATTTCCTTGCTCAGGCTTCCCTGCCCGGCATAAACCACGAAGCCACGTTGTTTCAGGCTGTCATGTATCCCGGCATAGTCGCGGCCCGGGGGTAAACGGTAAGCACGGAGCACGCAGGAACTCTCTTGCGCAGGCAGCAGCGCAACGACGCCCAGCTTGACCAGTGTCGTGGCGACACGATCCGACAGCCGGTGATAGCGCGCATGGCGAGCCCTCCATCCGCCGGCTTCGGCCAATTCGACAAGCGCCTGGTCCAGGGCCAGTAAGCTGTTGACAGCCGGTGTGAATGGGGTTGAGCGGCGATTTTGGTGCTCCGCCCACAGCGCCAGGTTCAAGGTCAAACTGCGCGGCGGCTGGACTGCTGCAGCAAGGGATGAATGGTGTGCTACAACCAGGCACAGACCGGTGATTCCGTGCAGGCACTTATTTGCATTAACCGCACAGGCGAGCAGAGCCGGCGAGTCAAAGGGGATCTCTTCCGCGGCAAAACTGGACACGGTATCCAGCAGGAGCCCCTGGCCGTATTGCTCACACAAGCTGGCCAGATCCCGGACCGGGTTGAGTCGACCGCTGGTGGTTTCATGGTGCACCGCGGCCACATGCGAGAAGCCACCAGTCGCCAGCTTTTGCGCAACGCGCTGGAGATCCCAGGCATCCAGCCAGTGGTGCGCAACCGCCTCGTGTGCAATGTGATGTATTTCAGCCAGCTGGCTAAGGCGCTCACCGTAGACTCCATTTTCCAGTACCAACAGGCGGCTGTTATGTGACAGCAATGAAGACAACATTGCCTCCAATGCCGTGGTCCCCGAACCGCCCAGCATTATACTGGTCCATTTCCGGGGGTCCAGCTGGTACACGCCGGTCAGCTTTTCCCGCACCCGGTCCTGTACATCATAAAATTCGGTTTCCCGGTGGCACAGATCCGTCGCCACCGCAGCGCGCCGTACGCCTTCGCTCAGGCTAACCGGGCCGGGATTGAGGAGGATGGCCCGCATCAAAGCATTCCAGCCCGGGACAACAAGAACCACGCACAAGCCGCCAGGTACAACGTGATGGGCAATTCACCATTCCTCAGCAATGACTGGTATGCATCCCACTCTGCGTCTGTGTCTGCCCTCCACTTCAGACGGGTGGGAAACATGGCGGGAGTTTCCTGGCTCCAGGCACGCCAACCGCCGCCAAATATGCCCTCCAGCTTGGTGTCTTCATAACGAATCGCCGCCGGGTAGTAGAACAGCAAAAATACAATGACCACGGCCAGCACTCCCCAGTTTGCACTGGCCAGGGTAAATCCAGCCAGGATGAGGAAATTGCCGAGGTAGAGAGGATGGCGTACCAGTGAATACGCGCCGGTCCTGGCCAGTTGTGTATTTTTGTAAATCACGCCCGCAGCATACACGCGCCAGCTTTGCCCCAGCAGTGCGATGGCCAATCCGATCCAGACACGGCTGGCCCCCGGGTTGGCGAACCAGGCGCAGGCTGGCAGCAATAACAGTCCGACCCCCTGACGGGAAACCTCGTGGTAGCGCAGGCGGTCCAACACGCCGGCGAAACCTGTCCGGCCCCCCATTTTTTCAGCTCGTTTGCTGTTCATCGTGTCTCCACCCAAAGAGCCTGGCCCGGGCTTTTTTATTGTCTTGACGCCACTGCTATCGACGAGGCCTCAACGGTGAGCATTGTAAGCCGGCGAAGCGGCTCAAACCAACGTGATTGCCTACTATGCCGCAGCCCAAGGGGCGCTGATGCCGAGATGCTTCATCAGCCTTTGACGCACTTCCAGTGGACTCATGCTGGGCCGCGGCAGGCCTTCCGGAATCCCGGTCCTGATGCGCAATTGCAGCAGTGCCGGTCCCTGAGCTGCTTGCAAAAAGTTCTCCAGCTTGCCGCGCGATACTTCTTCCCGAGTGTCGGTATAGCCGCAGGCAGCAGCGACGGCAGCAAAACTCATGGAGGAGCTGACTGTGGACTGTCCACCGGTGGATTCATGAACCGCGTTGTCGAGCAGTACATGAAGGAAATTGCTACCCGCGTACGCCCCAACGGTGGCGAAATTGCCCATGCGCATCAGGGCCGCGCCATCGCCATCGAGTACCACTATGCGTTTTTCTGGCAAGGCCAGGGACAAGCCCAGGGCAAAAGACGCAACGCAGCCCATGGAACCGACCATATACAGCTGATTGGGACGATCAGCAACTGCAAACAGTTCTCGGCCGGTATACCCCGTTGTCGCCACCACCACCGTCTCTGATTCAGGCGTATGGTCCACCACGCTTCTAACAGCTTCCTGCCGGGTCAGCAGGGCTGCCTTCGGTGGCTGGAATATGCCAGTGTAAACAGCCGGCTTTGAGCCAGCCTGCCAGCGGCTGTTCAGGTCGGTGCGTGCTACGGAGTCCTTGCGCATGATCAAGGCGTAGGGCCGCGACGTTTTCTCCATTTGCCACATGGCTACTGTCAGTGCGCCCTCGATATCGGAGGGATCGCGCGGAAACCAGGCCCAGGGAATTTGCAGTTGTTCAAGAATGTTGGTGGTGATCTGGCCCATCAGTTCGTGTTGCGGTTCGTCGCCCAGACCCGGCTCTCCGCGCAGGGTAATAATCAATAAAATGGGAATACGGAACACCCAGTTCAACGAGCTCAGCGGACTGACGGCATTGCCCAGACCCGAGTTCTGCATCATTGCTACTGCCGGTTGGCCGGCGAGGGCAGCGCCGCTGGCGGTGGCCACCGCATCCCCTTCGTTGGCCGCTGAAATGTAACGCATTTCAGGATCATCAATCACTCGATTGATAAACGGCGTCAGAAAAGAACAGGGCACTCCGGCCCAGGTCTTGAAGCCCACAGACTTGGCGGCCTGAATGAAGTCGTCTGCCTGTATCATATGCCGCGAATCAGGAGCGGTGCCCCTGGGCAAAAGCCCCGGCACGCTGCAAGTCATCCAGGTTATTGAGATCCATCCAATGGCCGGCAATGTACTGAACCTGCGGCGCATGGCTCTGCGCAATCAGCTGGTTGATGAGCTGAGGTAGTCCCATTTGGGAGAAGCCTGAGTCCGCTTGCAAGGCCTGCAGTGCGGAAATCACCTGATTGCGCCCCTCGCCGCTGATCCTGAGCACGCCGATCCAACGGCCATTTGGCACTCTGCCGTTCCATCCCATATCCGGGCTGATCTGCTCGAGCAACACCTTCTGCTGGTACATGGCTCGATTATCCGCCGTATTGCAGTATGCCAGGTCATTGGTATTGCCCTGCGCCTGATCCAGCGGCGAAGAGTCGACCACGGCCAGCAGGGGCGCGTCCCAGTCAAGCAGATTGTTGAGAATATAGGTGCGGAACAACAGGTCGCCATACAGCAGAATCGTGTCATTACCCAGTTCTTCAACGGCAATGGCCAGTGAAGTCAATTCACTGGAACTTGCCCAGTCCGTGTTGATTACCAGCTTTATTCCCTGTACATCGATCGCTTCGGCGCGATAGCCCGCAACGACCGTGATATCGTTGATGCCCTGGCCCTTGAACTTGTCCACCAAACGGCGCAGAACAGGCTTGCCAGCCACCGGGATCATGACTTTGGGACGATCTCGTGTCAGCTCATCCAGGCCCATCCCCCGGCTGGCGGCCAGAATTATGGCGTTTGTCTCCTGGCCAACGGACCGGGCATAACGCTTCTCCGCCTCCAGCAATTCATCTGCACCTTGCAGGCGGAAAATTTCCTGGACGGTGGCAACCTGGCCCTCGACATCCACCAGGGACTCGGCCGCATGGATCTGCAGGGCAGTGTTCTGCATGGCCGCGATCGATGAGCGGATCAGGTGGTTGGCCCAGATCACAAGGCTGATACGGTGCTGGCGGAAAACGTCGGTCGGCGTTGAGTAAAACTTGGTAGGCACAATCACAAGTGGGCAGCGATCGGCCCATTCGCGTGCGAATTGCAATATTTCGTCCGGACGGCTGAGCTTGCTGTGAATCAATACCGCATCCGCGCCGGCTTCGCGGTAGGCTTCGCCGCGACGGATCGCTTCATCCAGGCCCCAGCCTGCAATGAGTGCTTCAACACGAGCGATGATGCAAAAATCCTCGTGCATCTGCGCATCCTTGCCAGCCTTGATTTTGCCGCAAAACATATCGATGTCTTCCAGCGGCTGCCGTTCTCCCTGGATGAAGCTGTTGGTTTTTGGAAACAGCTTGTCCTCGATGCACACGCCGGCAATATCCCGCTGCTCCAGTTTGGCCACCAGGCGGCGCATGTTGTTAAAATCCCCGTAACCGGTGTCGCCATCCAGCAGGATGGGGATAGAGGTGGCATCAGACATGAATTCCAGCGTATCCACCACCTGGGTCCAGCTGAGTTCATTGTTGTCTCGCACCGCGTGTTGCGCGGACATGGCCAGACCGGATGCCCAAATACCCTTGAAACCGGCTTCCTCGGCAATGCGGGCTGACAGGCCGTTGTGTGCTTCCAGGATGAATTCGGTTGTGTCGGATTTCAGCAAATTGCTCAGTTGCGCGGTTTTTCTATTCATGGCCAGTCAAAATCCGGGCAGATCCGCCTGAATGGCGGGTAATATGACATCCCGTGCCCGCACAACATCCTCCGGAAAATCGATCTCGATCCACGGCAGGCCCGATACGTCTTCAAATGCAAAGGATGCCGGTTGCTCCAGCACGACGTTGCGCAAGGCTTCCTCATGCGGTGCGTCGGCCAAACCTTCTCTGTCAAAGCGCCCGCATTCCTCGGCAATTCGCCTTGCGCATCCAGGCGCAAAACGAAAAAATCCAACCGACTCGCCAATTTGGTCATAGTGCAAGCCATTGTCCAGCTTCTTGCGAAATTCCACCATGATGCCATCACGCAGCGCAATCTTGACCGGCTCTTCACCGCCAATGAAATTACGGTCCAGAAGAAAGCAATTGTCGTGCGGTGACTGCACCAGGCGCGCGAGGATCGATGGGTGATACAAAACGTCGGCATCCATCAACAGAATATCCGCGCCGGATTGCAATGTTTCCCGCGCCGCCCACAAGCTGATCACGCTGCCCTGCTGATAGCGCGGGTTGAAGTGAAATGCTACATCCGGCCGTATGTGCAAGCGGCCAACATGCTCGATCACCCGGTCGGCCTCATAGCCTATTACCAGGTGTGCCTGGCGAATTCCAAACTGGTGCAGCAAATCAAGGTGTCGCTCCAGCAAACTGCGGCCACCGAACTGCAGCAGGCATTTTGGGTTCCCCTGCGGGTTGTGTTCCGCCAACCGGCTGCCATGTCCGGCGGCAAGAATGATTGCATGCATGATCTGGTTTTCCCGGATTCATGCATTGTACCGTGAACTGCCTGCTGACGCGCCGGCATCGTTTCCGGCCATCCTCATTCTTTCCACTGGGCAGAAGATAGCTTTAAGGCACAGCCCGGCGAGGCGCAAATCAGGCGGAAGTGGTCAATGCCTGCTCCAGGTCAGCAATGATGTCCTCGATGTTTTCAATACCGATGCACAAACGGATCATATCCGGGGTAACTCCGGCAGATTCGAGTTCCTGTGCTGACAATTGCCGATGCGTGGTAGACGCGGGATGCGCTGCCAGGGATTTGACGTCACCAATATTGACCAGTCGTAAAAACATATTCAGCGCATCGTAAAACCTTACACCTGCTTCGAATCCGCCCTTGATGCCAAAAGTCAGGAGCGCGGAAGGCCTGCCCCTGGTGTATTTCTGCGCCAATTGGTAATAGCGAGAGTCCGGTAGACCGGCAAAATTAACCCACGACACGCGTGAATGATTTTTAAGGTACTGCGCCACGGCCAGGGCATTGTCACAATGCCGCTCCATTCGCAGGGGTAGTGTTTGCATGCCCTGCAAAATCAGGAATGCATTCATGGGGCTCAAAGCCGAGCCGGTATTGCGCAGGGCAACGGTTCGCGCCCTGGCAATATAAGCTGCCGGACCCATCGCTTCCGTATACACCACACCGTGATATGACTCCTCGGGTTTATTCAGCATGTGGAACCTCTCCGGGTAATCTGCCCAGGGGAAATTACCCCCGTCCACGATCACCCCGCCCAGTGAATTTCCGTGACCTCCCATATACTTTGTGAGCGAGTCGACGACAATATCCGCTCCGTAATTGATCGGCTTGATCAGGGCGGGCGTCGCCACGGTGTTGTCGATAATCAGCGGCAAGCCATGGGCATGCGCCATGACCGCCAGGGCCTCGATATCAACGATGTTTCCCGCGGGGTTACCGATCGACTCACAGAAAACCGCTGTTGTCTTGTCGTCAATCAGCCGCTCCATGCTGGCTGCGGAATCATCAGCGGAGAAGCGGCATTCGATGCCCAGGCGCGGCAGCATGTGTTTGAACAGCGTGTACGTGCCGCCATAGAGCAAAGGCACGGTTACGATGTTGTTGCCCTGCTCAGCAATGTTTAGGATCGAGTAATTTACCGCGGCGCTGCCGGCGCTCACGGCCAAAGCGGCTATGCCACCCTCCAGCGCCGCACAGCGCTGCTCCAGCACGTCCGTGGTCGGGTTCATGATGCGGGTATAGATGTTGCCAGGCACGGCCAGATTGAACAGGTCCGCGCCATGTTGTGCACTGTCAAATTCATAAGCCACGGTTTGGTATATGGGAACCGCGACCGCCTTGGTTGCCGGATCGGATTTGTATCCTGCGTGGATGGCGAGTGTTTCATCTTTCATGGGTAAACTCCTTTGCGCAAACTGGCAGGGTCAGGATTCAGTTTTCAAACCCAAGGGGTCATCAGGACTGACCCCGGGCATGTATTGTTTCCGGCGGTCGAGATTGGTCAGGCTGTAAACAAGGCCCAACCAGTTATTGAACATCGCTTTCGCGGTGTCTCCCCAGGTATTGTCGAGCAGCGGTTCCACCTCGTGTTCGAGCAAATCCGGGGGGGGCTCCCCACGTGACAGGGCGGCGGCCGCAACGTTCACGAAGCGGTCTACAATGGCTGCGGCTTCCGCGGAAAAATAATGTTGCGGATAGGGTGGCAGATTGACCAGCTCCCCGCGCAGGAAGCGCAATACCTCGCGCTTGTACTCTTTTAGCAGGCTGTTGGCATCGTATTCCGGGTGACCTTGAAAATACACCACCCGGAACAAGTCCGGGCTGACTGCCATATGCACCCCTCCCTCGACACTTTCAGCCAGCACAGCCAGGCCTGCCGCCTCCAACTGCGCGCGCGATATTTCGTTGTAGCGGGAATGAGGCGCATCGAATCGGGTGTTGATGTCCCGCAATAAGGGGTGACCAGGATGCACGATGCGATGGCTGTAAATGCCCCATCGCTTTGCCGGCAGGGGCTGCCGGTCGATGTTGTGCCGGTATTTGAGCAAGGCATGGGTGGCAAGGCAAGAACAGAGTATCGAAGCAACGTTGGTTTCACCCCAGCGGACCACTTCCATCAGGGGTTGCCAGAATGCCTCCTGGCGCAAATCCGGGTTGGCAACATTGGCCCCGGTGATGATCAGGGCATCCAGTCCCTGCTGTTTCAGCTGCCGGAAATCGCAGTAGAATTCATCGATAAACGCCTGCGTTTCAGCACTTCGTTGCAAGCCTGGCAGCGAAAATGGATAGACATAAAACTGTGCGATGCGGTTGCAATTCCCCACCAGCCTGATGAACTGCCGTTCGGTCGCTTCCAATGCGGCGTCTGGCATCATGTTGAGAAAGCCGATGTGCAGCTCGCGGATATCTTGCTGTACCGCCCGATCAAGCGACAGCACTTCGTGCCCCTGTTCGCGCAGGCGGGAGAATGTGGGCAGCTTCAGGTGTTCAACGAGTGGCATCGGCGAAGTTTACCTGTAATTCCTGCCGGTTTCCCAGCACTGCAGAAGAGTTCTGGCCGACATGGGGATGTTCTTCCGGGACACGCGCGTGAATACGTCCCTGTAGGCTCTTATGCGACATCCCTGTCGCATAAGGTCCCGGAAGAACATCCCCGTGCCGGTTCCCATGGTATGCACCAGGATCAATAGAAAAAGCGATAAAACCGGTGCTTACGGGCAGAAATTGAAGAGGTTTTTGGAAAACAAACGCCCGGCTAACCGGGCGTTTGTTTATTGTGCTTGAAAGAAAGGCTTGGTGGAACTATTCGCCCACACCTACCGCTTTCATGGAGAGGCGAATGCGGCCCTGTTTGTCGACTTCCAGGACCTTGACTTTGACCGTGTCGCCTTCCTTGACCACGTCGGTTACATTCTCCACCCGTTCGTTGGACAGTTGGGAAATGTGCACCAGGCCGTCGCGGCCCGGAGTCAGGGTGACGAATGCGCCGAAGTTCATGATCTTGATGATCTTGCCCTCGAACACCTGGCCAGGTTCGATGTCGGCAGTAATCTGCTCGATACGCCGGCGCGCGGC
>DATDPS010000050.1:0-4719 GCA_035292625.1 Lysobacterales bacterium | reverse complement strand
CATGACGCTGTCCCTGGCCATTGCCACTGACTTCGATTCCGTCTTCATCGCCTGGAAAAAGTTCCACGATGAGCAGGGGCATGGCCTGTTCGAGGGCGATAACGGGTTCCTGCTGGCCAGCGCACGCCAGATCGTACTCAGCGGCCACGCCGCGCAGGATGGTTACGCCGACCAGCTCGACGGACCACTGGCTACGCTCAAACAATCGATGGACCTTGTTTGGCGCGTATTGGGGGTGTGGATGACTGTGCTGGCCTTGCTGCTGCTTATTGACGTCATCACCTGACAGTGCCGGGGAACACCGACTTCCCCTCCACGCTGGCCCGGGCACGAAAGCCTCCGGCGCGCCCCGCCACGGTCTGGCATGGACGCACATCCCCGTTGCGGGCGTGGTCCCTGGCCAGCCTGGCCCATGTCTGCCTCGCCCTGATCAGCCTGCCGCTTTTTGCCTCAGTCGAGTTACGGCAGGCCGATGGATCGGTACTGACACTTCCAGGCCCCGCCAAATCCCTGATCACCCTGGCGCCGCATTTGACGGAACTGGTCTTCGCCGCGGGCGCGGGCGACAGGATTGTTGCCACGGTCGAGTTCAGCGACTTTCCAGCCCCTGCGGCCGGCATACCTCGCGTCGGCGACGCGTTCCGGCTGGACCTGGAACGGATCCTCACGCTAAAACCGGACCTGGTGATCGCCTGGCAAAGCGGCAATCCGCGGACGGCGGTGGCCTTTCTCGAGTCGCTCGGCATCCCCACCTGGACCGTTGAAATTCGCCACCCGGAAGATATCGCCACGGTGCTGGAGGCCATCGGACTGGCCAGCGGCAGCACCCGGTCGGCCCGGGAGTCGGCCGAAAAGACGCGCAAGCGGGTGCGGGAACTGACCGCGCTTTACACCGGCCTGCCCGCCGTGACGTACTTCTACCAGGTTGCGGAAAATCCGCTCTATACCATCAATGGCGATCACCTGATCTCACGCAGCCTGGCGCTGTGCGGGGCAAGGAATATTTTCAACGACGCAGCCGGACTTGCGCCCATGGTGAGCCGGGAATCCGTGATGGCCGCCAATCCACAAGCGCTGCTGGCGCCGGCCGGGCCCCCGCAATCAGATCCCCTGCTCGCCTGGCGGGACTGGCCGGCGATGCAGGCGGTCAAAAGCGGAGCCTTGTACCTGCTGCCGGCGGACGAAATCAGCCGGGCTACGCCTCGCCTGTTTGACGCGGTAGCGAAGGGTTGCGAACTGTTGCACCGGATCAGAACCCGGAGCCCCCATGAATGAGGCACCCGCTTCCTCCCCTGCCGGAGGCATGCGCGTGCTGATCTGCGCGGACAGTTACTGGTTCTGGCTGGAGGGGTAAAAGCCTGTTTATTGCCCCGCCACTTGTTGTTGCGCGCTGCTCAAATGCGCCCCCAGCAGATCGGCCCAGCGGCGCAGGATCAGGTCGGCCTCCCGCTGGTTTGTTACCCGGCTGGCGACAAATCCAAAGCCGCCCTCCTGCCCTGCCTCGGGATCGATAATCCGGGCCAGCAACTCGCTGCTGGCCGAGTCGTACAGTTCCATGTAAAGGGTCATCTGCCCGGCGGAGTTCACATAGGTATTGCCGCGCCCTGACTTCATGAGATCCGGTGCGGTGACATCCAGGTTGATGATGGCCGGACGTAGCAGGAGCACATCTGGTCCAGCCTCGTCCACCACCTGATGGCCGGCTTTTTGCAGCTGCTCGGTAAACACCTTCCTGAATTCCTCCGCCAGCCTTTGCTTGATGGTCTCCATGTCCTGGGTGCTGATCCGGCCCTGCAGCCCGATTTCGTCCATGTTGTATTCGCGCTGGTAGTTGTCCTTGAATTGCACGTAGCAATCGAGCAGCTTGACCTTGGTATATTGTCCCAGTGCAATGCCCTGCTTTGCGTACACCGCATACACCTTGGTGTCAGGCACCAGGTGCAGCCCATCGGAACTTACTTCCGGCAGTTCGCTTTTTTTGGCCATGAGCGGGGCGGAAAGGGCGCAGGCCAGCGTCACGCAAGCCACAGCCCTGGTTACAGCGGAAACAGGTTTACTCAACAGGATCGGTTTCACAGGTTTCTCCAGAATAAAGTATCGTTGCCCAGCACATGGACCGGTCGAACCCCAGCTTGCTGGCATGGCCGCCAGCGCGTGCGGTACGTCCTGCTACTATACCGGTCCGCTGGCCTCTGGAACAATGCTGTGCCAAATCACCAGCGTACAGAAACAGCCTGAACCCTGCCTCGAACTGCCGAATGGGTGACTGGACAGAGCCGGGAATAAAAAAATCGGCTAGACTTGAGGCCAGGACTTTCATTCACCGTGAACTTCTGGAGGCTCATGTCCATGTACCAGGTAACCGAATGGTTCAAGAACCGGCCCGCGAAATTCAGGCCATCCTCTGGCTTCTATGCCCTGTTGCAAAAATGGTGCGGGCTTTGCCTGACGCTGACCTTGATGGGCGGTTGCGCGTCCTATGGCGTCATCAAGAACACGCCGAGCACCAGCGGCAGGGTCGGCCCACCCTACGGCCTGAAAACCTGGGCTGATTTCAAGAAAACCAGCGATCTCACCTTTATCCTGTCTTTTTCTGGCGGTGGGACACGCGCTGCAGCAATGGCCTATGGCGTTCTCCAGGAACTGCGGGACACCAATGTGGCCATCGCTGGCCAGCAGAAGCGGCTGCTGGACGAAGTGGATCACATCAGTTCCGTATCCGGCGGGAGTTTCACCGCGGCCTATTATGGCCTGAACGGCGACGGGATTTTTGACACGTTTGAAGAAGCTTTTCTACGCCGTGACGTCGAAAAACATATGACGCGGAGCCTGCTCCGGCCGATCCACTGGTTCAGCCGCAAGGACCGGACCCAAAGGGCCATCGAGTACTACCAGGACATCTTGTTCCATGATGCCACCTTTGCCGACATGATCAGGCCGGACCGCCCCATGATCGTCATCAATGCCTCGGACCTGGCGCATGGCTTCCGTTTTTCGTTCATCCAGGGGTATTTCGACCTGCTCTGTTCGGACCTCAACTCGTTTCCGGTTGCCAACGCGGTAGCTGCGTCTTCTGCCGTGCCCGTGCTGTTCAACCCGGTGGTAATAGAAAACTATGCCGGCTGTGAAGGAATTCAGTGGCCGCCCCATGTGGAGGAGCTGGCGCAACAGAATGCAGAGTTCGCCCTACTGTATGAGGGAGCGAAGTCCTACCAGGACAAGGAAAACCGCAAGTACATTCACTACGTGGATGGGGGTATCACCGATAACATGGGATTGCGCGCCATGACCGATGTCATGGCGGTTTCAGGTGGCCCCAGTGCGTTATTGAGTAAATTGGACCGGAAACCACCCCGCCATATGGTATTTATTTCAGTCAACGCATCCACCTCACGGGCGTCCGACATGGACAAAACCACCAAGCAACCGGGCATGCTTGCGGCCATGAATGCCATGACGGATGTGCAGTTACACCGCTATAACGCGGCCACCGTGCAGATGGTCGAAAGCCAGCTGAAATCCTGGGCAGCGAAGGCATCCACGCCGGAGCATCCGATCACGCCCTATTTTATCGAGATTGGATTTGAAGAGGTCCCGCAGCCCCAACTGAAGCTGTTTCTGAACAAGATTCCCACCTCGTTCAGCCTGAGCGACGAACAGGTCGACGCCCTGATTGAAAGCGCCCGCTCACTGCTGCGCAGCGATCCGGTCTTTCAACAGTTTCTGGCTGATCTGGCCAGGCAATGACCGGCGCTACGCCGGTCACCACCAACCAGGCGACGCGTGATTCGGGCGGGCCTTCAGCCCATGGCCGGGCTGACGGGATGAATCAGGGTTTCCCTAGAATTTAAAAACCGCCCCGAGCAGTGGGCCCTTGACAACCAGGTCAGACGTCACGGTATGGTCGAATTCGTAATCCAGGTAGCGATACGTCAGCATCGCGTCGAACCTGGAAAAGTGATAACCAAGCCCGGCATAAGCCTGCCAGGTGAGGTCGCTATCGCCGGTACCGACATCAAAATACATCGGCAAATACCACGACTGGCTGACATTGATGTTGGCCCGCAATCCGATAATGCCATCCCAGAAGCCTTCGGCAGCGGACTTGTTAAACACCTCCGTGTCATTGACATCGATCTCGATACCCATGTTAACCCAGAAGTAACGTAATCCTGCCAGGACTTCGACCCGATCGTCTTCGGAACTATGCACCACATAGCCGACGGTAGGTGTGACGATCCAGGATTTCATATCCACTTTGTCATTGACCGTAACCGCGCTGCCGTCCGGAAGAGTGGCATCTCTCAAATTATTTTTCTGACTCAGGTTCATGTAAATGACATCAGTCATGACGGACCATTTGTCGTTGCGCGCACCGACTTCGGTCATGAAAGCAAAATCCAGGGCATCCAGGATTTGGTGGAACGGCAGGTCCACCTCCTGTCCGCCGGTAGTTTTTATTTCCATGTTGGCACCCCAGAAGTAAATGTCCGCGAGGTATTCCCATTCAGAGCTGCTGCCCGTGTCTGCCGCCAATACAGGCGCACTGGCAAACAGCAACAGGGCCAGTGTCAGCGATGCATGCACGGCGGGAACTCTACAGAATTGTTTGGTGATCATGAGTTAACCTCTCATCTATGAACTTCCAAGTGAAGGCGCGAATTATACGCAAGGCGCCATGCTCTGGCGACAAATACCGCACTCCATTCCCGGTCCGGC
>DATDPS010000049.1:0-10909 GCA_035292625.1 Lysobacterales bacterium | reverse complement strand
GGAAGACGGCTACGAGACCATCATGGTCAACTGCAATCCGGAAACCGTTTCCACCGATTACGACACCTCCGACCGCCTGTACTTTGAACCGCTGACACTCGAGGATGTGCTCGAGATCGTACGCACGGAAAATCCCACCGGCGTGATTGTCCAGTATGGCGGCCAGACGCCGCTGAAACTGGCTCGTGCCCTGGAAGCGGCGGGTGTGCCCATCATCGGCACCTCACCGGATTCCATTGACCTGGCCGAAGACCGCGCGCGTTTTCAGCAATTGCTGGAACGCATCCAGCTGCGCCAACCACCGAATCGAACGGCCACCAGTGTTGACGAGGCGGTGGAAAAGGCCGCGGAGATCGGTTACCCGCTGGTGGTGCGTCCTTCCTACGTGCTGGGCGGCAGGGCCATGGACATCGTCCATGACCAGGAAGATTTGCGCCGTTACATGCATCATGCCGTCAAAGTGTCCAATGACTCGCCGGTTTTGCTGGACCGTTTCCTCGACCACGCCAAGGAAGTGGACGTGGATGCCATCTGCGATGGCACGGATGTGTTTATTGGCGGGATCATGGAGCACATTGAACAGGCGGGGGTGCATTCCGGCGATTCTGCCTGCTCGATTCCGCCGTACTCGCTGTCGCAGGCCGTGCAGGACGAAATGCGCCGCCAAATCCGCCTGATGGCCCTGGAACTTGGCGTGATCGGCCTGATGAACGCCCAGTTTGCGCTGCGTGGGGATGAGGTCTACGTGCTGGAAGTCAATCCACGCGCTTCGCGCACCGTGCCCTTCGTGTCCAAGGCCACCGGAGTTCCCCTGGCCGCGATAGCAGCCAAGGTTATGGTTGGTAAAACCCTTAAACAACAGGGATATACAAAAGAAATTATACCTAATTTCTACTCCATCAAGGAAGCGGTGTTTCCCTTTATGAAGTTTACCGGAGTCGATCCCATTCTGGGGCCCGAAATGCGTTCAACGGGTGAGGTCATGGGCATCGGCTGGAGCTTCGGCGGAGCTCGCGCCAAATCCATGAAAGCAGCCAACTACGGACTGCCCAAGGTGGGCAAGGCTTTCCTCAGTGTGCGCGACTCGGACAAGCAAGTGCTGATCCCGATTGCCCGCGAGCTGATTGGCCGCGGTTTCCAACTGGTCGCCACGCACGGCACCTGTGTATTCCTGCAACAACAGGCAATTCCTTGTGCTGCGGTCAACAAGGTGACCGAGGGCAGACCGCACGTCGTCGACCTGATCAAGAACAACGAAATCGAGTTTATCGTCAACACGACGGAAGGCCGGCAGGCCATTGCCGATTCATTTTCCATCCGGCGGGAAGCCCTGCAAAGGAAAGTGAGTTACTCTACTACCATTGCCGGCGGCCAGGCCACTTTGCGCGCCATGGACCACGCCGAGGACTACACCGTGCAGAGCCTGCAACAACTGCACCGCGGGCTGGATGTTTAGACCCATTACCTGAAGACACTGTTATGAACCGAACTCCCCTCACCCTTGCAGGCTCCGAGCGCCTGCGTCAGGAACTGGCGCAATTGAAAAAAGTCGACCGGCCAAAGGTGATTGCAGCCATTGCCGAAGCCCGGGCGCATGGTGACCTGAAGGAGAATGCCGAGTACCACGCCGCGCGTGAACAGCAGGGCTTCATCGAAGGCCGCATCCAGAATCTTGAAGCCGGTCTGTCCACGGCGCAGATCATTGACGTGAGCAAACTGAACTTCGGCGGAAAAGTTGTTTTCGGTGCCAGCGTCACGGTGGCTGACCAGAACACCGGCGAAGAAACCACCTACCAGATCGTCGGCGACCTGGAGGCTGACATCAAGCACTTGCGCATCGCGGTCAGTTCACCCATTGCCCGGGCGCTGATTGGCCGCATGCAGGGCGATGTCGTGGTGGTGCGCGCGCCTGCCGGCGAGCGGGAATACGAGATCGTCACGGTCAGCTACCGTTGAATGACCTGATACCGGCCCGTGGATTCAGCCTGCTGGTCAAAGCTCTGCTGCCCCTGTTAGCCGTCGCACCGCCGGGCCTGAAATGACCCTACCTGGCTTCATTCGCCAACGCACGGTGCCGGCTGGAGAGGACGGTTTACCCGCGGGTCTGCATCCGGTTTTACGGCGCGTGCTTTTGGCCCGCGGTGTTGCGGACGCCGCCTCCCTGCAGCTCGATTTGCCCCGCATGTTGCCGCCCTCGCAGCTTTCCGGCATCGACCGGGCAGCGCAGCTCCTGGCTGATGCAGTAAGCGAAGGGCAGAAAATCCTGGTTGTCGGTGACTTCGATGCCGATGGAGCGACAGGCACTGCAGTCGCTTTGCAGGCCATGCGCTGGATGGGCTGCGGCAGCGTTTCCTTTCGCGTCCCCAATCGTTTCGAGTTCGGTTATGGATTGACGGTGCCCCTGGTGGAAACCCTGGCCGCCGATCCGCCGGATCTGCTGATGACGGTGGATGCCGGGATCAGCTGCGTGCAGGGCGTGGCCCGAGCGCAGGAATTGGGCTGCAAAGTGCTCATCACCGACCATCACCTGCCCGGCAAGGCGCTGCCCGCTGCCGAGGCCATTGTCAATCCAAACTGCGCGGGCGATGCATTTCCCAGCAAGGCCATGGCCGGGGTGGGGGTGGTGTTCTATCTCGCCGTCACGCTGCGCCAGGTTTTGCGGCAACGAGGCTGGTTTTCGCCGCGCCGCCCGGAACCCAACCTGGCCCAACTGCTGGACCTCGTGGCGCTGGGCACAGTGGCCGACCTGGTCCCGCTGGATCATAACAACCGGATACTGGTGCACCAGGGCCTCGAACGCATTCGCCAGGGCCAGGCCCGGCCCGGGTTAATGGCCCTGCTGCGCGCCGGCAACCGCGATTACCGCCATGCCAGCGCGGCGGACCTCGGCTTTGCCGTCGGCCCGCGGCTCAACGCCGCCGGGCGGCTGGAGGACATGGGCATCGGCATCCGTTGCCTGCTCAGCGAAGACCGCGATGAGGCCGACACGCTGGCGGCACAGCTGGATGAGCTGAACCGCCAGCGCCGCGACATGCAGGAGCAGATGCAGCTTGAAGCCCTGCAGCAGGTGCGGCAGTGGATCGCCAGTCTGCAAGCCAACACGGTTCTGCCCCCCGCCATCTGCCTGCATGACAATTCCTGGCACCAGGGTATCGTTGGGCTGGTGGCGTCCCGGATAAAGGACGCGGTGCACCGGCCGGTGGTGGCTTTCGCCCCGGAAGCCGAAGGTTCAATGCTGCTCAAGGGTTCGGCGCGGTCGGTCAAGGGCTTGCACATGCGTGATGTGTTGGCGCTGGTGGAGGCGCGACATCCCGGCCTGATGCAGGCCTTTGGCGGTCACGCCATGGCGGCGGGGCTGACCCTGCCAAGGCAAAATCTCCAGGCCTTCCAGGCCAGCATCGAACAGGCCGTGCTGCAGGCGCTTGACGGCGCCAGCCTGGAGCCGGAACTGCTCACTGACGGTGAGTTGAAGGCCGGCGAAATCGGGCTTGAGCTGGCGCGTGAATTGCAGGCGGCGGGGCCGTGGGGACAGCGTTTCCCGGAACCCATGTTCGACGGGCGGTTCGAGGTGCTCGAGCAACGCCTCGTCGGCGGAGCCCACTTGCGGCTGAGGGTCAGGCCACAGGGCGCCCGCGAGGTGGTGGAAGCGATCGCATTCAACCACGGTCCGGACGATCTGCCGGCCAGTGGTCCCGTGCGCATGTTGTATCGCCTGGATATCAATCGCTGGCGGGGCAGCGAGACCTGCCAGCTGATGGTGGAACGTATCGTGAAGGACTAGGGCCTGTTAACGCTATGCGGATACCCATCGACATAGTGTTAACAGGCCCTAACGAACCACGTACATGTACAGGACCTCGGCCTTCATTGCCGGCTTAGTGGCATGCTCGATTTCAACGGTCACATTCACTTTAACCAGCCACATGCCAGCGGTCTTTTCCGTCACTTCGACAATCTTCTGCGTGGAGCGGATGCGGCTGCCCACACGCACCGGCGCCAGGAAACGCACTTTATCGGAGCCGTAATTGATCACCATGGCGAGGCCTTCGGGCAAAATAGCCTTTTCTCTGTTCAGGCAAACGAGCAAGGACAAAGTCAGGTAACCGTGGGCGATGGTTCCCCCGAACGGAGTCTTCGCGGCCTTCTCCGGATCCAGGTGAATGAACTGGTGATCTTCGGTGGCGTCGGCAAATTGCCGCACCCGGTCCTGGCTGATTTCCATCCAGCTCGAAGGCTCGAGTTCTCTTCCGGCAAGCGTGCGGAATTCGTCCAGGCTTACGGTTGTCGGCATAGCTGTGGTCTCCCTGGCGCTGCCCGAAACATCAATATCCGCGTTGACGGGCAAAACGGTCGAAGTGATAAAAACGGTCTCCCAGCAAGGCTTCCAGTATGCGCGCCCGCTTGTAAAAGAAGCCGATCTCAAAGGCGTCGGTCATGCCGATACCGCCATGCCACTGGATAGCTTCTGCAGTGGCCTGCGCTGCAATCTCCGCCAGTTTACCCTTGGTCATGCTGGCGATTTCCGCCAGCTTGCTGGTGCCCGCGTCGAGTTGCTGCAGGGCGTTGAGCACCAGCGATTTGCCCATCTCGATTTCAGCAAACAGGGCTGCGGCCCGGTGCTGCAGGGCCTGGAAGCTGCCAATGGGCACACCAAACTGTTTGCGTTCCTTGAGGTAAGCCAGGCTGCGTTCGAAAGCCTCCAGGGCCACGCCCAGCAATTCGGCTGATTGACCGATACGTCCCGCATCGAGGGCGTACTCCAGTGTTGCAAACCCGGCGTGTTCCGTCCCCAGCAGGGCCGTCGAGGGCAATTGCACTTGTTCCAGGGACATATCGGCGACAAGGTGGGTATCCAATAGCCGGCAGGGAGAAATACTGACCCCCGCCGTGTCGGCTGGCACCAGGAACAGGGAAATTCCGGCCGCATCAACAGGTTTGCCGCCCGTGCGGGCACTGAGGATCAAAGTGTCCGCCTCGGTGCCTTCCAGTACGAAGCGTTTCCTGCCGTTGATGAGAAACCCGTCCCCATTGCGGCTGGCGCGCGTGCTGACTTCATTTGGCCGGTGCTGGCTGCCTTCATCAACCGCCAGGGTGGCCAGTTTCTCGCCGCTGGCGATGGCTGGGAGCGTTGCTGCCCTCTGTGCCTCATCTCCGCTTTGCAGCAGCGCAGCCGAGGCCATCATGGAGCTGGCGAGCAGCGGCTGCGGTGCCAGCGTCCGCCCCGCTTCCTGCAATATGATGCCCAGGCCAGTGTAGCCAAAACCCAGGCCACCATGGGATTCCGGGATGGCGATCGCCGGCCAGCCCAAGGCGCTCATTTCACTCCACAGCTCGCGGGAAAAACTCTTGTCAGCACCGCTGTCCCGCAGTCCGCGCAGGTGACCGACCGGAGCCTTGCTGCGCAAAAAACTGCGGGCGGATTCCTGCAGCATGGTTTGCTCTTCATTCAATACCAGCGCCATGCAATTACCTCACCCAGGCAGGCCAAGGATGCGCTTGGCGACGATGTTGAGCTGGATCTCTGAAGTGCCTCCCTCTATGGCATTACCGCGTGAACGCAGCCAGGTGCGGGGAATTTGCCCATCCGCCGTGCCGGGCCCGGACCATTCCAACGCGTGCATCCCGTGTATGGCCATGAGTAATTCCTGGCGCCGCATGTTGAGCTCGGTGCCGTAGTATTTGAAGATGCTCGAGGTCGCGCCCAGGCTTACGCCGGCCTGGACTTCGTCACGCGCCCGCTCCATGGTCAGCCCCAGTGCCGCGCTGTCGATCTCGAGACGGGCGATTTCACCGCGCAAAAGGGAATTCGCCAGACGCTTTCCGTCCAGACCAATACTGCGTGCCGCAATGCTGCCCAGCGCTTCCTCGCTGGGTTGGCGCACTCCGGAAGCGCCTATCATTTCCCGCTCATGCGTGAGCAGGTACTTGGCAACCGTCCAGCCGCTGTTGAGGCCCCCGACCACCTGGTCCTTTTCCACCCGAACGTTGTCGAAAAAAGTTTCCGTAAACGGTGATTTGCCGCTGATGAGGAGTATCGGGCGGGTGCTGACGCCGGGCGTGGTCATGTCGAACAGGACCAGGCTGATACCGCCATGTTTGGGCGCCTCGCTGTCACTGCGTACCAGGCAGAACATCCAATCGCCTTTATCGCCGTAGGAAGTCCAGATCTTGGAACCGTTCAGCCGATAGTGATCACCCATATCCTCCAGCCTCGCCTGCAGGCTGGCAAGGTCGGAACCGGCATTGGGTTCGCTGTAGCCCTGGGCCCAGTGGATTTCTCCACGGACAATCGGTGGCAGGTGCTGTTGTTTCAGCTTTTCACTGCCGTACTTGAGCAGGGCGGGACCGATCATGTGCAGGCCGAAACTGTACAGCGGCGTGCGCGCGCCGATCGCCTGCATCTCCTCCTGCAAAACTTTTACGTGGGTGCGGTCCAATCCGCCACCGCCATATTCGGCGGGCCAGGTCGGAGCGGTCCAGCCCTTTTCCGCCATGCATCGCAACCAAAGCTCTTGCTCTTCGCTCTGGAATTTATACTTGCGCCCGCCCCAGCACAGGTCAGCCTCAGACACCATGGGCTTGCGCATTGACGCCGGGCAATGCTGTTCCAGCCAGTCGCGCACTGCTGCGCGGAATGATACGAGCTCGGTCACGGGGTGATTCCTTGTTTATTAGAGTCTATGCTGCTCCGGGTCTCGGCCTGACCACAGAATGGCGGTTCAGGCCCGGCAGGGTCAGCGCCATGTAGGATATCACCCGCGCCCGGAAGGCGGGCAAGAAAAAAATATTGCGTGGGTCGCCTTGCAGCTGTTTCGCCCGCTTGCCCAGGTCAGCCCGTAAACGCCGGGCTTTGGTGTAAAATGCTGCGCTTTGATTACAAGCTCCAATCACGCTTTGAACGGACCTGCGGCGTGTTACCCTGAAGCCCCAACCCCGGAAATCCCAGTGGAAACCAACCAATACCTGTTGCAGAAAGATGATCTCAAGAGCCGATCCAATGAGCTCAGGGGGTATCTTTGACTACGCCGGCAAGCGTGAGCGCCTGGAAGAAGTCAATCGTGAACTGGAAGACGTAACGGTATGGAATAATCCGGAACGTGCGCAATCGCTGGGCCGGGAGCGTTCCCGCCTTACCGGAGTCGTCGCCACGCTGGACAAGTTGCAGCACGGGCTGGCCGACGCAGGCGAAATGCTGCAGCTGGCCGTGGATGAAGCGGACGCAGAAGTGCTGGCCGCCGTAGTTGCCGACCTGGACTCGATGCAGGCCGATGTGGAGCGCCTGGAATTCGAGCGCATGTTTTCCGGCGAAATGGACTCGCACTCCTGCTACCTGGATATCCAGGCCGGTTCCGGTGGCACCGAGGCCCAGGACTGGGCTGAAATGCTGTTGCGGATGTATCTGCGCTGGGCCGAGCGGCACGGTTGGCAGGCGGAGCTGGTTGAAGTGTCAGCGGGCGAAGTCGCCGGCATCAAGAGCGCCACCGTGCATATCCAGGGTGAGTATGCCTATGGCTGGTGCCGCACCGAGACGGGCGTTCACCGCCTGGTACGGAAATCGCCCTTCGATTCCGGCAACCGCCGGCATACCTCCTTTGCGGCTGTTTTCGCCGCGCCGGAAATCGACGATGATATCGACATCGAGATCAACCCGGCGGACTTGCGCATCGATGTCTATCGTTCATCCGGTGCGGGCGGGCAGCACGTAAACACCACCGATTCGGCCGTGCGCATCACCCACACGCCCAGCGGCATCGTGGTGCAATGCCAGAACGATCGCTCGCAGCACAAGAACAAAGACCATGCGATGAAACAGCTGAGGGCCAAGTTGTACGAACTGGAATTGCAAAAACGCCAGGAGGCGAGCCAGAAACTTGAAGCAAGCAAATCAGATATCGGCTGGGGCCACCAGATTCGATCCTACGTGCTCGACCAGTCGCGCATCAAGGACTTGCGCACCCTGATCGAAGTAGGTAATACCCAGGCAGTGCTCGATGGCGACCTGGACGGTTTCATCGAAGCGGCGCTGAAACAGGGCCTCTAGTACCCTGTCATACATCAACATGGATCACACCCGATGAGCGATAAACCCCTGAGTGCCAATGCGCCATTAACCGAGCTGGATGAGAACCGCCTGATCGCGGAGCGCCGCGCCAAGCTGGATGCCCTGCGCGCCGGCGGCAACGCCTACCCCAACGATTTCCGCAAGAATGCCACCACCGCGCAATTGCATGCGCGTTTTGACGGTATTGACGCGGCCGGGTTGGAAATCGAGCGGGAGGAATTTGCCGTAGGCGGGCGCATGATGGCCAAGCGGGTGATGGGTAAAATTGCTTTCGTGAGCCTGCGTGACCGCGGCGGGGATATCCAGCTGGTGATCCAGCGCGACCACTTGCCCGAAGGAGTATTCCAGCAATTCAAGCATTGGGACGTGGGCGACCTCATCGGCGGCAGCGGGCGCATGTTCAGAACACAAACGGGCGAGCTGTCGGTCAAAATGAACTCGCTGCGTCTGCTGGCCAAGTCCCTGCGCCCGCTGGCGGAAAAATGGCACGGACTGACCGACACCGAATTACGCTACCGCCAGCGCTATGTCGACCTGATCATGAACCTGCGGTCGCGCGAGGTGTTTCAGCGTCGCTCACGCATCATCAGCTTCATCCGTGCGTTCATGGAAGCACCGGGGCGGGACTTCCTGGAAGTGGAAACGCCCATGATGCACGCCATTCCCGGGGGTGCTGCGGCACGGCCCTTCAAGACACACCATAACGCGCTGGATCTCGACATGTACCTGCGGGTCGCTCCGGAGCTGTATCTCAAGCGCCTGGTCGTGGGCGGCCTGGGACGCGTGTACGAGATCAACCGCAATTTCCGCAACGAGGGCGTATCCACCCGGCATAATCCCGAGTTCACCATGCTGGAGTTCTATTGGGCCTACGCCGATTTCACCGACCTGATGGACCTGACCGAACAGATGTTCCGGGAGTTGGCGCTGCATGTCACCGGCAGCAGCGTGGTGAACTACCAGGGGCAGGACATCGATTTCGGAACTCCTTTCGAACGCCTCAGCGTGGAACAGGCCGTGCGCCGTTACGCCGCGGAACTGGCCGATGCGGATCTGTGGGACGAAGGCGTATTGCGCCGGGCCTGCCAGCAGCGCTCGATTCACACCGAGACCAGCTGGGGCCCTGGCCGCCTGCAGATGGAATTGTTTGACGTGGTCGCCGAGCCGCACCTGCATAATCCGGTGTTCATTACCGCTTACCCTACTGAAGTATCGCCCCTGTCACGCCGTAACGAGTTGAACCCCCTGCTGACCGATCGCTTCGAATTGTTCATCGCGGCGCGTGAACTGGCCAATGGTTTCTCCGAGTTGAACGACCCAGAGGACCAGGCGGCGCGGTTCCGCGAGCAGGTAACCAATAAAGACGCCGGAGACCTCGAGGCCATGCATTTCGATGCCGATTACATCCGCGCATTGGAATACGGCATGCCTCCCACCGCGGGTGAAGGCATTGGCATCGACCGCCTGGTCATGTTGCTCACCGACTCGCCTTCCATCCGTGACGTCCTGTTTTTCCCGTACATGCGGCCCGAGACCTGAACATGATCGCGCAGAAACTCGACCACGCAGGCAGCTTGTCTACCTTGCTCGTGCAGGCTCGCCTGGCATGGAAAAGCCCGGCTGAAAACCGCACGCACCTCGAACAACAGCTCGCACAATGTGCAAAGCCTTTTGACCTGGCGGTATTTCCGGAAACTTTCACCACCGGATTCCTGGGCGATCCGAATGTGCCATCTGAAGACATGGATGGCCCAACCCTCGACTGGATGAAGACGCTGGCCGCCAAACGCAACTGTGCACTGGCCGGCAGCGCGGTCATCGTGGTCGACGGCCAACGCTTCAATCGCTTCCTGCTGGTTACAGCGCGAGGCGAGGTACACCACTACGACAAGCGGCATTTGTTTGGCTACGGCGGAGAAAACCAGCGTTATGCCGCCGGCCGGCAGCGCCGCGTTTTCAAGCTCGGCGACTGGCGGATCTGCCCGCAGATCTGTTACGACCTGCGCTTTCCGGTGTGGTGCCGCAATCGCGATGACTACGACTTGCTGGTATTCGTGGCCAACTGGCCGGTGGGGCGCATTCAACACTGGACCGCCCTGTTGCAGGCCCGGGCGATTGAAAACCAGGCCTGGGTGATCGGCGTGAACCGTGTTGGGGAAGACGGCAATGGCGTAGCCTACCCGGGATGCAGCCAGGTCTATGACCCGGCCGGCAAGCTGGTCGCGGATCTGCAGTCAAACGAGGAAGCTCGTGTGGTTGAACTGGCGCTGGCACGGGTTGCCGGAATCCGCAGTGAATTTCCCTTCCAGGCTGATGCCGATCGCTTTGAACCAGGGAGCCTCTGATCAATTATGCACGGGCGCGCATAATTGATCAGAGGTTCCCTAGCGGATGGTGAGCGGGAAAGCGCTTAATCCGGCTGGTGGCGGCGTTCCAGCCAGCGCCACAGGGTTCCGCGCGGAACGATTCTGCCGCTGGCATTGGCAAGCAGCGCATGGGGCTCACTCAAAGTCCAGGCGATCTCCCGCCGCGCTTCATCCCGGCCGGCAAACAACAGGCGGTCTTCTACGTGTAACTCCTGCATGGGGTCGGGCATGAACGTGCGCGAGGCGCCGCGTTCCAGCAGCAGGCAGACGCAGGGCAGGTGCTCCGCCTCCGCAGTTCTGGAATGCCGCAGAATGTGCGCCAGGGCCCCGGCGCGCCAGCGGTTTTAATATGCGTATTCTGTACTATGACCCGGAGATCCCTCCAGACGCATCTCTGCCTGGTGAACCGGTCGACCTGGATTCGTTGCTGCGCCAGTCAGACTTCATCACTCTTCACACTCCACTCAACCCGCAAACATAT
>DATDPS010000048.1:0-27132 GCA_035292625.1 Lysobacterales bacterium | reverse complement strand
GCAGGTTCCACAGTTGATGATTTAGCGCAGGAAAGAGAAACGGGTCAAGCGGGTTGAGCCTCTTTCGCTGCGGTTAATCCGGCCCATGCGCTCGCGCATGCGTTTCATCAGTTCCTGTTGCTTTGCTTTCAACCAGTCTTCGCGCGAAACGTCCTTGCCGCGCAGCCGTTCCTCGGAACTGCGGTAGACACAAAACTCGTCATATGCTTCAAGCTGGTGGGTCAGTTCACGCGCCACCAACTCGATCATGATCGCGTCGTCAATCAACCCAATAACCGGCACATCGTCGGATATCAGGTCCGCCGGGTTATGGAAGTAAGCCAGGGCGCTGACCACGTCGGTGCGCTCCTGCCCTTCCAGTGGCCATTCCGGGTCTTCAAGCATGACAATCATGGTCGCCAGGCGTTCCAGGCGGTCACGTACGAAGAGCGGCGCCTTGTTCTGGTCAACACCATCCAGGACATTACGCGCTTCCTGGATGATTTCCTGCTCAGACGCGTTGCCAGCCGCATCCTGAGCCCGGTTCATGACACCGCGAAAATACTCAATATCCTTGTCGTCAAGCGAGAAGCTGATTTCGATAGTCATGGCAACCTTCCTGATTTAAGTTTGGATTCATGTAACGTGCTGCCGCCAGGCAGCTTGAACCAGAAAACCATCAATCCATTCAACACCTGCTAAATTGAGCGGCACTTCTCCAGACGTAATGTCGGACAACGCAGGAAGCCCTGATCCTTACAATGGAGATCAGCGGCCCTGACTTCTGCGAGTGATGATATCTGACGCCAGCAAGGCCTGGCTTTGCTCGTCCAGAATCTGCGTAATGGATCCAGACATGGTCGCAAGTCCCGAGTTGATAAAGAGCAGCGGGATTGCAATTCCCAAGCCCAGAACCGTCGCAATCATGGCCTGGCCGATACCATGGGCCATCAATCGCGGATCGCTGGACCCGGATGCGGTGATGGCATGGAAGGTGATGATCATGCCGATGACCGTACCGATCAAACCCAACAAGGGACCGGCCGCCACTGCAAGCCGCAAAAACGACTGGAAGCGTTCGATCTTTGGAATTTCTTTCAGCACGGCTTCGGACATGCGCAATTCGGCAAGTTCTGCATTTTCAACAGCCTTGCCAACGCCGCGAAACGCCATTACAACCCGGCCAAGTGGATTTCCAGTGTCCGGTTTGGACAGGTTCGAAAGCTGGTGCGTCACGGCGCTCCGGGTAATGTACAGGTAGACGGCTTGAAATGCTGCCAGCAGTACGCCGAGGATACCGACAAAAACAATCACATAACCGACGACTTCACCGTTCTTGATGCGCTCAACGAAGTTGGGTCTTTCGACGTAACGGGTCAACAAAGTACCCCGTGCTGGGTCGACGATCGCTTCACGGTAGTCGCTGCTTTCAGTCGGGGCCTGCAAATCCTTAGCCACAGAGCGCAAGGATCCCGCCAGTTGCCGTTCAAATGTCGTCAATGACTTTTTACTGGGTACGTAAGCAAGGTAATTCTCGCCTGCGACCGCTGTAAATGGCCCTACGCGCACGACTTCCATTTCTTCACTTGAACCATCGGGCCGCATTACCGGCGCGGTGAAACGCACCACTTTGCCATTCTCAGTCATCTCGCGCTGCAGTTCGAACCACATGCGTTCGAGTTCAACGATAGACGGCAGGCTCTTCACCGCCGCCATTCTTACCAGGAACTCAGCCCGGTCTTCCTGGCCCGCTTCAGCCGGGTATTGCACCATCAACATCGACTGATGCAGAACGTTTGCCGCGTCGCCCGCAATTTGACGCGTAACACCAAACAACTCGCCGAGGTTGCCCTCGTGTTGCCTGAGTAGTTGCGTCAATTCTGCGATTCGCGCCACGTTGCTGTCGTACGCCCTGTTCAAGGCGTTGCCGCGGGCCTCAGCCGCATTGCGTCGATTCAGCGCATCGCGTGCCAGTTTTTCCTGCTTCTGGAGTTCCGCCTTGAAGGTAGACTCGCGCTGCTGTGCCAGCTTGGCCTCTTTTTCCCGCAGTTGCTGCACAGACTGGTTGAGTTGTGACGGCGTGACGGCAGCAAATGCACTGCCCACAAGCAGTTGCGCAACTACGATCGCCATCGTGGCCTGCCGCATTCCATGAAGTGTGATCAAAGCTGCACCTCAATTGGCGCGGGCACCGGAAGGACGACCAAATCCGGCGCTGTTTCTTTGGTTGCGACGTGCACTGCTTCGTCGACTGCTTTGGAGATATCGTCATCGACTACCCAGGTCTTCTGTTGCGCATCCCAGTATCCGGATTCCTGTCCGTCCTCGGTTCGGTACAGCAGTGACACACGGCCAACCCGCAAAAAATCAGCATCCCGGCCGTCGTCAAGTTTGGCCTTATAGGAAACCATGGTCCGGCCGTACTCAAGCTCGATCTGGTAAGCCTCAATCAAACGTCGATATTTTTCCCCGACGGAGGCACTTTCATTAGCCATCAATTCGCGAATTCTGTCGAGCCGCGCCTTTCGTGAGTCCGGGCCGGCCTGTGTTGGATCAGTAAATGGAAGATCCGAAGCGATAAACTTTTCAATGGCTTCATACATCCGCTGCACCTGCTCGACAACCGCGGCACCCGTTGCGTCGATTTCGACAAGCTGTTGTTCGATCAACGCCACCTGCGCTTCCTGCGACTGCAGCTGTTGGCTCAGCTGTTCGTTATAGCGCTGCAGATCCTCAGCCTCGGCAAGGATTTGTGCATAGCGGTCTCCTGCACTGTCCGCCGCGAAAACCAGGGGAGCATTCGTCCACAACGTCGCACACAACCCAAGACCAATCAAAACCTGGAATTTCGTTTTATGTATAGATGCTAATCGCCACATGTTCTCGGTATCTATCGTAATGCGGTCAACTTCTCTGCGCTCGGATGAGCTGCAGATACCCTTCCGCGGTCTTGCGTTGTTTATTGGACGACTTCGCCTTCTGGAACCAGTCTTCGGCCTGGGACAACTTTTTCTGGTTGTACAACGCGATTCCCAACATCAGCTGGGCATACGGCGTATCTCTCAGGCCGCCCTTGTTGATTCCTCGGAGGATCGCGTCTGAAGCATCGTCCCATTCATTGAGTTGAACCTGCGCTTCTCCCAGTCGTACGTAGAGATCGCCGTTTGGTGACATCTCCGCTGCCCGCCCGAGGGGTCCGATCGCCTTGGTATATTCCCTCGCTGCAATCCAGCAATCGGCCTGTTTCTGATAAATTTTTACATCGGTTTTGACCTGTTTCTTGGCAATGGCACCGTCCAAAAGCGTTCCACAGCGGTACGGCACATTGTTGAACAACAACAGATCAACAAGGCGCCGAACTTCCCCATCATCGACGATCAAACCGGCGTCATACGCCAATTGCATGATTGCCAGTGCCTTTTGATACTGTTCCAGCTGGCCATAGACCGAAGATAACTGGACCCAATAGGACTTCTTCTCCGGGTACATGTCGATCAGTCGCGTAAGCAGTGGCACGGCTTCGCTCCAGTGCTCCTCCTGCAGATGTAAGGCGAGCACCAGTTGAATCCAGCTCTCCTGTGGTTTCTCCGCGAGATCAACCGCCTTCTGTGCTGGCGGTAGGGCTTGTCTGAAAAGCTCCTGCTGATAGTAAGCAACGGCCAGCAGGTAATAGGCCGAGGAATTGGGTTTGGTTGCGGTCCTGATCCAGGCTTCCATTGCGGCGGCCCCCTCCCGCCACTTTTCCTGTGCCATCCAAAGTTGGGCGATCTGGTAGCTTGCCTGCGAAATTTCGCTTTCATTCAACCCGCCCGAATTGATGGCAGCCTGCAAGTGGGCTTGCGCGCCAGGATAATTTTCCTGCGCGTTGGCGATGGTGGCGAGAATCTGCTCCACCCGGCCGCGTTCGTAAGGGCTTAACTTTTCCATGTTAAGTTTGGCGATGGCCGCAGCGGCTACGCTATACTGCTCCGCATTCAGGGCATCGATCGCTTCGGTGAGAATCTTGCCGGTGGCTGCGTCGATCGATGGCGCCGGAGCTTTTTCTTTTTCCTCTTCCGCTGCATACGAATCAAGCGGTGAAATCACCGTTGCAAGAAACAGGATCGCAAGCATCAATCCAAGGCGCAGGCTCTGCTTTAATTGGAAAGTGATCATTACTCCTCCAGGTGGAAGGTCAGCATGGTCTGCACCCCCACACGTTCAACCGCCACGCCCTCTTCCACTTTAGGGTTGTAACGCCAGCGTTGAACCGCACGCACCGCCGCATCGTCGAACATTCCTTTCGGCTTCGCATCGACAACAATGACATCCTTTACCATTCCAGTTGCGGTAATCGTGAACTGCACGATCACGTATCCCTCGATTCCGCGACTCACCGCCCGGGGCGGGTAATCCGGATTGATACGCACCAGGGGAATGATGTCACGATCGGAGCCCGCCGACATGGTCATCTTCGACATGGCGCCTGAAGCATCGACCATCGGGGTTAACTGCGCCACATTGTTGTCTATGCTTCCAGAAGACAGATTCATTTGTGGAATCTCGGGAACCGGCGGCGGCTTGTCCGGCTGGGGTTTTTCCTGATCCTTGGAAGTAACTTCAGTGTCCTGGCGCATGCGCGTGAATTCAACTCGCGTCGCTTGCCGCATCTCGCCGATATCGATCGGCCCACTGACCAGGCGCCACATGGTCCAGAACAACACCAGCGAGAATACGGCTCCAAAAATCAGTCCCAATGGTAAACGAAGACTCACGTCCAACTTCTCCTTGGCTTCGCTTCAGCCGCCCGCACCAGGATCGGCGGCGATGGCAATGTCTTTAATTCCACCCGAACGCACTTCGTCCATGACCTTGGCCACGACACCGGCGCGCGATGCACGGTCAGCAATTATTACTACGCTATCATCAGGACGCTCGATGTGCAGGCGCTCGATCAGGGAGCGAAGTTCCCGTATTTCAACCGGATTCCGGTCCATCCAGATCTCGCCGTTTTCCCGTACCGCGATCAACAGGTTGCCTGAATCCCTATTTTCCGCGGTAATCGCCTCGGGTTTGAATACCGTGATTCCCGCTTCCTTGATAAAAGAAGTCGTGATGATGAAAAAGATCAGCAGGTTGATGGTGAAATCCAGCATGGGCGCCAGATCAATGCCATGGTCCTCGCTTGCTGGTGTATGGCGCGTAGCCTGCATATCAAATTCCTCGTCGCCGATGTCTTCAGTTCGATGTGCTGAACGTGATGTTATATATTCCACCCAGGTGAACCTGGTCCACCACTTCGACCACAGTGCCGGTCGGTGCCTGCTCGTTGGCGAGCAACAATACACCGGTGTCGGGGTTTATGGCGCTCATTCGCTCGACGTTGGCACGCACCGCGCGCACATCCACGGCGCGCCCATCGATCCAGATCTCGCCATTGTTCAGTACTTGAATCTGGATGCTCTTCGCGTCGTCTGGCTTGTTTTGCTCAAAGCTGGTCGGGCGGTTCACATTGAGCCCGAACTCCTTCACAAACACCGCAGTGATGATAAAAAAGATCAAGAGGTTGATAACAAAGTCCAGCATCGGCGCCAGGTCGATGCCGTGGGAAGATTCGTGTGCCTGTTCACTTCTGCGTCGCATGCCCATAGCTTTAATTACACACCAAACCTGTCAGCCAATAGTTCTGTTTCCCGGGCGGTGCGCGTCCGGAAGTAATGGACTGGGTACAGCCCGGTGATGCTCACTGCGAGACCGGTCATCGTGCAGATCATCGCCTGCGACACCCCGCTTGCCATGGCACGTGCATCGGCATTACCGCGCAGTGCCATGGAATCAAACACCTCAAGCATGCCAGTCACGGTACCGATCAGCCCGAGCAATGGCGACATCGGAACCAGCACTTGCATCACCGGCAAGCCCGCGTTCATGGCCCTGTTGAGCCGGGAAATCATGGCCTGACGGATTTGCCGGGCACACCATGAGCTGTGCTCCTCACGGGCATCCCATGCCTTTTGCAGTTCCTTCGCCTGTTGCGGGAGGACGCGCAAGAAAAACCAGTATCGTTCGGCGATGATGGTCCACATCAGTATGCCCGCGGCAAAAATCAGCCCGACGAATGGCCCACCGTCATCAACGAGTTCTATTACGCCATTGATTAGTGGAATTTGTTCAAGCACGGCGTTGCTTCTCAATACTCTCAGCCAGCATACCTACGGCCTGTTCATCGAGAATCTGCGACACGCTTTTCGACAGCGAGTTGAGTATGGCGTTGGCAAACAACAGCGGAATGGCAATGCCAAGACCAAGAACTGTTGCAATCATGGCCTGGCCGATACCGGTGGCCATCAACTTGGGATCGCTCGAGCCTGACTCGGTGATGCTCTGGAAGGTCAGGATCATGCCCACTACGGTTCCGATCAAGCCCAGCAACGGACCAGCAGCGACGGACAGTCGCAAGAAGGACTGGAACCGTTCCAGCTTCGGTACTTCCCGCAACACGGCCTCGGAAATACGCAGTTCGGCGATATCCGCATCCTGCTCGATCAGATTCGGATCTCCTTTGAAGGCCAGCAAGACTCGTCCAAGCGGGTTATCTTTGCTCAGCTTGGTCAGGCTCTTGAGCTGACGGCCCACGGCCATGCGCACCATCAACAGGTAAACCAGCTGGCCGAAGAATGCCAGTGACGCGGCCAGACCAACCAGAATAATGACATAACCTATCTCTTCACCCAGTTCGATACGCTGGCCCCAGGTGGGTCGCTCCACATAAAGCGACATCAGCACGCCACGAGCGGAATCCACGACACTCTCGACATAACCCCCGCTGGCTGATTCAAGCTTGGGGACGTAGCCCAAAAACTCGTCTGGCGGCTGGCGAGGGAATACATTGAGGGTCTTGAGGTTTGGCAGATAAGACAGGAATTTACCGTTCGAGGTTGCGGTAAATGGACCAATACGGATCACTTCGGCCTGAAACGCTTCACCGCCCGGTTGCACCACGTTCGTCGTGTATTTCGCCACCTGGCCGCTTGTAGTCATTTCGCGCTGCAACTCAAACCAGACACGCTCCAACTCTACAGGGGTGGGAGTCGTCTGGGATGCGGCATATTCACGGAGGAAATCATCTCTATCCAGCTGGCCGGCGAGCGGTGGGAACTGCGTCGTTATCAACGATTGCCGCAATACGATTGCTGCATCTCCGGCAACCTGGCGTGATATGCCAAATACCTCGGTCAGTCCCAGGGAGGTTGCCTTTTCACGCAACAGCTTCCTGACATCATTGATCCTGATCTCGTTTGCCGAGAATTGATCCGAGAGCTTGTTCGAGGTTTGCGCCAGTGCATCGCGTCTGGCTTGGGCGTCGGCCAGCATTTTCTGTTGTTGGGCGGCAGTGGCGGCACTGAATTCTGTGGAACGTTGCTCAAAGGCCCTGGTCTCTTCAGCCCGAACGGTCCGCACTTCATCCAGCAGCGAATCCAGTGAATCCTGGGCAAAGGCATCAGTTAACGCGAACGGCAGCGCAGCAAGTGCCGCACACAGAAACAGCTTACGAATATTACTCACGACCGCACCTCCTGGGGAGCCGGCACTGGTACTTTCAACAAATCAGGGGGGCCGTCTTTCTTGGCCACTCGGCGCGCTTCCGACACTGCATGGGCGTAGTTGTTATCAACCACCCATCTCTTCTCTTGTGCATTCCAGTACCCGGTCTCTGCGCCATCGAGGGTTTGATACATCAATGAAATCCTTCCTAACCGCACGAAGTCCACAGTGCGCATGCCTGAGGCATCTTCGATGTGTCCCTCATAGGTTTCCAGGGTGCGGCCATATTCCAGTTCAATCTGATACGCTTCGATGATGCGGCGGTATTTCTCGGAAATGGCAACGTCCGCCCGTGGCATCAGATCCTGCAATGACTTCACGCGATTGGTGCGCTCTTCGAGGAGGAACGGCACGTCAAGGGCGACAAAACGCTCCAGCGTGTCGACCATCTTCTGCATTAGCGGCTGTACCTCGCGATTGGTGGTTTCGATCTCGACCAATTGCCGCTCAATCGAATTCATTTCCTTTTGCTGGTCTGCCACCTGGCTGCCGAGCTGATCGTTGTATTTCTCCAGGCTCTCGGTTTCAGCGAGGGCCTGGGCATACTTGCCTGCGGCGTCCTGCGTCTTTTCGCGAACCTCATTTATTCGGTCCTGAGACGCTGCTGCTTCCTTGTCAACGGCAACCTGGGCGTTAACGACATTGTCCAGAGTTTGGGCTTGGACGGGCACGGCCAGAACCATCGGCGCCGCCATGGTCAGCAATAGGCTGACTGTTTTTACTAGCCTGGATTTGATCGGGGTCATGACAAAAAACGCCTCCTGGTCAACGAAGTCCACTACCTTGCGTGGGCACAAAATTCGGTATGAATCCTACCGCGACGCGGTGGCGACAACCACCGGCGGCGCAGATGGTAACACCGCAATTATCAAAAAGTCGATTTATTCTTACCATCAGGTATCAGTACTTAAACGTTCTCAGCTTTGATCAACGACGCAGAGGCCGAAAACCTATCTTCCTTGCCCGCCTTTGTTTGCAAAACCAGCAGAGCTTTCGATAGCTTTTCTGGTGTCACCTGCCTGTCGCCATATCGTTTCGACAGACCGGATATTCGTAATCGTGCACTTTATACGGTTCCGCTCACCAAAATCAACAGCCGCGTAACACCTTAGCATCACACATGTTAAGCCGCCACAGCCTGGTGGGGCAAACGGTAGTGTGCTTGCCTTTCCCGGCGGCACTGGGCGCAGAAAAACAAACCAATTCGTTTCGGTGCAACACAGGGCCGCGCAATCACAACGATTTCGCGGCATCGCTCCTGGCTCCGCGGAGCGGGCTTCTGCTATCGATCAAAGGCCGTTCAATGGCTTGCGTGCATCGCCGGAGGGCCAGCGAAGACCAATGTGAACACCATCCAAAGCGCCAGGAGGATCAGGCTGAAGCCCACGAAGCGGCGAAAGCTGCGATCCCCCAGCAGCATGGTCAGGCCGGGCGCGGCCAAGGCAAGCCCCAACATGGACGGTAGCGTTCCCAGGCCGAAGGCCAGCATGGTTGTTACACCGGCGATTAGCCGCCCTGTCGAAGCGGCAGTGAGCAGCATGGTATAGACCAGTCCGCAAGGCAACAGCCCCCAACACATACCAAGCATCAACCGCCCCACCCCATCCTGTCGAGTGCCCGCTCTGGCGGCCCAGGGGTACACCTTGTTCCAGAGTTTGGCCCCCATGCGCTCCAATATATCCAGGCCGGGCCAGTTGAACAGAAATCGCAGACCGATGAGTGCCACCATCAACGCTGTGACAAGGCGGAGTAGTTGTCCCAGGGCACGCCACTGGGTGAGTTCAGCAGCGAAACCCAGCAGTCCCGCCCCGCATGCCCCAAGCAGGCCGTAACTGATCAACCTGCCGATGTTGAAGTCCAGCGCCGCGCGCGTGGTTGAAGGGCCGCGGCCGGCGGCCGTCAGCACTCCAAGGCTGCCGGCAATTCCGCCGCACATGGCAAAACAATGTCCGCTGCCCAGCAGTCCCGCCATGAATGCAGTCAGCCATACCGCTGGATCCAAAGAGTTCAAGGCTTTTCCTCCTCAGCCTCAAGCTGCTCAGCCGGCGGCTTCTGGTCATCGTCCAGTACCACGCTCCAGCCCTGCGAATCCAGATCATCGAATTGACCGGAGCGGATGGCCCAGAGCAATGCCCAGGCGGCAACCGCAAGTAACACGAGCGCCAGGGGAATTAGGACATAGAGCATGTTCATGAATGCTGTGTCTGTGCCCCAGGCAGTGCGCAATGCCTGGAACTCTCGTCGGCGCGCCGGGAAATCCGTGCCGCATTGAGCACCACCAGCAAGGAACTCAGGGACATGCCCAGGGCCGCCATCCAGGGTTTGAGCGTTCCCGACATGGCCAGTGGCATCACTCCGGCATTGTAAACCAGTGCCCAAACGAGATTCTGGCGCACCAGCCGCGTTGCCTGGCGTGCAATGGCAAAGGCTTGCGTCACTCCTGCCAAGGAATCCGTGGTCAATATGAAGTCGGCGGTACTATTGGCCAGCTCCGCTGCACCCTTGACCGTCATGGATACATCCGCCGCGGCCAGCACCGGGCCATCGTTCACGCCATCGCCGATCATCAACACGGTGCATCCTTCCTGCTGCAAAGCACGGATGACCTGCAATTTCTCATCCGCTCCGAGTCGTGACTGCCAGGATCCAATGCCCAGTAACCCCGCGATCGCGGCGACGGGCTGTTCAGCATCGCCGGAACAGATATGTATGTCCCTGCCGGTTGATGACAGCTGCCGGACCGCGTTGCGACTGCCTTGGCGCAAGGCGTCGGTCAACTCAAAAACCGCGCACCAACCTTTTTCGTCGGCCAGCCAGATGGCGCCGTTTTCTACCGCGCCCTGTCCAGCAGCATCATCGCCCAGAACAAAACGCGGATTGCCGATGCGCCAGATTTTACCGCCGACATTACCGGTCAGCCCACTACCTGGAACGACCACAACGTCGCGGGCGTGCGCCCCGCCCATACCGGCACTGAAGGCCCGTGCCAGCGGATGCGCTGAATGCGCTTCCAGGCTGGCGGCGATGCGTAGAACAGCTTCCTGATCGACTTCCGGCCGGTCCGTATTCAGGCGAACGCGCTGGATTTCGGGATAGCCCCGGGTGAGCGTGCCAGTCTTGTCAAAAACGACGGTATCGACGCGCAGCAGGTCATGCAGAGCGTCTGCACGCGTGAGCAGAATGCCTGCTTTCATCAACCGTTGACAGGTTGCGGAATAAACCGCGGGCAAGGCCAGCGACAGGGCGCAAGGGCAGCTGGCCACCAGCACCGCAAGCATCGCGGGAAAAGCCCTTTCGGGCTGGGCCAGGTGCCAGTACCACCAGGTACCGCTGGCAGCCACCAGGACGGCGATGATGAACACGGGCACCAGCCAGGAAGGCATCCCCTGGGCGTCGGGTCTGCGGGCCTGGGCGGTAAGCAACAGACGCCCGAGCGCAGACACCGTGGCCTCATTGCCAGCGGCGGTGACTTCCATCTCCACCGGTTGCGACAGGTTGACCGTTCCAGCCACGACCGAATCACCCTGTCGCCGCAACCGCGGCTGCGACTCGCCGGTCAACAAGGCCTCGTTCACTTCGGTCGTTCCGCTGATCAGCGCACCATCTGCCGGAAACGGCTCACCAATCGCCACACGCACGCGGTCTCCCAAGGCGAGGTCTGCCGCGGGAACTGTTTCACTGCCGCTGTGTGAGAGCCGTTGGGCCCATTCAGGCATCAAGCGGGCCAGGGCCGATCCTGCCTGGAGGTTGCGGTGGCGCAATACGAGTTCGAAGTGGCGCCCCAGGGAGAGGAAGAAAATGAACATCACTACCGAGTCGAACCAGACCTCGCCCTGACTGCGGAAAAAATTGACACAACTGGCGGAGAATGCGAGGGCAACGGCCAGCGCCACCGGCAGGTCCATACCGGGACGAGAGTTGCGCAAGCCATTCCAGGCCCCGGTAAAAAATGGCCGACCCGAGTAGAGCAACACTGGCAGGGCTACGATCAAACTGACCCAGGTCAAAAAGCCCTTGGCGGCAGATGAAATGCCCAGCGCATCCCCGGCATACAATCCCACGGCGTACATCATGCCCTGCATCATGCCAAGCCCGGCCACCCCTACACGCTTGAGCGAATCGTGACGAACCGTTCTCCGCCCCTCCTCTTCCTCGCTGGCAATCGGCAGATGAGGTGTGTAGCCCAACCCGAACAAAGCGGCGGCGATCTCGCTCAACCGGGTTTGAGCGGGGTTCCAGGTGATACGTGTGAATCCGGTGGCGGTATCCACCTGCACCGCCCGCACCCCGCGCGAACGTTCCAGGTGGCTGCGTATCAGCCAGGCACAGGCGGCACAGCGAATACCTTCAGTTTGCAGCAACAGGTCGCGGTCGCCGTCGGCGCGCAGTGTTCCCCACAGGCTCATGCGGTCATCCACGGTTTTCCAGGCTTCCTGCCGGGCCGCAACATCGGGGCGAATCCTGCTGCCCAGCCGCTGGCGAAACCGGTAATAATTCTCCAGCCCGGAATGGTGGATCAAGCGGGCGACGGCAAGACAACCAGAACAGCACACGGCGCGCATCTGGCCGCCGATTTCCAGCACCAGTTCGGTATCACCCGGAATGGTTTCTCCGCAGTGAAAACATGTGCCGTCAGTGGTCTCCGTCATCGCCATCCGGCGCTTCGGCCGCAGTGCTTGCATCGGTGGGTGGCCGGGCGTTCAGGTCCGCCTTGATCTGTTGCAGTTCCTGCGGTTCGACGACCAGGTAATCGGGATGACTGAGCGCAAGCCACAGGGTGACACCGCAGGCGATCACGGTCAGCAGTGGGATGGCGATCAATACCCACGGCCAGGGCTCGCGGTACCAGGGCCGGTTTTGTTGCACGGTCATGGCGTCTGAGTGGTCGAGCGGACCAGCCAACTATCAGCCCTCCGCCGGGGGCATCAGGGCCCTGGCCAGGATGGTTTGGCGAATGGCCGGCTCATCTTCAGCCACCAGCAGCAATTGCAACTTTTGCACACCCGCAGCGGAATCGCGCGGCAGCCGGATCCGGACCGTAAACCCGGCAACTTCATTCGCCGCCAGCTCCAGGGGCCGGGACAGGTCGAGCTCGACGGCTCCATGTTGCCCGGCGGTCAGTCGGTACAAGTGGTTCACGTCATCCATGTTGGTAATTTTCAGCGTATAGACGTTTTCAATCATATCGCCCGGCAGTTCGCGGTACAGTGCATTGCGATCGCGGATCAGGTCGGCACGCAGTGGCACGCGGTGGATCATCGACCACAAAGTGCCGCCAATGAGCAACAGCAACAAACCCGCGTAGATCACGATTCGCGGCCGCAACACCCTGGTTTTGCCACCTTGCAGGGCGTGGTCCGTGGTGTAACGGATCAAGCCGCGAGGATAATCCATTTTGTCCATGACCTGGTCACACACATCGATACAGGCGGCGCAGGCGATGCATTCGATCTGCAGTCCCTCCCGAATGTCGATACCGGTCGGACAGACCTGTACACACAGGGTACAACTGATGCAGTTCCCCAATCCCAGCTGTTTGATATCCGATCCCTTGCGCCGGCTGCCGCGCGGCTCGCCACGGCTCGCATCGTAGGAGATGATCAAAGTGTCCTTGTCGAACATGGCGCTCTGGAATCTGGCATAGGGACACATGTACTTGCACACCTGCTCGCGCAGAAAACCCGCGTTGCCATAGGTCGCGAAACCGTAGAATATGCCCCAGAAAGTTTCCCAGGGCCCCAGTGAAAGGCTCAGAACGTTGCCGACCAGTTCCCTGATGGGCGTAAAGAAGCCGACAAAGGTAAAACCCGTCCACATGGCAAATGCAATCCAGAGCAGGTGTTTGCCGCCCTTGCGCAGGATCTTTTCCGTATTCCACGGCCCCGCATCCAGCTTCATGCGCCGCTGGCGATGGCCTTCTGTCCAGCGCTCCATCAAGAGGAAGGCTTCGGTCCACACCGTTTGCGGGCAGGCATAGCCGCACCACAACCGCCCGGCCAGTGCGGTGACAAAGAACAGGGATAAACCAGCGGATATCAGCAAAGTGGCCAGGTAGATGAAGTCCTGCGGCCAGAACGTGAGTCCGAGAATATAGAACTTGCGCGCCGGAAGGTCGAAAAGCACGGCCTGGTGCCCACCGACGGTCAGCCAGGGTAAAACGTAAAACAGGCCCAGCAATCCGTACATGGCGACATTGCGCCAGCGCCCAAAGCGCCCCTTAACATGCCGGGGGTAGACTTTGGGTTCTTTACGGTAGAGGGAATCCGCTGCAGGTCCCGGAGAATTCAAAGCCAGTCCTCGGGGTTCATGCCGAGATCCGGGTCTTCAGCTGCGGACTCCTTGATTTGCGGCGGAGGCCTGCGCCCTTTTCCCCGGTAATGCCCTATGGCCGGCCCGGTACGGATCATGAACACCGTAAGTGCACTGGCCAGCACAGCAACACAAAACAGGAATGCAAAGCCGAGGCTGTAGGCCAGTTTTCGGCCCATCTCCCAGGGCAGAACCCAGGCTTCGTTGAGCGCTTCCGGGTCGAGCACGGCGAATATGATCAGGGTGCCCACGCAGGCAGCAAGAAACGCAATCCAGATGATGATGGCCAAATCGCGTTTGCGCTGGTCCCAGCGCCCTGGAATGCCGTTGCTCTCGTTGTTCATGCCGAAGGGTTTAGTGATCCCGGCCGCAGCTGCTATTGCGGTGTGGCTTTAAGTGACAGGACGTACGCCGCCAGCAAGCGCTGCCGGTCTTCATTCAGCAGTTGTTGATGCGCGGGCATCTGCCCATTGCGTCCGCCGGTGATCGTGGTGGTAATGATTTCTGCGCTGCCGCCATAAAGCCATATATCGTCAGTCAGATTGGGCGAACCCAGGGCCTGGTTGCCGCGACCGTCGGGGCCGTGGCAGGCAGCGCACAGCGTGTCGAACTGCATTTTGCCGGCCGCGGCCCGGCTGGCATCCGCTTGCTGTCCGGACAGGAATTGCACATAAGTGACGACGTCCAGCACGCCAGCATCGTTTAGCACCGCAGCCAGCGGAGGCATCGCCCCGTTGCGGCCCTGGCGGATGCTGGTCAGGATTTGCTCAAAGGAATTACCGTATAGCCAGTCGCCATCGGCCAGATTTGGAAAACCCGGCGCACCGCGTCCATCGGAACCGTGACACATGGAGCAGTTGTTGGCGAACAAACGCCGGCCGATGCCATTGGCTTCGCCATCTGCGATCATTTCTTCGGCGCTCATCTCCCTGAAGCGCGTATAGATGGCCTGTTGCGCTTTTTCTGCCTGAGCTAATTCCACCTCATAACGCTTGACCTGGGTCCATTCCAACGCGCCGGGTATATTTCCCAGCCCCGGGAAAAACACCATGTACACCAGGGCAAAGACAATCGTGATGTTGAACAAATGCAACCACCAGCGCGGCAACGGCGCGTTCAACTCCACCAGGTCTTCGTCCCAGACGTGGCCAGTGCTGCCTATTTCCCCTTCTTTGCGGTTGGAAATTCCCTTGGTCCAGCGCAGCAGCCACCAGCAAGCCAGGATGCTGCCGAGGGTGAGAACAATAACAAACACGTTCCAGAACGAACTCAGCATGAACTACTCCTTGGTTCCGTCTTTCGTTTCACCCCCAGGTGGAACGGCCGCCAGGTCGTCTTCCAGCGGCAAACGGCTGGCATTGCGAAAAACCGGTTTTCTCTTGCTGCTCCATGCCCAGGCCCAGATGCCGAGAAAACCGGCCAGCACGGCAATCAGCACCAGTCCCCGCGCGGAGTCCAGGTCGATGGCCGGCAAGGACATCTCAGCGTCCGCTCCGTGCATGACCCAAGCCCTGCAAATAGGCAATCAATGCATCCATCTCGGTTTTGCCACGCACTACATCGGCAGCCGCAGCAATTTCTTCGTCGGTGTAGGGGTCACCGAGGAACTGCAATGCCTGCATTTTTGTCGCCACTGCTTGCGGGTCGACATTGTGTTCAGCCAGCCAGGGGTACCCCGGCATGTTTGATTCGGGCACCACGTTACGCGGGTTCAGCAGGTGGATGACATGCCACTCGTCGCTGTAACGCCCACCGACGCGCGCCAGGTCGGGGCCGGTGCGCTTGGAGCCCCATTGGAACGGGCGATCGTAGACGCTTTCCCCGGCGACTGAATACGCCCCGTAACGCTCGGTCTCGCTACGAAACGGGCGGATCATCTGCGAGTGACAGTTGTAGCAGCCCTCGCTGACAAAAACGTCCCGCCCAGCCAGTTGCAGCGCGGGATACGGCGTGATGCCTGACGCCGGCAGTCGTGGTTCGTTGAATATCAGCGGCAGGATTTCCACCAGTCCGCCAATGCTTATCGCGATTACGACGAATACACCCATCAGCCCGATGTTTTTTTCCAGTCTTTTATGACCTGCGCTCATGCTGGTTCTCCCCAATAGGCGGGTTCAGCTGCCTGGAAAACCGGCGGCTTTTTGAGCGCCATGGTCTTCCAGGTATTCCATGTCATCACGAACATGCCGGATAGGAACAACAGTCCGCCAATCAGGCGAATGGCGTAATACGGCTTGGTTGCCGCGATGGTTTCAATAAACGTGTAGGTCAGGGTGCCGTCTTGGTTGAATGCGCGCCACATCAGGCCTTGCATGACACCAGCGATCCACATGGACGCGATGTACAGTACGATGCCAATGGTCGATATCCAGAAATGCAGGTCTACCGCCTTGACGCTGTACATGAGTTTCTCACCCATCAGGCGGGGAATCAGGCAGTACAGTGATCCTATGGTCATCATGGCGACCCAGCCCAGTGCGCCGGAATGCACGTGGCCAATGGTCCAGTCGGTATAGTGGCTCAGCGCATTCACTGTCTTGATCGACATCATCGGCCCTTCAAAAGTCGACATGCCGTAAAAACTCAGGGCCACGATCATGAACTTCAAAACCGGGTCGGTACGCAACTTATGCCAGGCGCCAGACAAGGTCATGATGCCGTTGATCATGCCGCCCCAACTCGGCGCCAGCAGGATCAGGGAAAACACCATGCCCAATGACTGGATCCAGTCCGGCAGCGCGGTGTAATGCAGGTGATGCGGGCCCGCCCACATGTAAATCGCGATCAGCGCCCAGAAGTGAACGATGGACAGGCGATAGGAATACACCGGCCCTTCGGCCTGCTTGGGCACGAAGTAGTACATCATGCCCAGAAAGCCGGCGGTGAGGAAAAAGCCTACGGCGTTGTGGCCATACCACCACTGCACCATGGCATCCACAGCGCCCGAGTAAATCGGGTAGGACTTGAACGCGCTGACCGGAATGGACAGGTTGTTGACGATGTGCAACACGGCAATGGTCAGGATGAACGCGGCGTAAAACCAGTTAGCCACATAAATATGGCTGACACGGCGCCTGACGATCGTGCCGAAAAATACCACCGCGTAAGCCACCCACACCACGGTAATCAGCAGGTCGATGGGCCACTCCAGTTCGGCATATTCCTTGCCCTGGGTGATGCCCAGGGGCAAGGTGATGGCAGCGGAGAGGATGACCAGTTGCCAGCCCCAGAACACAAATGAGGCCAGTGGGCCAGCAAACAGGCGGGTGTGGCAGGTCCTTTGCACCACGTACAGGGAGGTGCCTATGAGGGCTGATCCGCCAAAGGCAAAAATTACCGCGTTGGTATGCAGGGGCCGCAGCCTGCCGTAGCTCAGCCAGGCTACGTCAAAATTTAACAGAGGCTGCCACAACTGAGCGGCAATGATGACGCCCACCAGCATCCCGACGATACCCCAGACGATGGTCATGATCACGAACTGCCGGACTACCGTATCGTTATAGGTCATCTCTGATTCCAGATTATTGGCATAAACATTCTTATTCTCCCGGCCCTGGCAGGCCGGATACTGTCTGTGACGTGGCGCCGATCAAATCAGCGCCTGTCCAAAGGTCAGTGGGTCCCTGATGCTATCCGTTTGTCGACAACTCAGGTCTTCGCCACCCAGGCATTACACCAACCGGCGCCTGCTACCAGACGGTTCTGGAAAATACTGCAGGGCGCGGACGCGCTGTCTGCTTCACCGGCATAAAGCGCGCAATTGTGGCAAAACTGCTTGGCGCCCGCCTCACCCGCGCGCTTCGGAAATTTAGTCGTATCCGCTTTGGTTGCATCCGCAACATACCCCATGGCCTGTGCCAGGGGTTCGCTTTCCGCCACTGGGTCCTGCGCCAGCAACTGAACGGGAATGGCAGAGATGGCCAGTAGTCCGCCACCTGCTTTCACGCCGAGCTTGAGAAAATTCCGCCTGTCGATTTTATGTTTTTGGTTCACCTTTACCTCCGGTACTGGGTTGAATTTGGGTTTAATTGCGGGGTTGAATGGTCCAGTAAGTGGACTCGCTCGTCCATTTTGCCCGTTGGGGGCTGATAACACCATAACCTTGCCCCATGGCTAATGAGCCCGGGTGAGCCGATTCAGCAAATCCAGCAGGCGTTGATGCGAAAATGGTTTGTCCAGATAATCGTCTGCACCCTGCCGCACCAGGTCCACCGCAGCTTGCACCCGCTGATCGTGGCCGGTAAAAATCACCGGCACATGTCTGGCCGAACAGACTCCCAGAATTTCGCTTGCGGCAGCACCCGGCATGCTGGCCTCGCTGATGACGGCCGTCACGTCCCACGCCTGCAGTAGTTTTCCCAGTTCCTTGGCGTCAGTTGCCACCTCGACAACCCAGCCCTGGCCATGCAGCAGGGTTAACAAGGCATCACGTACACTGTCATCCGGTTCAAGCAGCGCCAGGATGCCAGTGGTCGTATTTGCCGCGATGACGGTCCCTCCCCGCATTGTCAAGTCGTCCATACCCCAACCCATTGGTTTTGGGGATATTAGGTGCCTTGATCACCTCCGCCATCAGGGAAAATACCTAGGGAAGCTGTCATCCGCACCAGTGCTGGAAGTGATTCAGCCTGCATTTTCGCCATTACCTGCGCGCGGTGGATCTCGACAGTGCGCGGGCTGATCTGCAGTTCTTCCCCAATGTCCTTGTTGTGCAGACCTGCGACCATGAGGCGCATGACATCGCGTTCACGCGGAGTGCAGGACTCCATGCGACAGGACAGTTCCTGCCGCAGTTCGCGTTGGTCTTTCTGGTCTCTGAAATGCTGGATCGCGGCATTGACTTTTTCCAGTAATTCGCCCTCCCGGAAGGGCTTGGTGAGAAAATCGAATGCGCCTTGTTTGATGGCCCCGACCGCCAGCGGAATATCGCCATGGCCGGTGATGAAGATGACCGGGTACTGGGCTCTCTCACGCAGCAAGTGCTGAAAAAGGCCCAGTCCGTCCATGCCCGGCATGCGGATATCGAGCAGCACGCAATCGAACAGCCGGTTGTCGGTACGCGCCAGGAATTCGTCGGCCGATGCGTAGAGGTGGCTGGAAATGCCGGCGGCGGAAAGCAACAGGCGCAGGGCCTCGCGAATTGCCTCGTCGTCGTCAATAATGCAGATCCTGCCGCCGCGACGCATCTCATGGGCTCCCTTGATCACCCAATGGAGGAGAGTGGCAATTTCAGCACGAATTGCGCGCCTTGTTCCGTTTGCGGGACAAAGCTCAGGGTGCCGGCATGCGCCACCGCGATGTGTTTGCAGATACTGAGGCCCAATCCCACACCCTGGGGCTTGCTGGTATAGAACGGTTCGAACAGGCGCGGCAGGCTTTCGGCCAAGACACCGGGGCCATTGTCACGAACGGAAACGACCAGGTCATTGTTGGTGTGGCTGACGCTGATGCTCACCCGGCCATCAAGCTGGCCGGAATCGGTCAGGGAATCCATGCTGTTCTTCACCAGGTTGACCAGGATTTGCTGGATCTGGATCTCATCGGCGTAGACTTCTGGTAACTCGTCCGGGGCTTTCACCTGTATGAAAATTCCGGTTTTTTTTATTTCATAATCAAATAGTAAAAGTGTGCTCTTAATTATATTTCGTATGTCATGACTGGCCTTTCTGGTAGTGCCGCTACGGACCAGTTTGCGCAGCCGCTCGACCACGGCGGCCGCACGCCTCGACTGGTCACTGATGCGCGCGCAGATGCCGCGTACGGCAGGGTCCATGCGCTCCGGCTGTTTTTCCACCAGGTGACGCGCAGCGTCGGCATAGGCGGCAATTGCCGTCAGGGGCTGGTTGATTTCATGGGCAATGCCGGCGGTCAGTTCGCCCAGGGTCAGCAGACGGTCGGCATGAAACAATTGCTGCTCGAGGATTTTGAGCTTTTGGTCAGTGGCGTTCTGTTCGCTCAGGTCGTGAATAATCCCCACGAAATGCACCTGGCCCCGCCGCCGCGATTCGCCCACGGACAGGCGCATGGGAAAAATTTCTCCTGACTTGCGCATGCCCCGCTCGATGCGGCCTATGCCAATGATGGCGGCTTTGCCGGTTTCCAGGTAACGTCCCAGATATCCATCATGCCGGCCCCGTGCCGGTTCGGGCATGAGTATATTGACGTTCCGCTGCAGGACTTCGTCTTCGGAATAACCGAACATGGTTTGCGCGCTGTGGTTGAAGCGCTGAATGCCTCCGGCCTGGTCGATGATGATGATCGCGTCGACCGCGGCGTCGAGCAAGGCATCAAAAAAACCGTCATGGCTGAACGTGGCGGGTGTCATGGCTGTGCCCCATGCTGGCCCCCTGCCCTGGCGCCTGCCTGCCAGTCCATGGGCGGAAATCGGCTCCACATCAACAGCAACCTGTAATCCTGCGCCTGGTTACGGGCCGCGCAGACCAGCACGATTCTGGCGCCCACCGGCATTTCGACGCGCACCAGGGTGACCCAGCGCGAAGTGCGCGAATGCGGGTTCCATGTCCCCTGCAGCGACCCCAGCCTGGCTGCGCCGCTACGGTAAAGCAGCAGCGGACCGCACACTCCCCTGAAGCGCCTGGAACCCGGCCGCAATAGCACCAGCAGGCTGCCGCAAGCCAGCAGCACAATCCCCGGCAGCACGGGGAGGATGGATACCAATGAAACGACTACCAGCAGCCACAGGATGATCACAGCACCGTGGTACCACCCATCGGGGCCGGCCTCAAGTTCAATGTGCCTTACTTGTGCCATGACGGATCTGCCACAGGATGGCATTAAAACGGGCGGCTTGCGGCAGTTGCGGATTTTGCAGCCAGTCCCAGAGCTGGTCATCCTCGAATTGCAGCAAATCCTCGAACTCGCGCCACAGCCCGCGCTCCAGCTGCTGCGCGTGCCTGGCCAGAAAGTTTTCCAACAGGATGTCGAGCTCTTTCATGCCCCTGCGGCACAGCCATTTGAGCTGCCTTAGTCGAGAACCTGGTTCCATAACGGCGCCGGTTCAAACCCCGCTGCGGGCGAGCAGCATTTTTTTGATTTCCGCAATCGCCTTGGCCGGATTCAGGCCCTTCGGGCAGGTGCGCGTACAATTCATGATGGTGTGACAGCGATAAAGCCGAAATGGATCTTCCAGCTCATCCAGCCGTTCCCCGGTGGCCTCGTCACGCGAATCGGCCAGCCAGCGATAGGCTTGCAGCAGAACCGCCGGTCCGAGATAGCGGTCGCCGTTCCACCAGTAGCTCGGGCAGGAGGTCGAGCAACAGGCGCAGAGTATGCACTCGTAAAGCCCATCCAGCTTTTCGCGATCTTCGCGTGATTGCAAACGCTCGCGGTCCGGCGGCACGGTGCTCTGCGTACTGAGCCAGGGTTTGATGGCGGCGTACTGGGCATAAAAATGCGTCAGGTCGGGAACGATATCCTTGATCACGGGCAGGTGTGGCAAGGGATAAATCTTCACATCACCCTGCACTTCGGCAATCGGCTTGGTGCAAGCCAGCGTATTGGTACCGTCGATATTCATCGCGCAGGACCCGCAGATCCCTTCCCGGCAGGAACGCCGGAAGGTCAGGGTCGGGTCGATTTCATCCTTGATCTTGATCATGGCATGCAACACCATCGGCCCGCAGCTGTCGAGGTCCACCTCGTAGCTGTCGACCCGGGGATTGTCATTTCCGTCAGGGTCCCAGCGATAAATGCGGAATGTCCGGATATTGGAGGCGCCGGCGGCGGCTGGATAGCTTTTGCCGCCGGTGACGCGAGAATTTTCAGGTAAACGGAATTCAGACATTATTGAGTCTCCGAGGCATCACTTGATTCCTCAATACACTCTGGGCTTGGGTGGCACTGCATCGACATCGTCACTGAGCGTATACAGGTGCACCGGGCGATAGTCGATGCGCACAGCGCCTGCATCGTCCATCCAAGCGAGTGAATGCTTCATCCATTGCGCGTCGTCCCGGTTGGGGAAGTCTTCACGCGCATGCGCACCCCGGCTTTCCTTGCGATTTTCCGCCGAGTTCATGGTGGTCACCGCACATCCGAGTAGATTACGCAGTTCCAGGGTTTCCACCAGATCCGAGTTCCAGACCAGGGAGCGGTCACTGACCCGCACCTGGGCAAAGGATTGGTAAACTTTGTCAATCAGTTCACAACCTTCCTGCAGCACCGGACCCGTGCGAAACACAGTTGCGTTGTTTTGCATCACATGCTGCATCTGGTCACGGATCTGCGCCGTGGAAAGATCACCTGCTGCATGGCGCAATCCGTCAAACTCACCGACCAGCTGGTCCACAGCAGCCGCGTCCATGCCAGGGTGTTTGCTGCCGGGCGTGATGATTTCGGCACAACGACGGGCCACGGCGCGACCGAACACGATAATGTCGAGTAACGAGTTGGATCCCAGGCGGTTGGCGCCGTGCACGGAGACGCAGGCTGCTTCGCCAATTGCGAACAGCCCGGGCACTACGCTATCGGGATTGTCGTCCTGCAGCGTCACCACTTCGCCGTGATAATTCGTAGGAATTCCCCCCATGTTGTAGTGCGCCGTGGGCAAGACCGGGATGGGATCGCGAGTCACGTCGACCCCGGCAAAGATCTGCGCGCTTTCGGCGATACCCGGCAGCTGTTCATGGATGACCTCAGGCCCGAGGTGCTGCAGGTTGAGGTGGATGTGGTCGGCTTTGGGCCCTACTCCCCTGCCCTCGCGGATCTCAATGGTCATGGAACGGCTGACCACGTCACGCGATGCCAGGTCCTTGGCATTAGGCGCGTAGCGCTCCATGAACCGCTCGCCCCTGGAGTTGGTAAGGAACCCGCCCTCTCCACGCACCCCCTCCGTAATCAGCATGCCGGCTCCATAAATCCCGGTGGGATGGAATTGCACGAATTCCATGTCCTGTAGCGGCAAACCGGCGCGCAAGACCATGCCGTTGCCGTCTCCGGTACACGTGTGCGCAGAGGTGCAGGAGAAATAGCTGCGGCCATAACCGCCGGTTGCCAGGATGACAGCGTGAGCGCGGAACACATGCAAGGTCCCTGTCGCCAGGTCCCATGCCAGCAGGCCGCGACACGCGCCGTCTGCATCCATCAACAGGTCGGTAGCGAAATACTCGATGTAGAAGGTGGCATCGTGCTTGAGTGATTGCTGGTACAGCGTGTGCAGGATGGCATGACCGGTGCGATCGGCCGCAGCGCAGGTGCGTTGCGCCGTGCCCTGGCCATAACGCGTGGTCATACCGCCAAAGGGGCGTTGGTAAATCCGCCCCTCCTCGGTGCGTGAAAACGGTACACCGAAGTGTTCCAGCTCAATCACGGATGGAACCGCCTCGCGGCACATGTATTCGATGGCATCCTGGTCGCCCAGCCAATCGGAGCCCTTGATGGTGTCGTACATGTGCCAGCGCCAGTCGTCTTCACCCATGTTGCCCAACGCCGCGGACATGCCGCCTTGTGCCGCCACGGTGTGACTACGCGTGGGAAACACCTTGGTGATGCAAGCGGTGCTCAGGCCACTGGAGGCCAGGCCCATGGTGGCGCGCAGGCCGGCGCCGCCGGCGCCCACCACCAGCGCATCGTAGGTGTGTTCCTTGAGGTCGTAAGCTTTACTCATGTTTCAGGCCCCCAGCGCCAGTTTCGCGACATGAATCACGCCGAGGGCGGCAGCGAATACGGCGCCGGCACGAACGATGAAATGCAGCGCCAGTTCGAGGGCGCGCGAGTGGACATAATCTTCGATCACCACCTGCATGCCGAGCACGGCGTGGTACAGCAGGGTCAGCAGGCTCAACAGCAACAGGGCTGCGTTCCACGGCCGGGCCGCGAACCTGGCGGCCGCGGCATGGTCAGCGCCAGCCAAGCTAAAGAGTGCATAAACCAGCCACGGCAGCAGTAGCAGCAGCAAGACAGCCGAAAACCGTTGTGCCACCCAGTGGCGTACACCAGACCTGGCGCTGCCATGGCCTCGGGCCCGCGCCAGCGGGTGAGTGATGTCACTCATGGCAAGGCTCCCAGCAGAATTCCGGTAGTCGCCACGCTGCTGCCCAGAACCAGCCAGGCGGAACGGTAAGCTGTTTTGATGTCCAGTCCGCGGCCGGTATCCCAAACCAGGTGCCTGATGCCGTTGTAAAAATGAAAACTCAGGCTGAACAGGCCGACGACCGCCAGTAACAGACCGGCCAAGCCGGAAAAACAGTCGCGCATGGCTTGCCACGCTTCCGGGCCGCTGCTCAGCGCAACCAGCCACCACAGTAACAGGGGAACGCCTGCCAGGCTCAGAAACACGCCGCTGGCGCGGTGGGTGATGGAAAGAACGGAAGTCAGCTGCGGCCGGTAATAGGGGCCGATCATAAACGGCGATAGCGGTCTTGGTTTCACGTTTTTTATTTCCCGTATTTACTTGCAGATATTAAATCCCGGACGCAGGAATCGACCCTTCAGAAATCAATGCAGCGGCCATCTTTTTCCCAATCACCGAAGCGTGTGGGCTCGGGGCCTTTGCGACCGTTGATTTCGCCGCGGTCCAAGCGGGTATTGGCAGGCCCGGGGCTTTCTGGCGGTTCAGCAGCAGGCGGTTGGGGTGACGCTTCGCCATCTTCTCCAGATGCGGCCACAGGCCGGCTGATTTCGCTGGTTTTACTGTTGCGGGGGTGGGTTGGGGACATGCTGGCAAGACTACTGGCTCGACTGCGCTTTATCAAGGGCAAGCAGGGCCAACTTCCCCGGGCCTGTAGGGGACATTAAAGACATGGGTCGATTGGAGCGTGAGTCAGGTAGCGTTAGTCAGGCATTGATCGGTTAAACTGGCCTCCTCGCGGCACACCCAGGACAACTCTTTAGCGGTAATCATGATTCCATTGCCTTACCTCACCGTGTACCGCATTAGCGGCGCCGATGCGGCTGACTTTTTGCAAGCTCAATTGGCAGGCGATATCACTGGGCTCGAGGAGGGGCAGTCCTGTTTCGCCGCGTGGTGTTCACCGCGTGGCCAGGTCATTGCCCTGTTGCTGCTGTGCCGTGAGGCTGAGGACTGGCTGGTGGTGGGTGAAGAACACCTGGCGCGGACAGTCTTCAAGCGTTTACCCATGTACGTGCTGCGCGCCCGGGTGAGTTTCAAACACCTTGCCGGGCATTGGCTGGCCGGCGTGCCGCAAGGCCCGGTTGCCGTGGCCTGCTCCAGGGTGTTCGCACCCGCGCATTCACCCCTGCGCTACGCCGTTGTGACGACCCCGCCCCTGTGCCCGGCAAGCACCGGGCGGGAGCAGCTCGACCGGTGGCGGGCCGAGGAGTTGAAGCACGGCGTGGTCTGGCTGCAGCCCGCGACGAGCGAACGATTCCTGCCGCAAATGCTGGGCCTGGAGCGGATTGGCGCCGTGAGTTTCTCCAAGGGGTGTTACCCGGGGCAGGAAATCGTGGCCCGCACCCGCTACCTGGGCCTGCTCAAACGCAAACCAGTGCTGCTGGAAATAGATGGGAGTGTACCGGTCACTGCCGGTGCGCCCTGCCGACTGCACAGCGAGGGGCAAGTCCTTGACGCGGTTGCCATCGACTCTGCCATGGGGGAAACCGGCCGCAGCTTCGTGCTGGCCGTGGCGCCGCTGGAAGAATCCGCGGCGGTCGATTCCCTGGAAATCACCGGTAGAGTCTGGCCATCACGGCGCCTGGCAGTGGCGCTGGAGAACTGAACACGCCGGGCAGCCAGGGCGGGGGGCGGAGCTGGCACGGTTGATTCAGGCCTGGGCCACGATATAACACACCCAGCCAGCGTCGGCATCACCGACTTCAGCCGGCGCATACACACCGTTGCCTTCCTGGGTTTCCTCGTCGGTGCCTTCCCAGTAGACATCGACTTTGCGGAATCCCGCCTGGTACAGAACTTCACGGATTTCCGGCAAGGTCCACAGCCGCCAGCGATAGGAAAACGCCTGCTCCAGGCGTGAATCATCGGCAAACTCGAAATGGATGTGGCAGGTCATGGTCGAGTCGATCGGGTTGAACTCGGCCTGTTCCCATATATAGACAAAGCCGTCGCACTCACGCGACTCCACGATCTCACGCGGAGCGTCGTAGCCGCCGTATGCGTCGAGAAAAAAGATTCCGTCCTCGGTCAGTCCCTGGTGCACCGAGGCAAAGTATTCGAGTAACTCCGCGCGGGTCCGGAACAGGAAATAGCTGAAATTCATGGCCAACACGATGTCGGCCGTTTCCGCCAGTTCATCGAGTACGTCGGTCTGGATCAGCTCGATGCGCGTTTGTTCATCCGGTGCCAGGCGGGCAACGTTGTTGCGCTCGCCCCATCTCATCACTTCGCCATCCAGGTCGACACCGATGGCAAAGTGGCCAGCGTTGCGCCGCACCCACTCGCAGGCGGTATTGGCCGTGCCGCAAAAGTCCTCGCGCAAAACCTCCGCCGGGCGATCGCGCAAATCTGTCCAGGTTTGCTCGATGAAATCGATTTCAGATTCAGTGTCCTGTACCGAGCGCTGGTACAGGTCGTGCCGGTCGGCCAGTTCGGATTGCTTCGATTTGCGTAACAAGCTCATAGGTACCTTAGGTCAGGATGGGTGGCGCGGGTAGTGGTCTTCCACATACTTTTCAATCAATTCAAGGAAATCATTGGTCAGGTTTTTGCCGCGTAAAGTGGCCGCTTTACGCCCATCCACAAAAACCGGTGCCACGGGTGCTTCGCCGGTGCCTGGCAAGCTGATGCCAATGTTGGCGTGGCGGCTTTCGCCGGGGCCGTTGACCACGCAACCCATCACCGCCAGGGAAAGGTTTTCCACGCCGCGATAACGGCCGCGCCACTCCGGCATGCGCCCGCGCACAAATTGCTGCACGTCCTGGGTCAGCGCCTGGAAAAACGTGCTGGTGGTGCGGCCGCAACCCGGGCAAGCCGTTACCATCGGGGTGAAGGCGCGCAGTCCCATGCTTTGCAGCAACTCCTGCGCCACGATGACTTCGTCGGTGCGCGATTGGTCCGGCGCCGGTGTCAGGGAAATGCGAATGGTATCTCCGATACCTTCCTGCAACAGTATGGCCAGTGCCGCGGTGGAGCAGACGATACCCTTGCTGCCCATCCCCGCCTCGGTGAGTCCCAGGTGCAGCGGGTAGTCGCAACGGCCTGCCAACGTGCGGTACACCGCGATCAGGTCCTGCACATCACTGACCTTGCACGACAGGATGATGCGGTCGTGGCCGAGCCCAATTGTTTCGGCTTGCGCCGCGCTGTCCAGCGCGGAACGGATCAGC
>DATDPS010000047.1:0-6060 GCA_035292625.1 Lysobacterales bacterium | reverse complement strand
TGTTGTCCGCTCGACAGCAGTTCAACCCGCCGTTCGAGCAAGATTTCGAGCTCCAGCGCAGCGACAAGATCGTCGACCCAGTCCGCCTGGTCCGGCATGCGGTTCAATCGGCGCTGGAACAACAAATTATCCCGCGCACTCAGACCGGAAACCAGATTGAACTGCTGGAACACGAAGCCCAGGTGCCGCCGCCGCAGCAACACCCGTTCGCGCTCGCGCAGGCCTGAAAGGGAATGGCCGAGCAAGCACACCTCACCCGCGTCGGGATCATCCAGCCCGGCGGCAATTTGCAGCAGGGTGCTCTTGCCGCAACCGCTGGCGCCAAGCAGCGCCACGCTGTCGCCCCGCCCAAGGTCGAGATCGATGGCCCTGAGCACCAGCAGTTCGCTCTCACCGTCGTGAAACGACTTGCTGACGGCACGGAGTTCAAGCACCCGGAATCGCTCTCATGAGAAGGCCACGGCTCCCGCTGCAACTCGCGCAGCAGATTTTAACGGTCGGGTCAGTGAATCTATGTTTTCCAACAGGTAATCGATAAACATGCGAACTTTGGCTGAGACGTAACGGGTGTTCGGATAGACCAGCCAGACGGGAAAAACGTCATATTGGTACCTGTCAAAAATCGAAACCAACCTGCCCGTCTGCAAATAATCGCGTAAATATAACTCCGGCAAGCGACAGATACCCAACCCCTCAACCGCGGCTGTAATCAGTGCGGAGGCATTGTTGCTGCGCCAGTTTCCCTCCAGGTCGATATCAACTTTCCGATTCCCCACCTTGAAACGCCAGGTGGCGCATGGGTCGAACGCCGCCACCAGGCAATCATGTGTTTGCAAGTCTTCGATCTTTTTCGGCTTGCCGTGCTTGGCAAAGTACTGTGGTGAGGCACAAACCACGTGAGGCATTTCGAATACCTTCCGCGCCTTGAGTGATGAATCCGTGAGCTTGCCGTAGCGCACCGCCAGGTCATAGCCTTCGGCGACCAGGTCGACCAGGCGGCTGGTGACATGCACATCGATCCGCAACTGGGGATAGAGCGTGCTGAACCGGGCGGCAGCAAGAGAGATATACCGTTCGCCCAGGATGTCGGTGCAGACAATCCGCAGGTGACCGCGTGGAACGTCTTCGAGGTTTAATACGGATTGCTCGGCCTCTTCCAGACTGTTGAACAGGCGCTCGCATTTCTGAAACAGGGTAAGACCGGCATCCGTGGGATGAATGCGCCGGGTCGTGCGAAACAGCAACTGGGTGCCAAGATGGCTTTCCAGTTGCGAGATTTTCCTGCTGACCAGGGATTTCGAGACATCCAGCCGTTCTGCTGCCGCGGAAAAGCTGCCGCAGTCGACTACGCGAACGAAGGTGTGCAGGAGATCCCACTGTTTCATTGTTGAAGCATAGTAAACAATTTAATGAAGAAAACAATATTATCAATATAAATTCATAAAACTATACTTTTCCCGTACAACAAACAGACCTCGACAGCTCGCACTCTTTTTTGATCCGCCAGCGTGTATGTACGAGGCAACTTCACTTCACTTGGAAATAAGAGTCATGGGAAATATTAGATTTCAGTTCCCCCGTCGTTGCTTTCATGTGCCACCGAAAGTGATCCTGATCCTTCCATTATTGATCTTCGTAACGAACACGGCCAAGGCTCAGTCCGGGCTGCTCGAAGAAATAACCGTGACTGCCCAGAAACGTGAACAGTCGATACAGGACGTCGGTATCGCGATCACGGCGTTCAGCGGCGAGCAGATGAAGGAACTGGGTTTTGAGGACAGTTTCGACATCGCGCGCATGACACCAGGTGTGCACATCAGTGGCAACAACGGTGGGCAAAAAACACTGTTCACCATCCGCGGCGTGACGCAGAACGATTTCAATGACCAGACGGAAGCCCCGGTGGCAGTCTACGTGGACGAAACTTACGTGGGTTTCGGCCAGGGCCAGGTTTTCAGCATGTTCGATCTCAACCGGGTGGAAATCCTGAAGGGCCCGCAAGGCACGCTGTTTGGCCGCAATGCCACGGGCGGACTGGTGCATTACATTTCCAACCGGCCGACACAGGAAACCGAGGCCTATGCCGACTTCACCTACGGTTCGTACAACCAGATCCGTTTTGAAAGCGCCCTCAGCGGCGGATTGACCGACAAGGTATCAGCCCGGGCAGCGGTCCTGTACAACCGTTTTGACCCGATACTGGACAACGATTACCCCAACCGCGCGGTCACGCTGGATGGAAATCCCTTGACCTACGGCGGCGAAGACACCTTCAATGATGATACCTTGGGCCTGCGCGGCCAGCTGCTGATCGAGCCGAACGACGACCTTGAGTTACTGCTGATCGGCAGTTACGCCCGGACCCGGGAAGGCACCTCACCCTTTCTCGAATTGCCGACCGTGCCTATCTTCGACGCCGCTGGTAACCACGTGGGCACCATCGTGGCCGGCCCCAACGAAACGCGCGAGGCCATTGCCCCCGACGGCACACCTATAGATCATCCCCTGTCCTTCGATGCCGATCTGCTGCGCCCACCCGGGGGCAACCTGTACGGCCCCAGCTGTACGAAGCAGGATTACGAAGACCTCGAATGCGCCATGGACTTCGCTTTCGAGGACTTGAATTCTACGGACACCTGGGGCATCTCTGGAAAGCTGAACTGGCAACTGGGTGACAGCACCACGCTGACCGCCATCAGCGACTACAAGAATTTTGAGAAATTCCAGGGCCTGCCGGCCGACGGCGGTCCGGCATCAACCATCAACGTGCTGTTCGATGCCGAGGCTGAGACCTTCACCCAGGAAGTGCGCCTCAATGGCGAACTTGACCGCCTCCGCTGGGTAACCGGCGTGTATTACCTGAACATCAGCCTGGATACCGGCGTTTCCATCACAGCTGACCCGAATTATCTGTTTCTGCCATTGGTGGGGGTGCCATGGGAGGACACGGCGCTGACCGAACTGGAGACTGACTCCACCTCGATTTTCGGGCAGATGGAATACGACCTCAGCGACAAGCTCACCCTGATCGGCGGCCTGCGCGTCATCTGGGAAAACAAGGATTTCACCGGCGAGGAAACGTTCTTCGTCAGCACCGACCCATTCACGCTGGAAACCCACACACCGTTGTTCTCGCCACAGCCGAAAAAGGACCATGTGCAGGATAAAACGCTGTGGAGTGGCAAGCTCCAACTTGACTGGCACCCCGTTGACGACGTGCTGGTCTTCGCCGGTGTCAACCGCGGCGTCAAAGCCGGGGGATTCAACGCGCCGTTCACCTTTGGCGCCGGTTTCCCGGCCGAGGATATTCCGTACGACGAGGAAATCCTGATGGCATACGAGACCGGCTTCAAGTGGGACGGGCTGTTTGGTGGCACCACCCGGTTCAACGGTTCTTTCTATTACTACGACTACACCGATTACCAGGGATTTTTCTTCAGCCAGATCACTGGCTGGGTGCAAAACGTCGACGCGGAATACAAGGGCATGGAGTTGGAACTGTTTTCTTCACCGACGGACCGCCTCGACCTGGTGCTTAACTTCTCCTACATCGACACGGAAATATATGACGTGCAGCTGGGACCCGGAATTTTTGTCGATACCGAGCCAAGTTATACGCCCGAAACTCAGGTGGCGGGCCTGGCTCGATACAGGTGGCCCGCAGCGCTGTACGGCGGCGAGGTATATGCACAGGCCAGTTTCAACTATGCAGCCAGCTTTTGGGACAACATCCGTAACTTCGATGCGTCCAGACTGCCGGATTACTTCGTCGCCAACGCGCGGCTCGGCTGGACCAGCGCAGATGCCAGGTGGGCGGCGTCCATCTTCGTCAACAACCTCGCTGACGAACGCTATTTCACTATCGGCTATGACCTGTCCAATGCCACCGGATCCAATTCCCTGGTACCCGGGAAGCCGCGCTGGTTTGGTGTGAATGTCCGGTACAACTTTTTCTGATTCCACTTTGACCCCGCCCGTTCCGCCCCGGTGATTTGCGCCGGGGCGGGATGGCCACCCGCAGGATGACACATGAACTTTGCACGAGCCAAACGGATACCTATCGACTCCATACCGGTGATCGATATCGCAGCGCTGGTCAACGATGAGCCAGAAGCGGAACTGCGCGTTGCAGAAAAGATGAGCATCGCGGCACATGAGGTGGGTTTTTTTTACGTCAGGAATCATGGCGTGCCGCAAAAACTGATCGATGATTCCTTTCGTATCTCGCGCACGTTCTTTGAAAGCACTCTCGAAAACAAGAGCACTGTGCGAGTCACGGAAAAAAAACGCGGATTCATCGAGCCTTACACCGGCATCATGAAACTCAGCAAGACCCGCGATTTCCGTGAAACCTTTCTTTGGGGAAGGGAATTTGACCGGGAGACGCTGGAAAACCTGAAGAATATTCCCCTGCTTGGGCCGAACCAATGGCCGGCTTTCCTGCCGGAAATGAAGCCGGTGCTAAACGAATACTTCGAGGCCTGCATCACCGTGGGCAGAAGGATCCTGGGGGCCTTCGCAATCGCCATGGAAATCGAGCGCGAGTACTTTTCCGCTTGTTTCGACTCCTGCATTGCCCGTGGCTCAACGCTGTATTATCCGCCACAGCCGGTAGACCTCGGGGAAGACCAGTTCGGCATTGGGGCCCATACGGACTGGGGGGTGCTGACGCTGCTGTGCCAGGACGATGTTGGCGGTCTGCAGGTCTTATCGGGTGATGGAGAATGGGTAACGGCCCATCCCATTCCCGGTACCTTCGTCGTCAACGTGGGCGACTGTCTGGAACAATGGACGAACAAGCGCCTGCTGTCCAATCAGCACCGGGTCGTGAACAGCTCGGACCGGTATCGCCAGTCGATCGCCATGTTCATCGACCCGGATTTTGATACACCCATCATCCCGGTCGTCAAGGAAGGTGAAACCGCGCAGTACGAACCAAGCACCTGTGGCGAGAGGGTGATGGAAAGTTTCAGAAAAGCCTACGGTTGAGGAGGTGACTTGCATGTATGCCGTCAGCATAAGATATCCGCGCAAGGAAGGCGAAGAGTTCAATTTCAATCATTGGGCGGATGTCCACATGCCACTCGGAATTGCAACCTTCAGGAAAGTAAACGGAATCCGGCCGAGACAGGTCATGGTGCAGCACGCGACCTTCGGCATGGATGGAAAACCGGGATCGACCGATGCCTACGCCACGATCTGGCTGTTGTTCGATACCAGGGCCGGGCTGGACGGGTTCATTAAATTGCACAACGATCCGGTCGCGAGCGCTGAACTGTCCCATGATTTCGGCAACTATGCGCCGTTGCCGCCGCATATTGCACTGGGCGAAGTGACCGTTTTTGAAGACATGGAAGCCGTACTCAGACGCGGCGAATCGCTGTTGCAATCAGGCTCAAGGAGCTAAAGGGGGCGGGGCAGATTAAGCTCGCTTTAATGTGCCCTGTCCCTTTCAGCTTTTAGCTCAGGCTTCGTGCACGGTCTTGCCACCCAGCATGGTTCTGACGATTTTGATGTCGACGATTTCATCCGGATCGACCTCGTGCGGATCGCTTTCAAGAATCACGATGTCCGCCAGCTTGCCGGGGGTGAGCGATCCCTTGATCTCCTCTTCGAAGGAGGCATAGGCCCCGTGCAGGGTGCAGATCTGCATCGCTTGCGCGACCGTAATGCGCTGCGCCGGTCCCCACACACGGCCCTGCTTGTCCTTGCGCGTCACCATGCTCTGGATGGCCATCATCGGCTCAAACGGCCCCGGGGTGTAATCGGATGCTGGGGCCACGGGAATGCCGGCATCGAGAAAGCTCTTGTGGGCAAACATCGACTGCATTTTCTCCGGTCCGTAATCCACCCACTTGTTGCCGTGGTAGTAGGCGTAGGTATAGAAAGGAGCCGGAACGACCCCAGCCGCCTTGATGCGCGCCAGTATGCGGTCATTGATCAGCGAGCAGTGCTCAATACGGTGGCGCGGATTAACGCCACGGTGGTGCTTCAACACCCGCTCGTAGGCGTTCAGCACCATGTCGATGGCAACATCGCCATTGGCGTGGATGCCGATGC
>DATDPS010000046.1:0-3375 GCA_035292625.1 Lysobacterales bacterium | reverse complement strand
CGTGAATGTGGCTGTCAGCGTCGATCTCCTGCGCCCATAGGTTGTCCATGACCTTCACGGCGCCCTTGCCGAAGATGTCGCGCTCGAAGATGTCGGACAGGCTGGCCTGGGGATCGACCGAGAAGACCAGCACCTTTTTGCCCTGCGAGGCGAGCCAGTAGGCGGTGGCGGCCGAGAAGGTGGTCTTGCCCAGCCCGCCTTTGCCGCCGAACATGAAGTAGCGCTTGTCTGGGTTCTGATCGATATATCTGCGGAGTGACATGAAACCATCCTTGATCTGGCTGATCGGGTACCGCGGATCGCCTAGAGCCTGTTGTGCACTTATTGTCCTGAGCGTGCTAAGCTCAGGGCATGGACCGAAAAGCCTATCCGAGCGATGTCAGTGACGACGAGTGGGCGTTTGTCGCCCCATATCTGACCTTGATGAGCGAAGCGGCGCCCCAGCGCGAGCACAGTTTGCGTGAAGTCTTCAATGGCTTGCGCTGGCTGGTGCGCGCCGGGGCGGGTTGGCGGCTGATGCCGCACGACCTGCCGCCGTGGAACGTAGTGTATCAGCAGACCCACCGCTGGCTGCAAGCGGGCGTGTTTGAGGCCCTGGTGCATGACCTGCGCGCGCTGTTGCGGCTGGCTCAAGACCGCAACGCGCAGCCGTCGGCGGCCATTTTCGACAGTCGCACGCTGCAATCCAGCCCGGAAAGCGGCGCGCGGGCGGGCTACGACGGGGCCAAGCGTAAGAAGGGCAGCAAAGTCCATCTGGCGGTGGATACTCTGGGACACCTCTTGGCGTTGCTGGTGACGCCCGCTAACGAACAGGATCGCGCCCAGGTCGAGCAGTTGGCCGAGCAGGTGCAAGACGCCACCGGCCAGTCGGTCGAAGTCGCCTTCGTGGACCAGGGCTACACCGGTGACCAAGCCGAACGAGCCGCGGCCGAACACGGCATCCGGCTGGAAGTGGTCAAGTTGCCCCAGGCCAAGAAAGGCTTTGTGCTCCGGCCGCGGCGCTGGGTGGTTGAAATAGTCTTTACGCAAATGACAAAACCGGGTGTGCTCACTGCTCGGGCTGGTTGGGATGACATAACGGATCTCGACCTTGTCATTGGTGACAATCACCCGATCGATGAGCAGTTCGACCAGCTGCCGCTTCTGCTCGAAGGTCGCGTCGGCCAGGCCAGTCTGCACGCGCTGACAGAAACACCCGACCGAGGCGGCCAGACCCGCCAGTTGGGCCTGGCGATCAATATGCCCGTCGAGTTGCTGCGCCTGGGTTGCCAACGCCTGGGCTTTCTGCTCCAGGTCACGGCGCCGCCGCTGGTATTCGGCTAAGTCCATGACGTCTTGCAAGTACGCTTCACTCAGGCGATCGAGCTGATGCTCCAGACTGACGCAACCCTTGCGCAGGTTTTCGCGGCGCGCCTGCAACTCTTGCGGCAGCCAGTGGCCTCCATGCGCCCGTTCCAGCGCGTGCGTGATGATTTCGGGATGCTGCATGACGTCGCACAGGTCTTGCCACACCAACTCATCCAGTTGATGGGCGGGCACGTAGCGGGCCGCGCATTTTTCATCCCGACAGGTTTGGATTGGGTTCCCTTTCGCCCGACACGTGTAGTAGTCATAGCGCGCGTGCACGCTTCGCGCGATGCAACTCGATTGGCAGACGCCACAACTGACCAGTGCGCGGAGCAAGTAGGTGTGGCTTTTGTTGTTGCGGCGGGCGAACGATTGGTTAAGGGCCAGCTTGGCCTGCACCCCATCGAATTGCGCTTGCGTGACGATCGCCGGGATCGGGGCGACCGGGATCCAGGCTTCACGCGGCGTTGGGGCATGCCCCTCGTGAGGATGGCCGATCAAGTGGGTCGCCGAACGCCGCACACGCGCCGGCTGCGACCGGGTACGGCCCGCGTAGACCTGGCCCGTATAGGCCGGGTTGGTCAAAATGCCGCGAATCGTGGCCGGATTCCAGCGCTGCTTGCCCCGCGGCGAAGGGAGCCCCAACGCGCACAGATGCTTGGCCAGCCCAAACAAACTGGTGTGGTCTTCCGCGTACCAGGCAAACATCGCTTGGACCATGGCCGCTTCCGCTGCATCCACCTGCACTCCGGCCGGATCCCGGGGACGATCCGGGCTCATCCGATAGCCATACGGGGCCCACGTCCACGGCAGCAATGCGCCCGCCCGCAGCTTGGTTTGACGCCCGCGGCGCATCCGTTCGGCAATCAGTGTGCGTTCATATTCCGCCACCGCCCCGCGGATCTGCAACAGCAACTGATCGTGGGGATCGTGACTCATCGGACGGTCCAGAAACTCGACTTCGCACCCCACGTGTTCGAGTTCTTCCAGCAGCACCATCTGGTGCACGTAGTTGCGCGCCAGCCGGTCGGGGGCCGTCACCAGCACATGATCGACTTCGGCCGCCTTGACTTTGTCGCGCAGCCGATCCAGGCCCGGCCGATTGAGCGTCGCGCCGCTATAGCCGTCATCCCGGAAGATGTTCTCGTCCGGCAATTCCCAGCCCTGGCTCTGGGCATGCGCCCGCAACCGCTCCAGCTGCTGTTCGATGGTTTGGGTCTGCGCCTGGCGCTGGGTCGACACGCGCACATAGATCGCAATGCTCATGGTACACCTCCTGCGTCAGAGCGGAGCAGGGAAGTTGCTCCGGCTCGCTCAACAGCGTCCATCGCAGAAGGTGCTGGTAGGCCTGGTCCCACCGGCGCTGCCCGTCCGGATCCGGTTTCAGCTCGCGTCGAATGCTCCACTGGTGTTTCATACGTCCCTCCGCGATGAGAACTCCCATCGGAAGGGTACGCCGTATCGCCAGTGGGCTGATCCCGCAGGTGCGGCAATCGTCGCGACCAGGTCAGAGTCAGCCGGCCGGTCCGGCTCAGGCAAAATTTGTCATTTGTGATTAGTCCATTGAGCGGAGCTTCGCCTGGGCCGCCCGCTTCCGACGGCTGGCCCGTGATTACGAACGCCTGCCACAAACCTTGGCCGGCCTGCACTTCCTGGCTTTCGCCATGCTTATGCTGCAGCGCTTTGCCGCCGTTATGGCACATCGACTATAAGTCCTGAACAGGCTCTAGACGAAATAGACCTGCTATTGGCGGAAGCGGAAGCACAATCGGCCGCGCTCAATGCCCGGCAGGCCGAATTGCTCAGGCACATCGCCGAGCTGCGTCAGGAAAGGGCCACGTTGCTCACAGGGCAGGAACCACCGCTGCCAGCCGGTGAGCAGCCACTGGTGACCCATCAGTCCCCCCAAGAAGCCAAGATCGCCCTCTTCCGCAGCCTGTTTCGGGGCCGCGAAGATGTCTACCCGAAGCGGTTTGTGAGTCTGAAGACGGGCAAATCGGGCTATCAACCCGCCTGTCGTAACCCATG
>DATDPS010000045.1:0-3545 GCA_035292625.1 Lysobacterales bacterium | reverse complement strand
ATGGCCCCGCAGAACGCGAAACCGACACCATGGACACGTTTGTGGATTCCTCCTGGTACTTTTACCGCTATACGAATCCGGCCTTCAACCAGGGGCCAGTGGACACCGCGGCGGTCAATTACTGGTTCCCCATCGACCAATACATCGGCGGAATTGAGCACGCCATTCTTCACCTCATCTACTCGCGCTTTTTTGCGAAGGTGCTGAAGGATCTCGGTCTTGCCAGGATGGGCGAGCCGGTGGCGCGGCTGTTCACCCAGGGCATGGTCATCAAGGACGGCGCCAAGATGTCCAAGTCCAAGGGAAACCTGGTGGACCCGGACGAGATGGTGAACCGGTACGGCGCCGACACCACGCGCATGTATGTATTGTTTGCGGCTCCGCCGGAAAAGGATCTCGAATGGAATGACGCCGGGGTGGAAGGCATTTACCGCTTCGTCACGCGCGTCTACCGGTTTGTAAACAAACATGTGAACGATCTGAAGGGTGTCGCCGCCTCAGGGTCGGTTGTCCAGGATGTTTCCGCCGAAGACCGGAAAGTATTGCGGAAGCTGCACCAAACTATCAGCCGTATCAGCAATGATTTTGAAGGTCGCTGGCATTTCAACACGGACATCGCCGCGCTGATGGAGCTGGTGAACCTGCTCTATAGCCTCGAAGGGCAGATCTCCAAGCCCGTGTTGCGCGAGACGCTGGAAACGCTTACGAAGCTGCTCTCGCCGTTTGCGCCGTATCTGGCGCAGCAGCTTTGGGAGGAGTTGGGGCATTCTGAAGACCTGCTGCGGGTGAGCTGGCCGGAGTTTGATCCGGTGCTGGCCAAGGAAGATGAGCTGGAAATCCCAGTGCAGATCAACGGCCGGCTGCGATCGAAAATTCTGGCTCGCGAAGGAATGCCGCAGGAGGAACTCGAAGAGATGGCCCTCGCCGATCCGCGCATCGCGCACATGATCGCAGCCCACAAAGTGCTGAAGGTCATTGTGGTCCCCAACAAGCTGGTCAACATCGTCATCTCCGAACACACCCGGCACTAGCTTCATAAGCTTTCCTCTCCATTCTCGATTTTTCGAATGTGGGGCTACGCAGTTATCGGGGCGTGGTGCGAGTGGAGTAGAATGTATGCAATATGATCGTGAAAGCTAACGCAGTTGATGCGCTGCAGGCGGTGTCAACACCTGTCCCGACGAATGCGCGATGTCCCGGCTGTGGCCAGCTAGTGTTGTGTCCCTTAAGTAATTAATATAAAGTCTTGCCAGGCGACTTCCGCCCGAGGCACCTTCTATGGAGAATGGAGGTGCCTATGAACTTAGGACGACCAAAGGTCCCGCTGCAACTGGACCGGGAGCAGCGTGAACAGTTGGAAGCCATGGCCAGTTCCCGTTCTCTGCCACACGGGTTGGTGACCCGCGTGCGAATCGTTTTGCTGAGTGCTGATGGTTTCTCCAATCAGGCCATCGCGGCCCGGTTGCGACTGAACCAAGTCACCGTCGGCCACTGGCGCCGGCGGTTCGTGCAACTAGGGCTGCCGGGACTCCACGAAGAGTTGCGGCCCGGCCGCCCCCGCTCCATCCCCGATGAGCGGATCGCCACATTGATCCGCAGAACCTTGCGGACCAAACCCCAAAACGGCACGCATTGGAGTTGCCGCTCGCTGGCTGCGGAAACCCATCTGTCGAAATCGACCGTCCATCGCATCTGGCGTGCTTTCGGCTTGCAGCCGCATCGAGCGCGGCATTTCCAGCTTTCTAGCGATCCGTTCTTTGTCGAGAAGGTGCGGGATATCGTCGGACTGTATCTCAACCCGCCCGATAAAGCGCTGGTGATGTGCGTCGATGAGAAGAGCCAGATTCAAGCGCTGGAGCGCGCTCAGCCGATGCTGCCCCTGGGGCTCGGTTATGTGGAAGGGGTGACGCACCATTACCTGCGACACGGCACCACTACCCTGTTCGCGGCCCTCGACACCGTCAACGGAACGGTGATGAGCCAGTGCAAGCGTCGCCATCGTCACCAGGAGTTCCTGGAGTTCCTCCGGCACCTGGACGCCAGTGTCCCGCCCGCTCTGGACGTGCACCTGATCGTGGACAATTACGCCACCCACAAGCACCCTCGCGTGCGACGCTGGCTGGCCGCTCGGCCCCGTTACCACGTGCACTTCACCCCCACCTATTCTTCCTGGCTCAATCAAGTAGAAATCTGGTTCAACATCATCACCCAGAAAGCGATCCGCCGAGGAACCTTCCGCAGTGTCCGGGAATTGGTGACCCACATCGAACGCTTCGTTCATAATTACAACGCCAACGCCTCTCCTTTTTCCTGGACCGCCAACGCTGACTCTATCCTTGCTAAAATCCAGCGACTATGTGAACGTATTTCCGGGACACAACACTAGGGCATTTCTCCAATTAGTGTAGAGCAGGCAGCGATGTCATCCCGAGTCCCGGCAGGCCGGGACGAGGGACCTGCTTTTCACCCCAACGCAAGAAACAACAGCAGGTTCCTCGGGCCAAACCACGGCCCTCGGAATGACATCATCAAGATTTGTTGGGTATACACCAACCGGAGAAATGCACTAGGTCGCGCTGATCAGTCAGAGCATATCCACCCAGGGTCTCTGAGACGGCAAGAGCGCCGGCCCTCATCGCTCGCCGAATTGTTCCAGCGAGCCGATGGTAACCGGCGCTCAAAGCCTCAGCAGCTTCTCAATCAACTACCAGCCGAGATCAGCGTTACCTGGACGGATCAGTCGCCCATCTCCGGCGTCCAGCCGGATTCCTTGCGCAGTTTTTCCTGGTAGGGATGGATAAATGAATAGGGGTCGGCGGCATAGTCCTTCATATAGTCGCCAGGCATGTTGATGCCCGGATACTGCGGAATCCACCTCTCCTGCAACAATTCATCAGGATTCCCATACTTCGCCGCGATCCTTTTCACGTCGGGATCGTCCAGGAACGTCAGGCGGCCCTTGTCGATCACTCGCGTCACCTTGCCGCTGGAGTCGGTGATATCCATCGTGGTCACGTACGTGTGGATATGATTGTGGCCGCCGCCGCGCTTGACCTTGGTGGCGTTTTGCCGATACCAAGCCTGGATCGCCGGGTGATACTCAAAGTTCTGGCTCACGCCCAGGCCCCAGTGGATGACGCCGGAGCGGCCCCGTTCCCACACGTAGCGGTTGCGAATCTCTGCCGCCAGGTCGCGTGTTCTCCAGGGGTCGGTGCCGATGGCCGCTTCTTCAAACCAGCCGCAGCCGATGTCCGGAAATCCGGGGTAATGAATCTTCTGCGCCTTGCAGTCGTCCAGGACCTCCTGCCAGCGTTTGCCGAATTCTCCGCCCCCATCGACCTTGACAATTTCATTCTTTGAAATCGTCAGAGTCAGGTGCGGAAAGGTCCCGGCATGATTAATTCCGCCGGCGATCTTCCCGTTGGCATTGGCCTCCGCGGGGCTCATAAACAGCGGCATGGGACTGATGTGCCCCTGTTTGAGTATCTCGTAGCCAGGCCAGTTCTCGTGCAGCATGCCCTCAAACTTGGGGTCCCAGTTCCAGG
>DATDPS010000044.1:0-24816 GCA_035292625.1 Lysobacterales bacterium | reverse complement strand
ACCCTTGCCGCTGCCGGCCGGTTTCCGGGCGGACCAGCCGATACGCTCCGCGGCCTTTTTCAGGCACTCCTCGAAACGGTAGGTCGTCAGCTTCCAATCCGGATTGAACGGGTGGGGGCCGCCTTCCTGGTGGGCATTTTTCAGCCGGAACTCGATCGGGTCTAAGCCCAGTTTTTCGCAGATCTCGTCGATTTGTGACTCGACGGCGAAGGATCCCTGCGGCGAGCCGTAGCCGCGATAGCCGCCGCCGATCATGTTGTTGGTGTAAACCGCCCGGCCTTCCCAGGTCTGGTTGGTGCAGCGATAGGTCATCAGGATACCGAACATGCCATGCACCATCAGGACCTCTGCGCCGTGTGTCGCATGGGCGCCGCAGTCCAGCGTGCTACGGGCAAAGCGGGCGGTGAAGGTTCCGTCCGACTTGATACCGGTTTTGAGGTAGACCTCGATGGGGTTGCGGGTGGTGGTGATGAAATCCTCGTAACGCGTCTGTTCGATGCGCACCGGCTTGCCGGTTTTCATGCTCAACAGTGCCGCGATCGGCTCGATGTAGCCGATATCGAGCTTGCCGCCGAATCCGCCACCTATGTACGGAGGTTTCACAACGCGGACCATGCTCACCGGCAGGTCCAGCGCGAAAGCGAGTTTCTCACGCAAGCCGAACATGTGCTGCATGGACGAATAGGCGGTCAGGCGGCCATCGGGCTCGGTATCGACGACGCAGACACGCGGCTCCATGTAACAGGTGTGTACCCGCTGGGTGGTGTAGGTGCCTTCAAAAATGTGGTCGGCTTCGGCAAAGCCCGCCTCGAGGTCGCCGAACTCGAACAAGGCGTGCTTGGCGATGTTGTTTTCCGCCTCTTCGTGCAGGCGGGGCGCGCCGTCGGCCATGGCGGAGTGCGCATCGAACACCGCATCGAGATTCTCATATTCCACGTCGATCAGGTGCAGGGCCTCTTCGGCAATTTCCGCGCTTACGGCCGCCACGGCGGCAACGGGCTGGCCCGCATAGCGAACGGTGTCGCTCATGATCAGCATGTCCTGGACCATGCTGGGCGCCAGGGTCGGCACGAAGTAGACCGGGCAGAATTTTTTCTTCGGTACATCGTCCGGCAGCAGGACGGCCTTGACCCCGGGCATCTTTTCGGCCCTGGAAGCATCGATTTTCACAATGCGGGCATACGGATACGGGCTGCGCAGGAGCTTGCCATGGAGCATTCCTGGCAGGGTAACGTTGACGGGGAAACCCTTGCCGCCAAGCACTTTCTCGTGGGCATCGGGCCGAAGCACGCTTTGGCCAACGACTTTCATTGCTGTCATGGTGTCATTCTCCCCGGCTGTTTCATTGCTCTGAGCCCGCCACCTTGATGGCTTCCACAATCTTCTGATACCCGGTGCAACGACACAGGTTGCCGGCAATGGCGTGCCGGATCTGCTCTTCGTCCGGCTGTGCCCCCCTTTGCAGGAGTTCCTTCGCGGTCATGATCATGCCGCAGGTGCAATAACCGCACTGCACCGCGCCCTTTTCGATGAAAGCCGTCTGCAACGGGTCCAGTTTGCCGCCCTGCGCCAGCCCTTCAATGGTCGTCACTTTGCGATTTTGCAGCGACTGGGCAAACACCATGCAGGAGTAAACGGCCTTGCCGTCAACATGCACGGTGCAGCAGCCGCAACCACCGGAATCGCAGCCGCGCTTGGTTCCGATCAAACCCAGCTTGTTGCGCAGAACATGCAACAACGTTTCGCTGGGTTCCAAAGCGAGCTCCATGTGCTCACCGTTGATCTCGAGTCTGACGAGTTGGTTCATGGTCATGTTCTCGCTAGTTGAGGCGGGCCACGGCGCGCTGCAGGGCGCGACCGGTCATTACTTTCGCCATCACCGATCTGTACGCTGCCGATGCCCGGTGATCGGACATGGGCTGCAGGCCCGGTGGCACCGCCGCGCCGGCCTGCCTGATCAATTCATCCGACAGTTTTTTGCCTTGCAGCAGTTTTTCCGCCGCCAGGCCGCGCACCGGGGTTTCGGCCACGCCGCCGCCAATGACGACCCGCGCTTGCTGGCAATGACCGGAAGCGTCAAGCGTCACGCGTACGGCGACATTGACGATGGCAAGGTCATTGGCATTCGACTCGCATTTCATGAAAGCGCTGGAGGAGCGTTCGGGGAGCGGCGGCAGGATCAGGCCGGTAACGAATTCGTCCTCTGCCAGCGCGCTCTGGAACAGGCTGGAAGAGAAATCCTGCAGGGCTATGCTCCTGGAGCCGCCGGGGCCCAGCGCCTGCACGACTGTGTCGAGCGCCATCAAGGCCGTCGGCAAATCGAAGTAGGGACAGGCCGAGGCAATATTGCCGCCGACGGTCGCGACATTCCTGATTTGCAGCGGCGGGCAAGCCAGCGCGTCCCGAACGGCGCCCAGCACGGCGGAACTTTTAACCTCCTCACGCTGTTGCAGTTCGGTGAACGTGACCATTGCCCCGATAGACAATCCCGCGGAGCCAGCGGTGATCTGCTTGAGCCCGAGATTCTGCAAGTCGATCATGGCCTCGATGCCGCTCAGGATGTTGCGCGCATCCAGCCCGCGCACGAAACTTCCGCCGGCGACGATCAGCGCACCTTCACCATACTGCTGCAGGAGTTTGAGAACCTCCTCCTTGCTGTCCGGCGCAAAGTACTGTTTTACGCTTCTCAGTGACACTGGCATTCTCCAATCCAGGGGCCTACTTAAATCGTGCATCCTCGATTCGTTCCCGTCAAGTCACAATTCGACTGCCGGAAAAAATCGCCCGGTGCTGCAGCTTTTGCAGCTGAATCATGGTTTCAACCCGGTTTCCGCGCGGCAGTCCAAACCACTATCCGCTGTTCCGTCCGTGTTCGCGGACTTGCAGAACGCTCGATGCAGAAGGTGTAGGATGCTAGCACTTTCAACGACTCCCCGAGGCCGATTTTTTGAATCCAATTGATGCTCTTGACTGACCTGAATCAAGTCGCGTCAGTTTTTCTGAGCTATGTTAGGCGGGATTCATTTTCCGGGTCCGGGACCGGTTTTGATGGTTTAAAGCCATTCAGCCACGCACAAGACGGGTAAAAGGATAGCGATGGGAAAACGCACGCTGACAGGGGTGACGCACGGGCCGTGCGGCTTCTATCGCGCCATTCCAGCCCGCCTGTGCAGCGTCAGCCTGGGGCTGGCACTGGCCGGTTGCGAAGCCCCGCTCGACCTCTCGGGCGTGGAAGCCCAGCTCGCCAAACCGGTGCAGCGTTCCGACCTGTTCCAGGCTGCCGCACGGCACCAGGGAACCGTGATCGTCGTCGGAGCCATGGGCGTGGTGGTCCACTCGGCGGATGACGGCGGCAGCTGGCAGCGCTCCGTGCTGCCCGGCAAGCCCTTCCTGGTGGACGTGGCAAGCTGCCCGGACGGCAGTTTCCATGCTGCCGAGAAGTCCGATGGACTGTGGACCTTGCAGCCCGGGGGGGACTGGACGCGGCAGGATCTTCCGGAAATGACCGAACCGCAGGCGATGACCTGTGATATGGCGAATACCCTGTGGGTGGCGGGCGGCTTCAGCTCCATCCACCATTCGGCTGATGCGGGCGCCAGTTGGGAGACCTGGTCGCTGGATGAAGATCTCTTTCTGACCACCATTCAATTTGTCGACGCGCTGCATGGATTTGCCACCGGTGAATTCGGCACGGTCCTTGCCAGCAGCGACGGCGGCATGAGCTGGGAACGGGCCAGCGATCTTCCTGACAGCTTCTATCCGCAGGGCGCGTACTTCGCGAGCCCGTCGGACGGCTGGGCTGTCGGCCTGGATGGAATCGTCTGGAAAACCGGCACCGGCGGTGAAACCTGGGAACTCCTGCCCAGCGGGATCAATACGCCGCTTTACGGCGTTGCTGGTCTGGGCAGCTCGCTGGTCGCAGTCGGCGACAACACGACGATCCTGCACCACCACGCCGGCATTGGGGCATGGCAGCCACTGGAGGCTGCCGACAAATCGCGCACCTATCTGCGCGCTGTCGCCGGCCTGGGCAACGGCAAATTTGTCGTCGCCGGTGGCGGGTCCCTGTTTACCGTCACCATTCCCGATGGTTCAGCATCGGCCAGCGAGGTTGCGGGCGATGAATAAGTTCACCTACCGGGACCACTTCATTACGGTTCTGAATTGGTTCGTCGAGACCACCTGGAAGTACCCCAGGATCGTGCTGCTGGGCATCACGGTCGTAACGGTGTTTTTTGCCGCGCAATTACCCGCCGTTCGCATCGTGTCCGACTTCGCCGACCTGCTGCCGCAGCACCACCCGTATATCCAGTTACACAATGAAATACGGGACACTTTCGGCGGCGCGAACAACATCATCGTCTCGGTCACCGTGCGGGATGGAACGATTTTTTCCAACGAAACCCTGGATCGCATCCATCGCATCACCCTTGCCGTCGACGCACTGGAGGGCATCAACCACAATTTGGTCACGAGCCTGACCCACCGCAACGTCCGGAAAGTCTGGTTGAGCGGCGAGGGAACGGTGAAATCCACACCCTACTATGACCCGCTGAAAGGGGGTTACAGCGTGGAGGAGCTGGATGCCATCCGGCAGAGTGTGCTGGCCGACGGCCGTGTTTTTGGCCTGATCGTTTCTCCGGATCTCAAATCCGCGCTGGTGCGGGGCACGCTCAACGAAGGCGCGCTGGACTACGAAAAGGTGTTCACGCAACTGCAATTGCTGCGTGAACAGGAGGCCGCCGAGGGCCTGGAAATCCATGCCACCGGGCAGCCGATGCTGGTCGGCTGGGTGTCCAGCTACGCCGAGCAGATTTTTACCATTTTCCTGCTGACGATAGCCATCATGCTGGCCCTGCTGGTGATTCATTTCAAAAGCCTGTACGGCATCGTCCTGCCGTTGATCGGCATCATCGTAACCTCGATCTGGGGCCTGGGCGTGCTGTCATTGCTCGGCTACAATCTCGATCCGCTCATGCTGGTCATTCCCTTCGTGATTTCGGCGCGGGCGATGTCGCACGGCATCCAGATCGTCGAGCGTTACTACCAGGAAGTCGCCCAGGGGCACGACGGAAAGTACGCCGCCCACCTGGCATTCTCCAATCTTTTCCGGCCGGGGACGCTGGGCGTGGTATCCGACGCCATCGGCCTGCTGCTGATTGCAGTCGGCTCGGTGCCAATCAACGACAAGCTGGCCGTTTACGCCTGCTTCTGGGCTTTGGCCGTGATTTTTACCGTAATCATCATGGTTCCGTGCATGCTGCAGTTGCTGCCGACACCGCCCGCCCGCACGGTTGGGCTTAAATTCGTCGCCATCCTGTTCCGCTGGGTCGCCAAAAAATTGACCGCTCCGCGCGCGCCGGCTTTCGTTCTGGCGGGCTGCATCGTGCTGTTCCTTGGTGCGCTGGCGGCCACTTCCCTGGTAACGATCGGCGAAACCAAACCCGGCTCCCCGCTGCTCTATGAGGATCATGACTACAACGTTTCCTCCAAGATCATCAACGACTCGTTTCCCGGCTCGGAGGAGCTCTATGTAATCGGCCAGACCGCGGAGGTGGGCGGCCTGAAACGACCCGAGGTGGTCAAGGCATTGGCCGATCTGCAGGCGCACATGCTGACGGACCCGAACCTGGGCGGCACCAAGGGGCTGCCGGACCTGATTCGCGCGGTCAACCGGATCACCCACTACAACGACCCCCGCTGGTACGACCTGCCTGAGGATCCGGCGCTGATGGGCGGGCTGATGTTCCTCTACATGATGTCCAGTCCGGTGCAGGGAGCCTTGCTCGAATACCTCGACACCGACGAAATAAACGCCAACATCGTTTTCTATTACAAGGACCACCAGGGGAGCACGATTCGCCGGGCCATTGAGATGGTCAATCAATGGAAAGAAGACGTGGGCTCGAAAATCGATGGATTCACGCTGAAGCTCGCGGGCGGAACCATCGGGGTCAACGCCGCGATCAACGAGTCTGCTTTCAGCTCCAACCTCATCATCATTCCGCTGGTATTCGCCTTGATATTCCTGGCGGCATCCGCGTTCTACTCATCGCTCCACGCCGGCTTGATCATGCTCGTCGCCATGTGCTTCGCCACGACCCTGACCTATGCCTACATGGGACTCGTGGGCATCGGCATCAACGTGAACACCGTGCCGATCATCGCCGTGGGTATCGGCATAGGCATCGATTACTCAATTTACCTCATGGACCGCGTGCGTTCGGAGTACGCCAGCTGCCTGAACTTCGACCAGGCCATCACCTCCGCGCTGGAAACCACGGGCAAGGCGGTGGGATTCACGGCCGCCGTATTGATTGGCGGTGTGGTCATGTGGGTGTTCGTGTCCAAGCTGAAATTCCAGGCCGATGCGGCCATGCTGCTGATCGTCATGCTGGGACTGAATGCAGTGGCCGCCATTTTCCTGGTACCTGCATGGTTGAAGTTGTTCACACCCGAGTTTATTGCAAGACAGGCTCAATAGGAGGAATAGAAGTGAACCATAAAACAACACGTCAATTTACTGCCATGCCGCCCGGCCTGATATTCCTCGTGGCCATGCTGCTGCTGGTACCTTCGTCTTACGCGGAAGACGCGGAGATCAGGGGATTCGTTGAGAACGCGACGTTTTTCCGTGACCACGGGGTGGGGTTAACCAAGTCGAAATCCACGCTGCAGGTGGAACTTGGCAAAGCCTTTGATTCAGGGGACTTCTTCTCCGAGGTCTCGGTACACGGCATCTTTCGCGGCAGCTACGACGCCGTTTACGATTTCAACGATGATACCTTCGGCGAAAATTCCGGCCGTTCGGTCAGCTTTCCGGCTCCCGGTAACCCGTCCTTTTTCTCCTTCCTGGTAGACGGAAATCCGACCGATCCGCCACCGTTCCCGCCGTCGACGAATCCCGTCTATGCCGGTATTTTCCCGCCACCGGTGCTGACCGGCGCGATTCCCCTCCCCGGCGTGCCCGGCGGCAATATTGGCGCCGGCAATCCGAATGAAGGCCTGGGCCTGGTCGGGGAAGACGTGCATCACTTCGAGGATGGCAGTGTCGTGCTCGCCTACCCCACCCGGCCCTGCGATTTCGACGGCCGCGGTTGCATCGACGGTTACATGGACGATGACCTGAACGAGTTACGCTTTGCCGAATTCAACAGCCGCTGGGATTTCATGCGTGAGCTCTATCTGGACGCAGCGCTCCCCGCCGGCGGTGGCGAGTTCGGCTTCCGCATCGGCCGGCAACAGATCGTGTGGGGCAGGACGGACCTGTTCCGCGTGCTGGATGTGATCAATCCGGTGGATTTCGCGCGCCAGAACATCTACGACGAACTCGAAGACGCCCGCATTCCCATGGGCATTTTCAACCTGGAATATCGTGCAGGCGCCAAGGGTCCGTTTGAAGACCTGAACTTCCAGGGCATCTGGAAATTCGAGGATTTCCGCCCCAACAATCTGGGCCAGGGCGGAGAGCCTTATGCCATTCTGGGCGCCGGCAACTTTTTCCGCGCGATGAAGAATTGCTGGGATAACGGCTGCACGGTGTGGAACTTTCCGGCGTCAGGGCTAGCCGTCGAATTCCCCAAGCATTCCCTGGGCATCCGCCAGGCCAACGTGCCTGAATTCAGTGACGAGCAGGACTACGGCTTTCGCATGGAAGGCGTCGTGCACGGTGTTGGCTTCTCGCTGAATTACCTGCGTTACACATCGCAAATGCCATCGCTCAGGGGTGGTATCGATGCGGACAATCCCTTCACTCCCCAAACGGAATCGCAGTTCTTCCCCTACGCCCTGGCGTTCGATATCGACTTTCCGCGCCTGACCCTGGTGGGCGCGTCCGCTGACTTCTACGTCGAAGCGCTGAAATCAGCGTTCCGCGTCGAAGTAGCCCACACTTCGGGTGAAGAATTCCCCAATACGCTCGAAGAGCGTTTGTTTTCGGAATCGGATGTCCTGCGCTGGGTGATTGGCATCGACCGGCCCACATTCATCCCCTTCCTCAACAAGACGCGGGCTTTCCTGCTTTCACTGCAGGTCTTCGGCCAGCACCTGCTGGACCATGAATTGCAGAATGTCAATGCGCAGGGCGTTCCCACCCTGGGTCCGGTCGGCATGGTCGACTGGAAGAACAACTACCTCATGACCTTCCTGTTCCAGGGCAACTACCTGAACGACCGGCTGACGCCGCAGATACTGACCGCCTATGACTTCGAGGCGGGAAGCGGCACCGTCTCACCGTCGATCGACTGGAAAATCGACAACAACTGGCAGCTGACCGCCGCGATCAACTTCAAGTACGGCGACGGCGCCCTGGGATTTGATGACAACCGCGCGGCCAACCCCTACCCACCGTTTACCTGCGCGCCCCCCATCGCTGCCTCGGGTTCACCGCTTTGCGGCATACCGTACAGCAGCCTGGGAGTGAGCGGGTTCGAGCCAATCGGGCGCTTCCGCGCAGGCCCCATCGGCATGGCCATCAATGAAGATGAATATCAACTGACACTCCGGTATCGGTTTTAACAGGAGCCCACTATGAAACACGGTATATTTGTAATTTTGATCGCTGGCATGGTCGGGTTTGCGCATTCCGCTGCGGCCGATCCGTTTACCGAGGAAGACCTCAACACGTCTTTCTATCCCTACAAAGGCTGGACACCCACGGCGGAAGGCTACACGCCGGGCATGGTCATCGATCAGAGCAACGCTGATCAATTCCAGGGCATTCTCGACGAAGGCCTGTATCGTTTCGTCAAGGACGGATGGGTAACCGTTCGCACCGCGGCAACGACCGACTTCCCCCTGAGCGATGATTATGTCGCGGCCACGCGTCAATATGCAGGCGAGGTGGCCCTGAACGAAAACGGCACCCTGAATAACTTCGTCGCCGGCCGTGCCTTCCCCCAGGAGCCGCAAGCGAACGATCCGCAGGCAGGCCAGAAACTGGTGTGGGATTATCAGTACGGCTTCAACTCGGGTGACAGCGAGACCATTTACCCGTTCTGGTGGACGTTCCGCAACGTGAAAACGGGCAAGGTTGAGCGCCAACTGAAATTCGAATGGCATTTTCTCAACTTCACCCATCGCGTCACCTTTGACCCGAAACCGGCTTATGAAAACAATCCGGGTGAAATCTATCGCGGGATTTACGGCCTGGTGAAAGAGCCTTTCGATCTGGCCAACACGCAAATCCTGATCCACCGTTACCAGGATGACACCAAGCGCGACGATGCCTGGCTCTATGTCGGGTTCCAGCGCCGCGTGCGCCGCCTGGCGGCGGGGCAGATCACCGACGCGTTCCTGGGCAGCGACCTCATGATCGAGGATTTCGAAGGCTATAACGGGCGTGTGACGGACTACAACTGGGAGTATGCGGGCACCCGCAACCTGTTGTTGCCTTTCTACTATCACAACGATATGGAGCTGGCCAGCGTGCCGGAGAATGACCCGGACGGCTACAAGTTTGTTGAAGTGGAAGGCCAGGGCGGCTGTTTCCCCAAGGTGACCTACCAGCTGCGTAAGAGTTTCACCCTGGTGGGAACGCCCAAGGATCCGAATCACCCGATCGGCAAACGGATCATCAACCTTGATTCACAGACCATGACCATGGCCTCGCTGGTTACGTACGACCGCAAGGGTGACATGTGGAAGTGGTTCCCGATCGGCAAAGCGCATTCCGACCACCACCTGCCGGTCAACCAGGGCAAGGGTGTGGCGCTGGATGACTACGCAGTCGTCCTCGACGTCCAGGCGAACCACTGCACGACGCTGCAGTTCAAGAGCCAGGTAACCGATGATGTCAATCAGCCCGACCAGTTCAGCGTGCAGAACCTGCGTAAAGAAGGCCACTAGACCGGGGCAAGCGACACCACTGCGACATGCCGGAACGGAAGCCGGTTTCCGCCGCAGCATGACTCCGGGATGGGTAACCGGCCTCGATCCGAGGCCGGTTTTTTTTACTTGATGCGGATGTTTCCTTTACCCGCGTAAACTTGCAAGAATGCCGGGGTTCCTGGCAAAAACGTCCACGAGGCTGACATGCGCACGATCATCGAACCCTTCCGCATCAAGTCCGTCGAACCCATGCGCATGAGCACGCGGGCCGAGCGGGAGCGCTGCCTGCGCGCGGTGCACTACAACCTGTTCGGCCTGCATTCAGACGATGTGCAGATCGACTTGCTCACCGACTCGGGCACCTCCGCGATGAGCACCCGGCAGTGGGCTGGCATCATGCGCGGCGACGAGAGTTATGCCGGCTCGCCTTCGTTCTATCGCTTCGAGGCGGCGGTCAAAGAGCTGATGCCTTTCCGCCACGTCATTCCCACCCACCAGGGACGCGCTGCGGAGAAGATCCTGTTCGGCATCGTCGGCGGGCCGGGTAAAATCGTGCCCAACAACACCCACTTCGACACCACGCGCGCCAATATCGAGGCGAGCGGTGCCCAGGCACTCGACCTGTTGCCGGCTGAAGCGCTCGACCCGGCGCGCGAAATGGATTTCAAGGGCGACATGGACCTGGAGCGGCTCGAATGCTTGCTGCAGGCCGATGGTGGGCACGTGCCGCTGGTCATGTTGACCATTACCAACAATTCCGGTGGCGGCCAGCCTGTGTCGATGGCCAACATGCGCGCGGTCAAAGCGCTGTGCGACCGCTACGGCAAGCCGCTGTTCCTCGATGCCTGCCGCTTTGCCGAGAACGCCTGGTTCATCAAGACTCGCGAACCCGGTTTCGCCGACCGCAGCGTGAAGTCGATTGTCCAGGAGATGTTTTCCCACGCCGATGGAATGACCATGAGCGCCAAGAAGGACCCGCTGGTGAATATCGGCGGCTGGCTGGCCATGAACGACGACGAATGGGCCATGCATGCACGCGACATGCTGATCCTGACCGAGGGTTTCCCGACCTATGGCGGCCTGGCCGGACGCGACCTGGAAGCCATCGCCGTGGGCCTGGAGGAAGCGGTGGACGAGGATTACCTGCGCTACCGCATCCGCTCCACCGCCTACCTCGGCGAAGCGCTGCTGCAGCTGGGTGTACCGGTGGTGCGCCCCATCGGCGGGCACGCGGTTTATGTCGATGCCCGCGGATTGCTGCCGCACATCCCCCCGCTGCAGTACCCGGGGCAGTCCCTGGCGGTGGCCCTGTACGAGATCGGGGGCATTCGCGGCTGCGAGATCGGCACGGTCATGTTCGGCCGCCAGCGGGACGGCAGTGAGCAGCCCGCGGCCATGGACCTGGTGCGCCTGGCCATTCCGCGCCGTGTCTACACCCAGAGCCACATCGACTACGTCCTGGAGTGTTTCGCGGAACTGTACGGGCAACGCGAATCGCTGCGCGGCATGCGCATCGCCTGGGAGCCGCCGATGCTGCGCCATTTCACCGCTCGCTTCGAACACCTGGCCTGAGCCGCCGTGATACCGCAAGCGACCACATCGGCCGCAACGGGCCGTCACCAGACGCAAACAACCCCACGCCAGTCCGTGCGACTGTTGCTGATCAATCCGCGTTCACCCGACAGCTTCTGGAGTTTTCGCTGGGCGATGGACAACATTGTGCTGGACCAGCGCGCGACCAACCCGCCTCTGGGTCTCGCGACCCTGGCCGGGCTCTGCCCGGCACACTGGTCCATACGGATCATCGACGAGGCAATCGAGCCTCTGCCCGAATGGCCGGATGCGGATATCGTTGGTGTCTGTGGAATGGGTGTCCAGCATCCGCGCCAGCGGGAGGTGCTGGCCTACTATCGCCAGCAGGGATATTTCACCGTCGCCGGCGGCAGTTTCGCATCGCTGTGTCCTGAACGGCTGGAGGGTTTGGCCGACTGCGTGGTCGCGGGTGAAGCGGAGTATATCTGGCCGCGCTTCTGCGCCGACTACGAGGCCGCGCGAGTACAAACGAAATATGTGGAAACCGGCTCGGTCGATCTGTCGGATGTGCCGACTCCGCGCTTCGATCTGTTGGACTTGAAACGGTACGGAACTGCAACTCTCCAGTTTTCTCGCGGCTGTCCCTATCGCTGCGAGTTCTGCGACATCATCGTGATGTTCGGGCGCAAGCCCCGCACCAAGACCCCGCAGCAGATCGGCCGGGAACTGGATGCCCTGCGCGCGCAAGGCGCACGCAGCGCGTTTTTCGTGGATGACAACCTGATTGGCAACCGGAAAGCAGCCAGGGAACTGCTGCGCTACCTGGTCGATTACCAAAAGCGGAACGGCTATCCCTTCGAATTCGGCACGGAGGCTTCGCTCAACCTGGCCGACGATGAGGAGTTACTCGAACTGTTCCGCGATGCCGGATTCGCATGGGTGTTTCTCGGGATCGAGACACCGGACGTGGAAAGTCTCAAGGCCGCGGGGAAAACGCAGAATACGCGCAACGACCTGCTGGGTGCGGTGCGCGCGATCTACGCCCACGGCATCGATGTCTACTCGGGTTTCATCGTCGGCTTTGACGGGGACACGGAGCTGGCATTCGACCGGCAGTACCGCTTTATCGTCGATGCCGGCATTCAGGTGGCGATGGTGGGGTTATTGACGGCCCTGCCCCGCACACCATTGTACGAGCGGCTGGAGCGAGAGGGACGATTGCGGCATGACGTCATGCCGGGCGACAACACCCGCGCACAAACCAACGTACTGCCCGCGGGTATGTCGTACGAGGCTTTGATAGCGGGTTACAAAAGGCTTTATCGCCGGCTGTTCTCCGATCAGGGGATTGCCCGGCGGATTGTCAACAAGACGGGTTACCTGCGGCAGCCGGTTTCTGCCGGACCCCGAAATTCACGTCCGGTTCAATGGCAGCTGCTGGGACGTACGCTGTTGCGCGGTGTCGGCCCGGGCGGCCCCCGCCGGTGGGTGCGCTTCGCATCCACGCTTGCGTGCCCGCCGCGACTTTGGCCCCTGGTGGTGGCCGATTGGGTGCGCGGCCTGAGCATGCGAGCCTATGCGGATCGCTATTTCACCGAAGCGCCGGCCAAGGCGTGGGCCAGTGTGGCACGAGCTCGGCGCCATTTGCGGCGGCGCTTTGGGCCGGCTTTTGATCGCGGAGATCTGTCAGTGGCGGTCAATCGCCTGGACAAATCCCCCAACCTGGTGTTGACTCTGGCGGGCAACGTCGATGAGCGCTTTTTTCGCGCAGCGCGGAGACAGCTGACACGCATGTTGCGCCAGCCGCGCGTAGCGCTGACGATCAGGATCGAGCATGTCAGCCAACGGCAGCGAGCGGCGGTAATACGAACGCTGGAGCGGCTGGGCCGCTTCGGCCAGCAAGTCTGCGTCGAACTGGGCGAACAGGCCCGCGCCCAGCTTCCCCTCGACCACCTGCGCTTCCGTGCTATCCTCACGCCCTCGTCCCATGGACCGTGACCCCGTCTTTCAGACCCTGCACAAACCCATGAACTACATTGACCAGCACATCGACGAGATCCGCTCCGAGTTCAAGATGCTCGACCACTGGGTCTACCTGAACGCCGGCGACATCATGGTGCCCGGCCGCTACTGGCTGGACGCCGCGCGGGACTATTACGGCTTCCAGGAGTATGGCCGGATGGAGGACATACCGACCGCCGACGTCGCCACTCATCCGTTCCTGACCAGCGCCTGGAACGAGTGCATCACGCGTGGCGCCAGGATGATCAACGCCGACCCCGACGAGGTCACCAACATGTACCGCCCGGCGGTTGCCGCGAACTTGATCCTGTATGACATGTTCGACTGGAACGAGGGCGACAACGTCGTGATCACCGACCTGTCCTACCCCTCGATTCCCTACATCCTGCAGGATATCCGCCGCCGCTACGGAGTCGAGTTGCGCGTGGTGTGCAACGTCGCGGGCGAGGTCCCGATGGAGGCCCTGGAAAAAGCCGTGGATGGGCGCACGCGGTTGGTAGCGGTGGACCGTACTGCCGCATTCTCCGGTTTCACCTTCGACATGAAAACGCTGTGCCGCATCGCCCACGCCCAGGGCGCCGTGGTGCTGGACGACGCGATGCAGGCGCTGGGAGCCATCGATATCGACGTCAAGGACGATGGCGTCGACTTGCTGATTTCCGGCTCTTACAAGTGGCAGTGCGGCCCGGAAGGCGCCGGCCTGTTCTACATCCGTCGCGAGTTCATGGATCGCGTGGACGCTCGCTACCGCAATTACATCTGGGCCGACGTGCCCGGCGGCATCCCGTTCGCGGACCCGGCGCACGACAATCTGGCGAGCTGGGAGTACCCACCGGTGCGCACCGCCAACCGCTTCTCCCAGGACGTCGTGATCGGACCCTCGCTGTTCGGCTGGAACGCCACGCTGAAGTTCTACGAGCGAATCGGCATGAACAACGTCGAGGAACGGGTGCGGCGCCTCGGCACCTACGCGACCGAACGCCTGATGGACATCGGTTGCACGGTGACCAGCCCGCTCAACCCGGCGCGCCGCCACGGGCTCATTACCTATACCAATGGTGATTACGCAAAAGACCTCGAGTTCTTCCGTCGCTGCGCCGCTCCGGGCCGCTGCATGCGGCCGATCCGGATCTCCATGCGCGCCCTGGGCGGAGTTGGCAACCTGCGCGTCTGCACCCACTTCTTCAATACCGAGGCCGACATCGACTACCTTGTCGACCTGCAGGCCTCGATGCGCTGAAATACGCCATTGAAGAGACAATTCGGCCTGTGGACAGCCACGGCCCTCATCATCGGCCAGGTGATCGCGGTCGGCATTTTTCTGACGCCAGCCGGCATGGTCAAAGTAGTGCAATCGCCATTCTGGCTGCTGACCATCTGGGTGGTGATCGGCAGCGCGACGGTGTGCGGTGCGCTCAGTTACTCGGAACTTTCCGCACGCTTTCCCGAGGCGGGCGGAACCTACGCTTTCCTGCGTGAAGCTTTTGGGCCGGGCACTGCCTTCCTTTACGGCTGGGTGGTGCTGATCGTGATTGATCCCGGCCTGACCGCGGCCTTCGCCGTTGGCCTGGCCAACTACTTCTCTTACATTTTTCCCTTGTCGCCCGGGGGGCAAACGTTGCTTGCCATAGCGGTGGTGTGGGCCGTCGGGTGGGTCAATATCCGCGGCGCCCGCCTGGGCGCCGGCGTAATGCGGGTGCTGAACGTGATCAAGATCGGCACTTTGCTGTTCCTGGTGCTGTACGGCTTTCTGGCTGGCCGGGGTGATTGGGGCAACATGGTGCCGTTTTTCGCCTCCCCGCCGGACTGGATGGGCGCGCTCATCGCCGGATCAGTTGGCGCCTATTTTGCTTTCGGCGGCTGGTGGGACGCGACCCGAATCGCCGGCGAGATCAGGCAGCCGCAGAAGAATCTGCCGCGGGCGCTTCTGCTGGGGGTTGGTGTACTCACCGCGATCTATATCCTCATCAGCGCGGTGTTCTTTTACCTGGTTCCCATCGCCGAAGTAAAGGATGAAACCACCTTTGCCGCGCAGGCCGGCCAGGCTCTGTTCGGACCCACCGGTGGCGCGATTTTTGCCGCCATCGTGGTCCTGTCGGTACTCGGCACGCTGTTTGCGCTGCTGATGTCGAGTCCGCGAGTGTATTACGCAATGGCCCGGAACGGGCTGTTCTTCAAAGCCTTCGGCGTTTTGCACCACAAATGGGAAACGCCCCACCTGGCCATCCTGATCCAGGTGGGCTTTGCGTCCGTGTTGATCGCGACCGGTTCTTTCGACCAGATCGTGTCCTACTTTTTCCTCGTCGGCATCGCCTTTCCAGCGCTTGCGGTCGCCGGTCTGTTTCGCCTCCGTGAGCGGCCATACAGCGGATTTCGGACACCCTGGTATCCGCTTACTCCAATCCTGTTCATGCTGGTCACGGCGTTCATCTGCGTATTGCTGCTGATGCGCAATCCGTTCCAAAGCCTGATGGGCGTAGCCGTGGTTCTGGCAGGCATTCCGGTCTATCTGCTGGTGTTCCGCGGGCGCCCCGGGTAGGCAAAAAATCGCGGGTGCATCAGGTTCTTGGTCGGGCAACCCGCCGGAAGCACCCGGCGGGTTGTCTTTCCCCGTGGGGACTTCAGTAAGTCCACCGCATGGTTGCGCCAATCGTCCGTGGCTGGGCCGCGACGATGGAGTTCGGATCCTGGAACGTGGCGATGCCGTCGATCACCGCCAGCTCGTCGGTGAGGTTGTTGACGTACACGCCGACGCGGAATTTTTCGGAAACCTGCAGATTGGCGTACAGATTGACCAACACGTAGGAGTCGAGTTCGATGTTGAACAGGCTGTCAGGGCGGAACTCGGTATCGGAGTCGCCATGATAGGCCAGGTCGCCAATCAGCGAGAGCGGCATGCCGGACAGGTCCGCCTCATACGTGGCCGAAGTGTAAAACTGCAGCGTGGGCACGTTGGGAATATCGTCCCCGGCCTGGCCAACGATGATGAACGAAGATGCACCGGGCAATACCGGCTGGTCGGTGGTCAACTGGGCGTCGAAGAAATACGTGCCGGTGAAATCGAACCGCAGGTTTTCGGTGGCCAGAAAGCGCAGGGCCCACTCCAGGCCGTTCACCTCTGCCGAACCACCATTGGTGGTGAATGGAATATTGCCGACCGGGTCACGCGGTTCGACCTGGATGTCATCCCAGTTGATGAAGAACACCGTGGTGTTCAACTGCAGGCGGTCATCGAGGAACATCGACTTGATGCCGAATTCGATGTTGTCCAGTTGGTCCGAACCGAAAGTCGCCGGAATGCCGGGAGCAAACGGCTGGTTGGCGTTGTTCACCCCGCCGACGCGGAAACCCTCGGAGTACAGGCCATACAGCATGACGTCGTCGTTGACGTTGTACGACAAGGAAAACTTTGGCAGCAGCTTGTCGTCGTCGGTTTCGATCAGGCCGATGGCGTTACCTTGCGCATTGACGCCGATCTGCTCGCCGGCCACTGGCCCGGACTGGCCGCCAAAATTGTGCAGGGTCTGCTGGATGGACTGCAGCTCTACATCCATCGCGCGCAGGCCGGCCAGCAGCTGCCAGTGCTCGAGGAAATCAAAGGTGACTTCGCCGAACAGCGCTTTCTGTTCGACCTCGTCTTCACGCAGGCGCCCAAAAAATGCTGTACCGCCGCCGAAGAAATCGTTGGCGTTGGACGGGTCCCACGGCGCCGGGTTACCGTCACCCAGCGTAGTGGGCACGCGAACTTCGAAGTCATTCTCGTCCTTTTGATAATACAGGCCGCCGACGAAATTCAACGGGCCGTCGAGAGCGGAAGCGAAGCGCCCTTCAATCATGGTGGTTTCGTAGGATTGTGGCTGCACGGTATTGGCCGGCACGGGCACCCCGAAAAACAGCAGGATCGGCGTGCTGTCGAAGCGGAAATCGATGTCGTGATCGTATTGGCTGGCTGACAGCGTGGCGGTGCCATAGCCGGAGTCATAGGCAAAGGTGCCGCCCAGCAGGTCCACCTTGTCATCACGCGGATTGTGGGTGATATCGGTGTTGATGTAGTCCTCGGTCGGGGTCAGCGAAGGCAGTCCCGGCAATGGCACGGGCGGACTGGCGTCCGGTGAGGCGAGCACCGCGGCCAGCAGCTCGGGCGTCAGGTCCGGCCAGGCGGGAGTGCCTTTGGCGGTGAAACGGGAGGTGCCACCGGTCTCCAGGTCCTGTGACAGGTACATGAGGTCGGCAGTCACTGCTTCATTGGGTGTCCAGCGCAGCATGATGCGCCCACCGCCGTTTTGCAGGTCGTTGACGTCCTTGGCATCGCCGGTAAAGCTTTCCGGGCCGTTCTGGAGCCGTGGCTGATCGATCCAGCCGTCATTATCGGTGTACCAGCCGACCAACCGCAGCGCCAGTTGATCGGTCACCACCGGAATGTTCACCATGCCGCTCAGGGAGTAATTGAATCCGCCTTCGTGGGTGAAAGAGAAGTCGGCGTCAGCGAATGCGTCGAATTCCTGCGCTTGGGGTTTGCGCGAAATGAAGCGGATATTGCCGGCCATGGAGTTCGCGCCGTAAAGCGTTCCCTGCGGGCCGTTCAGCACTTCTATGCGCTCCATGTCGACGAGCTCGAGCGGAGCGTTCTTGCCGCCGCCATCCTGCTGGTCGCTGGCCGTGATCACGTATTCATCGAAATAGGAGCCGACCACCGAGGGGCCATTGCCGTTGATGCCCCGGATGATGTACTCCTTGTCACCCGGCCCCAGGTCCTGGAACTGCAAGCCCGGCATCTGCCTGGCAAATCCTTCAAAAAAGTTGATGTTACGTTCATCCAGCCTCTTCCCGTCCAGCGCGTAAACGCCGCCGGCGATGGTCTGGACGTCGATATCACCGCGCTTGGTCGCCGTCACCACCACTTCCTCGATGGTCATCTCGGCGTAAGCGGGCGCCCAGGCAACAGCAAATACCAGGAGTGCAGTCCGGAATAATTGCCCTAAGCGGCAATTGCGTCACATCACCGTGACCGCAATGAACCCGCTTTCCTTTCAAGCGAGCGAAACAGGATGTCGATATCGTCGTCGTTGTTGTAGGCGTGTGGAGAAATGCGCAGGTTGCCACCCCGGTCCGAGACCACGATGCCATCGGCGGCGAGTTCACCCACCAGCGCCGGGGCGTCCTTCGCGGCGATCGCCATCATGGCGCCGTGCTTCCCTGGCGCAGCGGGCGTAACCAGGCGCCAGCCCCGCGCCAGGGCACCCTCGGCAATACGTCCGGTCAGGTGTTCGATTTGTTGCTGCACGACTTCGAGGCCAAGGCTCAGCAGCAATTCCAGCCCGGCGGCGCAGGCGTAGGTGGCGCTGACGTTCGGTGTGCCGGATTCGAAGCGCCGCGCGTTCCCGGCCGGAACGTTGTGGTAAATGTCCATCGCGTTGACATCTTGTTGTGCGAACCAGCCGGTGGTGGTCGGGATTTCGGGGCGGAATTCGCTGTCGCGCACATACATGTAGGCGATACCGGCGGTGCCGAGCAGGTACTTGAGACAACCGCCCACGACGAAGTCCGCCCCGGTTTCCGGAACCGCCAGCGGCATCGAGCCAATGGCCTGGTAGGCATCGACCAGCACCAGCGCGCCGCGTTCTTGCGCCAGTTCGATCACCGGCCCGATATCGAGTTTGACGCCGTTGCGGTAGCACACCAGGGGCAGTGAAACCAGCAGGGTCCGATCATCGATCAGTGCATCGAAATGCTCGAGCGGAATGTGCACACCGGACTCATCGGCACGGGCACGGGTGACACGCGCGCCGCGCCGCTGCTGCGCCAGCCAGATCTGCGAGGTGGTGGGGAAATCAAAATCTGTGAGAACGATGGAGTTGCGTTCACCCGATGGGTCGAGGCTGCTGGCCAGCGCATTGACCGACTCGGACAGCGAGGTGGAAATGCTGAGGTCCGCCGGCCCGCATTGCAGCAAGCTGGCCAGCCAGCCGCGCAGGATTTCCAGTTGTTCCACCCACCGCTCCCAGTGTGAACCATGGGTATGGCGCGACTGCAGGTATTGCTGGAAAGCGCGCTCGACCGCGTGGCTCAGTGCGCCGTAGGAACAGGTGTTCAGGTAGGTCTTGTTCCGCAGCAGCGGAAACTCGTCACGAAATGCGGTCAGGTCATGCGACAAGACGTAACTCCGTTTTGTCTGTTCATCAGTAATTCACAGCCGGGCTTCCGGCCGGGAAAAATACCCCGACCAGGCGCATGCCACCATTGCTGGTGCACTCCAGGGAATGCTGTTGTCGACGCGGCAGGAAAATCACATCCCCGGGTTGTACCGCGGCGCGCGCGCTTTCCGTCCACAAGAATCCGTGCCCGGAGAGGATGGTAATCGTTTCTTCGTAGAGGTGCCGGTGCATGGCGGCGCGAGAACGGGGCACGTCGCCGATGAACTGGGTCATGTCGGCTGCACCGGTGCGGTCGTCGATCAACACCTGGTAGAAACGATCGGCCATGGCCTGGCGCCTGGCCGGATCGACCGCGAACACGCGCTCGGGCCAGCCCTGGTCGAAATTCCGCGGCATGCTGTCGAGCCATACGGGCGAGTCGCGTTCCGGGCAGATGGTCACGGTCAAACACATGGCCTGCGAATCGGCGTCAGGTTCGATCGCAAACGCTTCGGCGGCAGCGATGAAGGCGCCCTGCCCGGCTGCAACGGCAAAGGGCCGCCCGGAAATGGTGAGCGTGCCGTGCCCGGACAGAACGAACAGCGCCACGTGGCTGGTGGGGAAGGCCACCACCTGGGCTTCGCCGGCGCGCGCCTCCAGGTAATACAAGGACAGGCAGCGGGCCCCATCGTCCGGGTGGATCATGCTGGCAAAAGATATGTTGCCGCTGTGCTGCAGGTTTCCAGGGTTTACCGTCCGCACGTAACAACCGCCGTCGAGCAGCGCCTTTCCGGTCGCGCCGCCATCGCGCGGCATTACCGGTAAATGGGCGCTGGCGCGGATTTCCTCCTCGCTGGCTACCTCGTAGGAATCGCTTAGATTATTGTGGCTGCCGTCGCAGAACGGTGGCCGCCGGGTGCGTTTGCAGGCGCAGAGCAGAAAATCTCCACTGGCCTCGCAGGTGAATGCCAGCGGTTGAAACTCGCTGCCAACATGTGAACCGTCACAGAACGGTTGCCGGGCGCTCCGCCCGCAGCTGCACCAGCGGTAGGTTCTTCCCTGCTCAAGTGTCACCAGAGCAGGTTTGCTCGCGGCGATAACGGGATCTTGCATATAAAATCTGCTCCGGATAATTCCGCGCAAGTATGCACGATGTGTCGAGTTCCTTTATAGTTGACAGCCGATTGATTTTAGGGAACCCGCCCCAGTAACAACGATGGCAACACGTGAAACGCAGGCCTTGATCGTCGATACGGCCCTGGAACTTTTCAACCGCTATGGCAGCAACACCGTATCGACCAACCGGATCGCCGCCAAGTGCGGCATCTCGCGCGGCAACCTGCACTACCATTTTCACAACAAGGCGGAAATCGTCCAATCCATCTTTCAGCGCATCGCCCACGCGATGAGCGATGAATGGCCCGCCGATCACCTTGATCCAACGCTGGAACACATGGCGGAAATGTATGTCCGCCAGTCGCTGCTGATACTTGAGTTCGAGTTTTTCTACCGCGAAATGCCATCCCTGCTGCGCCAGGACGCTTTGCTGCTCATGCGCTACCGCGCACACCGTGAACGGCGCCTTGGCGCCATCGAGCGTTTTTTCCATGCATTGACGAATGCCGGCATCATGAATTTCAGCCCGGACCCGGTGCTGGTCCGCTCCGTGGTGATCGCGACCTGGATCATTTCCGACAACTGGCCGAATTTCGTCGAATTCCAGGGTGGTCAATTCGATGCGGACGCGATTTGCCAGGGCTACGACATGATTCTCCACATACTCGCACCCTACATTACGGTCGATTTCAGTGCAGTCACCAAAACCTCACATCAGACCATCCATGCCATGGTGGCCAAAATGCCGCATGACGGGCTGGCATCGACTGTCTGAAACCGGCCTTATCCCGGCTTCTGCCCGGACCCCTTGCCGGCCGCGAGCAGCAGCCCCAGGATCACCAGGGCACCCCCGGCCACGTGGTAGGCGAAAAGTTGTTCGCCCAGGAAAACCATGGCCAGGACGGTGCCAAAAATCGGGATCAGGTTGATGAAAATCGAGGCCCGGCCCGGCCCGATGATGCGGTTGCCGGCATACCAGCACAGGTTGCCGAAGACCGTGACCAGCAGAGCCAGCGCCACTATGACAGAAATGCTGGTGCCAGTGACGGGCACCGCCTGGACTGTCAGCGTCTCCCACAGGTAAACCGGCAGCAGCATCAGCGTGCCGCTGGCCGTGATCACGAACAGCGCCACCACGACGCCCAATTCCCGGGGCAGGCGCCTCAGGTTGAGGGCGTAACCGGCAAACCCGCACATGGCCAGTAGGGCGATGAAGTCGCCAGCCAGCAGGTCCATGCTGGCCAGCACCGCGAATTCGGCCCGGGTCACCATGACCACCACGCCGCAGATTCCGCAGAATACGCCCAGGGCGCGCCAGCGCGTCAGCGGCTCGCGAAACAGCAGCCAAGCGAAGAGTACGGTGAGCGTCGGCTGCACTGCATTGATCAGCGAAACATTGATGGCGTAAGTCCGGGTCAGCGCGACCAGGACCAGGGTCGTGCTGCCGACCATGAACCCGCCCAGCATCGCGATCGGCCACCAGTGGCGGCGCAGCAGCGGCCAGTGCCGCCGCAGGCCTGGCAAGGCGAAGGGCAACAAAATCAGCGCCCCGACGACCCAGCGCCAGAAAGACAGGCCAATCGGTGGAATCTGGCCATGCACTGCGCGGCCTATGATGTGGTTGCAGGCCAGGAAAAAAGCCGTCAGGGTCAGGATGGAATAAGCAAAAGCCGGTGTCTCGCGGCGTTCCGGGGTGGGCATCAGTTCAGGCTGGCCCGCAAACGCTGCATGTCGGCGTGCCGGCTCGGGATGTCCTCCCGGTCGGCCGCCATGCGCAGGTCGCGAAGTTTTTCCAGCGCCTTCAGCAATACCGGCAGCGGCGGTCCGCTGGCGGTGAGGTTTTCCTGGTAGCGCTCGTCCAGGCCGACCGCTGGCAACTCGATGAATTTTCGCACCAGCTGATCGTGGTGCTGCGCGGCAGTCTCGCCGTGGCGTTCGCAGACCTCGAGGAACAGCGCAAGGTTGGAGCGGTACCAGTGCTCGGCCCGATGCTGCCCGCTGTGCCCGAGGAACTCGTCCATCAGGCTGCGCCGCCGCATACAGTCGCGCAGCATGGCCTGGTCCTCCGGCATGATGTACAGAAACTTGTCGACCAGCAACTGCGCATAGTAGGCGTGGTCGGCGCGGCACAGGCCCAGCAGCAGGTCGATTGCGTTGATACCTGAAAAATCACCGGCATTCGCGCCGCGGTAGATGTGCAGGCCTACCCGGTGCGGCTTGAAGTAGGGGCGCACGCAGTAGAAGAAGCGGTCCGTGTCCAGGTGTTCAAAAAGGTGGCGGTTGTACACGGTCACGTCCCCCAGGGCTTCCAGGGCCGCGCGCAGCAGGTCGTGTGCAACCGGGTGCGAAACGCCCAGCGGCAGAACGCGCAAAAGGGCGTCAGCGGCGCGTTTGTAGGCCATGACCGCCCGCGTGTTGTACTCGGTGAACAGGTATTCATCCGGCAAACTGGTAAAGCTCTTGTACTGGCCGTTGATCGCGCGGTTGTGGGTCGTAAGGTGGCTGGTGGCGAAGCGCGGCGTCACGCCCAGTGACGCGCCGAGCTGAAGCGCCAGCGCCGATGCTTCGTACAGCGGCGAGCTGCTTTCGCGCTCGGCCTGCGTGATGCCGTGACGGCCGCAGGCTGCCATGTACAAGCCGACGTTGCCCAGCAGGTCAAAACCACGTTCAAAACCTTCGTCGGTATTGCCTTCGTGCAACAGCGCGCCGATGAAAGCGCGGCCTTCATCATGCAACTGCCGCTTGGTTGCCTCCCCCACGCCCGCGACATTGGCGCGGTCGGCCTGGGCAAAATACAGTTCCTCCAGCTCGGTATTGAGCTGCGTGAAGCCGGAGCGGATCCATTGGTCGAACAGTTGTACGTTATGGGACATGGGAGGCGATTTTCCAGGTTGCATGATTGGGTTCGTGGAGTGCGGCCCTGCGGCCAGAACAGGCGTCCTTGCCAGGCCGCGCGGGAATGGCACAAAGAACTCCATGACCCCCGCATTCTAAACACGGCTCACCACTCCTGTTCAATAGCAACAGGCGCTTGCGGAAGAAAAACCACAGGCCCGAAATACCTGGCTGCGTCGAAAACCACATTCAGGTCAAGAAAAATTCAGGTTGGTTTATTTTAATGTGTATTTTTTCGTGTATATTAAACCCGGTCCTGTCTTTTCACCTCGCATTCGGAGAGGAGCGTCCGCAATGGCTACAGCTGCACGCCACGTCCAGAATTCCCTCAAGGCTGGCAAATGGATCAGGAGTACCTGCAAGATGTGCCTGCATTCCTGCGGCACCATCATGCACGTCACCGATGACGGCATCGTCAACAAGATCGAGGGCGATCCGACCAATCCGTCGAACAATGGCAAGCTTTGCCCCAAGGGCAATTCCGCCATCATGCGGCACTATGATCCGAAGCGGTTCAAGCAGCCGCTGAAGCGAACCAACCCGGAAAAGGGCCCCAACGTCGATCCCATGTGGCAGCCGATCAGTTGGGACGAAGCGCTGGACCTGGTCGCCAAGGTCCTGAAGGAGACCATCGCCGACGACCAGCGCAAGATCCTGCCCTCGCTGGAGCATTTCCAGAAAATGAACGTGTGGAACTGGCCGCTGGCATTTGGCAACCAGAACAGCTTCCAGTCGGGCGGCACCATGTGCGGCGGCGCCTATCATCCGGTCAACGGTTATGTGCATTCGGCCTTTGCGGTGGCCAACGACGCCAAGCATTGCAACTACTGGATCAATGACGGCACCGGCGACGGCTTTTCATCCCATCTGCACGCCGCTGCCCAGGCCAACTGGGTGGCAGACGCCCGCATCAAGCGCGGCATGCGCTGCGTGACCATCGAGCCGCGCTTGTCGACTTCCGCCGCCAAGTCGGAGGAATGGGTTCCGATCCGGCCGGCGACCGACCGGCATTTTGCGCTGGGGCTATGCCACGTGATGGTCAAAGAGAAGCGCTGCGACTATGAATTCCTGAAAAAGGACACCAACGCGCCTTACCTGGTTGGGCCCGACGGCACCTTCATGCGCAATGCCGAGGGGAAGATCTACGTCTGGGACACCAAGTCGAATAGTGCCCGGCTGTGGGACCAGGCGGCCGCCACCGACATGGCGCTGGAAGGCACCTACCAGGTCGAAGGCAAAACGTGCAAGCCGGCGTTCCAGAAGTTCGTCGACATCCTGGCAGACTGCA
>DATDPS010000043.1:0-4291 GCA_035292625.1 Lysobacterales bacterium | reverse complement strand
CGTGCCCGGCCAGGTATGGATGGCGGATGGCATCGCGCACCGCCGTTCCGTCATTCTTGCGATAAGGGATGTATTCCAGCAAGGCAGGGAAGGGCTGCTTGTCAGCCTCGAGGGGAAGCCAGATTCGGGCCGCGAGGCGAGTGCCGTCGGCCAGCGGAATCCAGCTATTTTCAATTTCGCGGATGGGGTAAGGGAACTCGGTTTTGACGCGCTGCACGTGGAACTCCGGGACAGATACACTTTGACTTGCTTCTGGCTGTCATCAATAGTAGGGGATAATGGAAATCAAAGTACATTCGCGCCGGCCAAACCAGACGCGCCGGGCGTTTTTGCAGAGCTCCTCCCTGGTCCTGGTTGGCCTTGCATGCGGTGGCTTTCCGGGTATCTGCCGGGCCAGCCGGGGCGATGTGTTACATATCCGCAATTACGCTGACGTGTTTTCGCTTGACCCGGTGAGCTCTGTTTCTGGTGCTGAAGGCCTTATCTTTGGCGCGATCTATCAGAACATCCTGCAGTTCAAATCTGATGGCAGCTGGGATACTCAACCCGACGCCGCTGAGTACTTTGCGCAAACAGACGCAACTCACTACGCATTCCGGCTGAAACCCGGCCAGATGTTCAGCGGCGGCTTCGGCGAGATGACCGCTGATGACGTCAAATTCTCCTTTGAGCGCATGATCGATCCGGCGATGAACGCGCTCAATTTGCCTGACCTTGGGCCATTGAGCCACGTCGAGGTCCACGACCGCTATTCAGGCACGTTTGTTTTGCGCTCTCCTTATGCAGCCTTCGCCCCGATCGCATTGGCCGGGCCCAGTGGCGCAATTCTTTCACGCAAGGCAGTCACTGCCATTGGAGGCCGCTTCAGTACACATCCACCCTGCGGTTCCGGCCCGTACACGTTCAAATACTGGCAGGCTCAGCGCAAAACCGTATTGGAAAGGAACCCGCTGTGGGCTGGCAGCGAAGCCCCTTTTGCAGAAATCCACATTTACGCCATGACGGATGACAAGGCCGCGGAGATGGCCTTCGAAGCCGGGCAACTGGATTGTGCCCAGATTTCAGTGGAAACGGTTGATCCATTCAGAAAAAACATGCCGCCGGATAGTTCCATCCTCGTGTTGCCTTCCGGGCGAAATTACTGGTTGGGCATGAACCGGGAAAATCCTGCGCTGGCGGACATCCGAATCCGCCGGGCGATCCAGTATGCCATCGATATGGAGGCGGTGGTGGAGGCCGCCTGGTTTGGATTGGCGCAAGTTTCCACCGGGCCTGTACCCAAAGGAATGACCGGCCACCGCGAAAAGGCCAAGATCCCGCCAAGAGGTGACCCGGACCGGGCCAGGGCCCTGCTCAAAGGTGCAGGGGTTGCTTTGCCCCTGCGATTGCGGCTTGACGTTGCCAGTAAGGCGCAAAATCTCACCGCAGTACAGGTCATGCAGTGGTCGCTGCGGAAAGTCGGCATAGAAGTCGAAATCCACGTGCAGGACAACAGTACGTTTGTCACCATCGGCAGGGAGGACCTGGGTGATCAATGGCGCAACATTCAACTGTTCATGCAGGACTTTATCGGCCTGGCGGACCCATACTATTCACTGAGTTGGTTTATTTCCAGGCAGGTGGGACTGTGGAACTGGGAGCGGTTCAGCAGTGAAGAATACGACCAATTGAATGACCTCGCCCTGGCGACTGGTGATAAGGCCGAACGCAGCCGGATATACTGGCGCATGCAGGACCTGATGGAGGAGTCCGGTTGCTACCGGTTTATCACCAACGGCGTCATGCCGGGGATTATTCGCAACAGCATCAAGCCGGCATTCCGGCCTGACGGATATGCCATTTTGCGCGACTTGCGCCCATTCAAACAGCCGGCCTGAAGCTGGTGCTCACGTTCATTGTCCGGCGCGGACTGATCTCCCTGTTGATCCTGTGCCTGGCCGTGAGTCTGCTGTTCGGCATGATCCACATGGTGCCCGGCGATCCAACCAGCGTGATGCTGGGGCCCAGGGCGACGCCGGCACTCAAGGCGGAACTCGCCCGGCGCATGGGCCTGGACCGGCCTTTGGTCATTCAGCTGGGTAAGTTCTATGCTGGCCTCGCCCGCGGAGACCTCGGCACCGATCCATTTTCGAATCGTGAAGTGGCCGATATCGTGTTTGAGCAACTGCCCTACACCCTGGCGCTGGTGCTGGCTGCAATCGGCGGCGCTACCCTGCTGGGAATTCCATTGGGCTGTTTCTCGGCCATCCGTCAACACTCACTGCTGGACCGCTTGACCGCCGTGCTGTCAGTGGCGTTTATTGCCATTCCTTCGTTCGTGGTGGCCTTGTACCTGCTGCTCTGGCTGGCAGTGAAGTGGCGCTGGTTCCCGGCCATCGGCGCAGGCGACATCGGGAATTATCCGGACCAGGCACGCCACCTCGTGCTGCCGGCCATTGCGCTGGGGCTGGGGTGGGTGGGCTATATCGCCCGCCTGGTGCGGTCGTCGATGCTGGAGGTCATGGGGGAGAATCACATCCGCACCGCGCGGGCCTTCGGGCTGCCCGAGCGTACCGTTATCATTCACTATGCCTTGCGCATTGCCATGCTGCCCACCGTCACCATTCTGGGCATGGGTATCGGCAGCATGCTGTCCGGAGCGCTGTTTGCGGAAATCGTGTTTTCACGGCCCGGCATTGGCAAACTGTTGTATGAGGGGGTAATTTCGCGGAATTACCCGGTGGTCATGGGTTCGGTACTGGTGACCACGGGCTTCTTCGTGTTGTGCACACTGCTTGCGGACATCATCAACGCGCTGCTTGATCCGCGCCTGCGCGAAAGCCCGGGGAATTGACCATGGCGATGGCCCAGGGCGCGATTTTCCGCACCTTTAATGCCCTGAAAAAGGACCCGCTGGGCATGACCGGTTTTGTACTGGTCAGTCTGATCCTGTTCCTCACGCTATTTGCCGTCTGGCTGGCGCCCCACGATCCGCTGGAGGTCAATGTCCATGATCGCCTGAGCAGCCCGTCCACCGCACATTGGCTGGGCACGGACCAGCTTGGCCGCGATATCCTCTCGCGCGTGCTGTTTGGTGGCCAGATCGCCCTCAAGGTTTCCCTGGTCGCCATTTCCGCATCCATGGCCATCGGCGTGGTGCTGGGCATGATGGCAGGATTCGGACCACGCTGGCTGGATCGCCTCCTGGTGGTTTCATTCGACACGGTGCGGTCTTTTCCGACCATCATCTTCGCCCTGGCGATTATTGCCCTGACCGGGCCATCACTGAATACGGTGATCGGCATCATCATCATCACCTCGATTCCGGCATACGCGCGCGTGGTGCGCACCCAGACACAAGCGCTGCGTGAGCGGGACTTCATCCTGGCCGAGCGCGCCATGGGCGCTTCGACTGCGCGCATTTTGCGTGATCACGTGCTGCCCAATATTGCCGCACCCCTGCTTATCCTGGCATCGATGGATGTGCCGGCCGTCGTGGGCATGGAAGCCGGACTGAGTTTCCTGGGCCTCGGCGTCAGCCCGCCTACCCCCAGCTGGGGCAGCATTCTCAACGATGGTTATTCTTACTTGAGAAATTCACCGTGGCCGATCATCGCCGGCGGCCTGCCTTTGATAGCCGTGACCCTGGGATTCACTTTTTTCGGTGAGTCACTACGCGACATTTTTGATCCCAAATTGCGCAGCAAAGACGCATGAACGCGTCAGTGCTGGAAATCCAGGACCTATGCATAAATTACCAAACCGGGCACGGGACCTTGCAGGCGCTACGGGATATCAGTCTTGTCGTGCCGGCAGGGAAAATCACTGGCATTGTCGGAGAAAGCGGCTGCGGAAAATCCACCCTCATCTCGGCCATCATCCGACTGCTCGCGCCGAATGCCCGCGTTGCAAAAGGCTTAATCCTGTTTAAAGGCCAGGATTTGTTGAGCATGTCACCGGAGCAAATTCGCTCCTTGCGCGGTGATGAAATCTCCATCGTGTTCCAGGATCCGATGACCAGCCTGAACCCGGTCTTGACCATTGGCCGGCAAATGTCCGACGTTCAGCATCGCAGTGGCTCCAGCAAAAATGAGAAATGGGCACGCTCGCTGAACATGCTCGAACGCGTGGGTATTCCCGATCCCGAAACCGAGTTAGGGCGTTATCCTCATCGTCTTTCTGGTGGCATGCGGCAACGCGTGGCGATCGCAATGGCCCTGATGGCCGAGCCCTCTTTATTGATTGCCGATGAGCCCACCACCGCCCTTGATGCAACGCTTGAGGTACAAATCATTCACCTCCTGCAGGAACT
>DATDPS010000042.1:0-32351 GCA_035292625.1 Lysobacterales bacterium | reverse complement strand
CCGCACAAAGCGCTTGGCAAAAGTTCTCGACGGGATTCCTCTTTTTGCTGCCACTGGATAAAGAGCTATGAAAATGCGATCCATGTTCCTGCTGGGCATCGCATTGGCACTCTCGCATTGCCCCCTGGCGTTCGCAGAGCCACTCACGACCGTGCATAGGGAAATTCATTACCTGCTCGATTTCGTCGAGATATCCGGTTGCGAGTTGTATCGCAACGGCACCTGGTATGACTCCGTGAAAGCGCAAGAACATTTACGCATAAAGTATGAGTACCTGGCTGCACGAAACCGCTTGGCAACGGCTGAAGATTTTATCGAGCTAGCGGCATCGAGAAGCAGCTTGAGTGGTCTCCCATATGAAATCCGATGTGGAGTGTGCACCACGCATTACACCGGTGAATGGCTGACGGGCGTGCTGGAGCGATATCGCACCGTAACGGCACGATCGTTGCGGCAGGAGTAGAACCGGCAAACCGGCGTGCAAGGCACCGCAGCCATACGGTCGACCAACTTGCGTTTCATCCAGAAGTCAGAAATCAGCCGTGTACGTGCGCCAGCGCACCGAATGGATACATGGCTTGCGCGCATACTTGCTTTACTTAGTTTTTAACCACACGGGTCCTGGAGGAACAGGAAAATGCTTGGAACCATCGCAGTTGTATTGGTGGTCTTGTGGGCCCTTGGCCTGGTTTCCTCGTACACCATGGGCGGGTTTATTCACATACTCCTGGTGTTGGCAGTCATCGTGATTGCAGTTCGGCTCATTCAAGGCAGAGGGGTCTGATCCTCCGCTTGTACTCGTTTGGTCACACCGTCAAAACCCAACGCGCTGGCGTGGGTCAGATTTTCCTGGATGCCGTCTGAAGGGCTTTCCGGCCTGGATACAATCCGCGCGACGGAGATTCAGCCTGCGTTCATGCCCCCGGATGCATGATTTGCTCAAGCATTATTGATAAGGATTCAGCCATGAAACGTTTTCTGATTGCCGCACTCTTCACCTTCGCCACTGCATCTGCATTCGCTGCGGATGTCGGCATCTCCATTTCACTGGGGCAGCCCGGGTTTTATGGTCAGATTGATATTGGCGACTACCCGCCGCCACGTCTGATATACGCGCAACCCGTGATTGTTCAACAAGTGGCGGTTGTCGCGCCGCCCATCTACCTGCGCGTTCAGGCTGATCACGTCCAGCACTGGGACCAGTACTGCGGCCAGTACGGCGCCTGCGGACAGCGCGTCTATTTCGTCGAGGACAGCTGGTACGACGGCGTGTACGTGCCGAACTACCAAAAGAGACACAACAACCACGGAAAAAGCAGCAATTCAAAGAATAAAGGTAAGAACCACCACAACTAGAGCTATTTGAACGACCATCGCCGGCGCGTCCTTGCAAGATTGGCAGGCAAACATCAGGAGGACTGAATCATGTTGAACCTATCTCGTATACTGGCCCCCTCGGGCGCGCTGCTGCTTTCGTTGTGCGCCACGTTATTTGCCAACACAGCGTTTGCCGATCCTTCAGGGCGAGTAGCGTACCTGAGTGACACCCGCGGCGCCGTGAGTTACTCACCTGCCGGCGAAGACCAATGGGTCGACGTTGTGCGCAATCGTCCATTGATTCGCGGCGACCGGCTGTGGACCGATCGCCGTGCCCTCGCAGAGTTCCAGGTTGGCAGCTCCGCCATCCGGATCGCATCAAACACCAGTGTTGAGATTCTGGACCTGAATGATCGCATCGCGCAGGTGCAATTGACTCAGGGCACAATTAACCTGAGTGTACGTCGCCTGTATAGTGACCAGGTTATTGAGATAGACACACCATTGTTGTCATTTACCATTACCCGCTCCGGGCGCTATCGGATTGACGTCAATCCGGCGTACGGCGAAACCACTATCGTGGTTTGGGCGGGTGCTGGCGAAGTTTACGGCGAAAACAGCACTTTCCGCATGCGCGCTGGTGACACGGTGCGTTTCTACTCCGCCGACTTGAGCGATTATGAGATTTATGGTCTGCCGCTCGAGGACGATTTTGATCACTACAGTGTTGAGCGCGACCAGCGTTATGTCGGCTCCGCGTCCCTGCAATACGTTGATGATGATCTAGTGGGTTATGCGGATCTGGATGCATATGGCAGTTGGAATTCACACCAAAGCTACGGCCACGTGTGGTTCCCCAGCTCCGTCAGCGTTGGATGGCGGCCGTACAGCGATGGTCATTGGATCTGGATGGACCCCTGGGGCTGGACCTGGGTAGATAACGCACCCTGGGGCTTTGCGCCATCGCACTACGGCCGTTGGGTATCCGTGAGAGGCCGGTGGGGCTGGGTTCCGGGGCCACGCCACGTCCGGCCCATTTACGCGCCTGCGCTGGTGGTATTCATAGGCGGCAGTAACTGGAGCTTGTCACTTGGGTTCGGCGGTGGCGGCTACGGCGGCTACGGGTCAATTGGCTGGTTCCCGCTTGGGCCGAGAGAAGTCTACGTACCACCGTATTACGCCAGCCGCAATTACTTTAACCAGGTCAACTCGAATAATACGGTGATCAATAACACGACCATCACCAACGTATATAACAACTATTCGAGCGGCACCATCAATGTCGATCAAATCAACTACGCCAACCGCCGGGTGGAAAGCGCCATTACTGCGGTCCCCAGTGACGTTTTTGTGAATGCGCAGTCGGTGCAAGCGGCGGCAATACGCGTTGACCGCAAGGCGCTCAGCGCCGGCGAGACTACCCGTATCGCTCCGATAGCGCCCACCGAGCGCAGCGTGATCGGTGCAGGAAAGGTTGCCAAGGCGCGTCCGGCACGGGAAGTGTTCGAACGTAAAGTCATCGCGCGTAATACGCCACCGCCCCAAGCGGTTTCGTTTGCCAAGCGTGAAAAGCAGTTACGCGAGAACCCTATACGGGCGCTGGAACCTGCTGCAGTCGAGACCGCTCAAACCACTGAAGCCAAACCTCCGAAGAACGTGATGGTAGTCGGCGAGCAAAAGCAGGCGGTGGACGTGCGTGCCAAGGGATCCCGCCGCGCCGCCAAATCCGGTGAGCCGCAGCCGCTGGATCGTTCGGTTGAACCCACGACGGTACCTGAAGCCGGAAAAGCTGATGAGCAGCCTGGTGCCAGCCAGGGACAGCGCAAGGCCGATGCTGACAAGAAAGCCGCCCAGGAGCAGGAACGTAAAGCTGACGCTGACAAGAAAGCGGCCCAGGAACAGCAACGCAAAGCCGATGCTGACAAGAAGGCCGCGCAGCAAGAGCAGGCACAGCGCAAGGCTGACAATGACAAGAAAGCAGCCCAGGATCAGCAGCGCAAGGCCGATGCCGACCAACAAGCTGCTCAACAGGAGCAGGCACAGCGCAAGGCTGACAATGACAAGAAAGCGGCCCAGGATCAGCAGCGCAAGGCTGATGCCGACCAGCAGGCTGCTCAACAGGAGCAGGCACAGCGCAAGGCTGACAATGACAAGAAAGCGGCCCAGGAACAACAGCGCAAAGCCGACAGCGACAAGAAAGCGGCCCAGGAACAGCAGCGCAAGGCCGATGCCGACCAACAAGCTGCTCAACAGCAGCAGCAACAACCCAAGGCCAACGCTGACCAACAACCCGATCAGCAGCCAGCCAGCAAGAAGCAACAGCCCAAGAGCAAGGGCCAGTCCGACTGCGAGCGCGAAGCCAGGAAGAACAACCAAGATCCGAGCGTGGTGTGCCAGGACGAATAGACAGATAGGCATCCGCAGGCAGAAAGGCAACTCGCCCTTCTGCCTGGTTTTCAATAGTCCCCTTCCATGAATAGCGCCAGTTGGTTTCTGCTGGTTGGCGCTTTGATGCTCGCCAAGGGTTTGACGGCCCCGTTCATCGGACGCCTGCCGGTTACCTCGGCGATTGTTTATCTGGCCGTGGGCTTATTGGTTGGCCCGACCGTCCTGGGCCTGTTCCACTTCAATCCGCTCAAGCAGTCTGCGTTTCTCGAAGTGCTCACGGAAGTCGTGGTGCTGATTTCCCTGTTCTCCGCCGGCGTGAAAATGCCAGTACCCGTAACTTTTGCGCGCTGGCGTGCACCGATTTCCCTCGCGTTCTTCTCCATGACCATCACGGTCACGCTGGTCGCCGGCCTTGGCCATTACGTGCTCGGCTTGTCGCTTGGCGCGGCTGTTTTGCTGGGTGCCATCCTGGCGCCAACAGACCCGGTGCTGGCCACCGACGTGCAGACCCGTCATCCGCATGACCGCGATCAGCTTCGGTTTACCCTGACCTGCGAAGCAGGCATGAATGACGGTACTGCCTTTCCCTTTGTAATACTCGGCATGGGATTGCTCGGACTGCACCAACTGGGGGATTTCGGTCATCGCTGGCTACTGGTAGATGTGCTGTGGGCTACTTTTGCGGGAATCGCTATCGGCGCCACTTCCGGTTGGGGGCTTGCACACGTTGCGGTTCACCTGCGCCGCAAACGACCGGCCACCGGCCTGCTGAATGACTTCCTGGGCCTCGGCCTGATTGGCACCGCAACACCGTGGCGTATTCGTGGCTTGGCCGGATGGTTCGGCGTACGCGGTATCGGTTCGCTCTATTACCTGATGTACGCCATCCAGCATGGATTGCCGGAAGGTCTGGCCAACGAGTTAATCCACCTGACGTTGATGGTTGTTGCTCTTTCCATAGTGGTCCACGGGATCAGTATCAAGCCGATGATGAGGAAGTTTTGGCGGCGACGCCAACCCGAGCAATATGGGCGCCAGGAAATTGATTAGCGCCGCTAAAGCTCCAGTAAGGCGGCCCCGCGCAGTTCAGTTGGACATTACCAGCAGTTCACCGCCATTGGCTTTCCCCGGCAGCTCGCCATTGTGCCCGGCGCGCGCCAGCCGTCGCCCGGCTTCCTTCCAGTTGGCCACCGACCACCAACCCTCCAGGTACTCAGCGCGGCGATTTTCATGTTGCAGATAGTAAGCATGTTCCCAGACATCGTTGACCAGTAGCGGGTAGAACCCCTGTGTTATGGGATTGTCATGTCCCGTGGTGGTTAGTATCCGCAGCGTGTCATCTCCATCGGGCGACTTGACCAGCCACACCCAACCTGAACCAAACAGCTTGCTACCGGCTTCTTCAAAACTGGTCTTGAACTTGGCAAGGCTGCCAAAGGACTGGTCGATGGCGTTGCCAAGCGCACCATTCACCTCGGCGCCGGCACCGGGTGACATCGAATGCCAGAACGTACTGTGGTTCAGATGTCCACCGGCGTTGTTTCGGACAGTGTCCCGGATGCTCTCAGGTACCTGGTCCAGGTTGAGGAGCAGCCAATGTGCCGGCCGCCCCTGGAGCAGTTCAGGTGCCGTTTCCAGCGCCAGGTTCAGCGCTTCCACGTACGCGGCATGGTGCTGGCCGTGGTGCACGGCCAAGGTGTGCGCGTCGATGTGCGGCTCCAGCGCCGAGGGTGCATAAGGCAGAGGTGGAAGCAAATGTTTCATTCAGGAGATCTCTGTAGGGTTGAAAGCGAAGCCGCCACTGGAGGTACCGGTTCGCCGACAAAAAAATCGGGACGATCGGTACCACTTGTGATCGTCCCTGGGCGGGAATGGGCATGGTTTGCCTTCGTTCCCAATGGAGCAATGTGTGCTATCGTACAGAGCGAGTTTTGGCACTTGCACGAATTCCTGGGAGTGTGCAGATTTTGACGGCCGCGAACTGGTGAGAATGATGTTAGCTAAAGCCGCAACACCAACTCTGCTGGACAATAAGCTCTTGGCCGCCTTGCCGGCTGAAGCCCAGCAACACCTGTTCCCCCATATGCAACTGGTGGACTTTCCGCTCGGCAAGGTACTTTACGAATCCGGTGACACGCTTCATCACGTCTATTTCCCCACCGATTCCATCGTTTCGCTGCTTTACGTGATGGAGAGCGGTGCGTCGGCGGAAATCTCCGTCGTGGGCAACGAGGGTTTGATCGGCATTGCGGTGTTCATGGGTGGTGAAAGCACTCCCAGCCGGGCCATCGTGCAGAGCGCTGGTTCGGCATTCTCGCTGCCGTCGCAACGGCTCAGAAACGAGTTCAATGGATATTCCGATATGCGCATGCTGATGCTGCGCTATACCCAGGCACTGATCACCCAAATGGCCCAGACAGCCGTCTGCAACCGGCATCATTCGATCGATCAGCAGCTGTGCCGTTGGCTTCTGCTTTCGCTGGACCGGCTTTCGAGCAATCGCCTGGTCATGACCCAGGAGTTGATCGCCAATATGCTGGGGGTGCGCCGCGAAGGCGTGACTGAGGCCGCCGGAAAGTTGCAGGACCTTGGCGTGATTGAGTACAACCGCGGCAAGATTACGGTGCTCGATCGGCCCCGGCTCGAGCAACTGTGCTGCGAGTGTTATGCCGTGGTCAAAAGGGAAACAGATCGCCTTCAAGCCTATAAGCCCTTGTTTGAACGTAACTGAGCTGCGCAAAGGGAGAGTGTGCTCATGCTTGTGTGACCCCGTTGAGCTGAACTCAAATAACGGCGTTTGTGTCCTGGCGCACAGAAAAACGTGCCGCAGAAACATAAACTTTGCTGCCCATAAGTTCGCAGCAAACGCTTTTGCCATGGCTGGCTGACTTCGTGCTGCGTGAAAGCGGTTTGATTGACACCAGAGAGGCGCCCAAAATCAACTACCTCATCGCCAGTTTGCCATTGAAGGAACGCCAGCGGATTCTGCGCTTGTGTCAACCTGTGGACCTGGTCTTCGGCGCCACTTTGTGTGAAGTTGATGAGCCGTTCCAGCACGCCTACTTCCCAGTGACCGGACTGATTTCTCTGGTTACAACCAGCAACGATCATCAGCCACTGGCCGTGGCCATGATTGGCAACGAAGGCCTTCTGGGCACGACCCTGGCACTGGGGATCAATACACCGCGTCTGCGAGGTGTGGTTCACGGCTCCGGCGCCGGCTTGCGCATAACCGCCCCGCGGCTAAGGCGTGTTTTGCGCGACAGCCCAGGGTTGCTGCGCGCACTCAATCGCTATTCCTATGTATTGATGGGGCAACTGCTTCAGACAGCAAGCTGTAACGCATTCCACGAGGTCGAGATGCGATTGGCGCGTTGGTTGCTGATGACGGATGACCGTAGCAACTCGGAACATCTTCAGCTCACCCACCAGTTTCTCGCCGACCTGCTCGGCGTGCAAAGGAGCGCCGTCACCATAGCTGCAGGCAAGCTTCAACGCAAAAAGATCATTGGCTATGCCCGTGGTCATGTCAGCATTCTTTCCCGCAGTGGCCTTGAAAACGCATCATGTGAATGTTACGGAATGCAGGTCAGGGATCATGCGCGGCAGTTTGCGGACTGGGCAGGAAATGAGGGTAGGACTAAGATTCGATAACGGCTGCAGTTTATTGCCGGCTGCTGCTTTCTTCCTCAATCAACGCAGCTGAATTTTCCATGGGCAAAGGAGCGCATGCGCGCTCCCTTGCTTCATCGTATTAGCCCTGGCTGCAGCGGAACGTAACGGTTTTGCTGCCGTTCGACCGGATCACGATGTTGGAATCCATCTCCGGCGACCCGTTGTTCAGGCAGTAGATCTGAGCGTCTCTCGATACGTCCAGGAGTTCCTGATCGGTCTGAAAGTTGTAGGTGAGATCAGAGTTGGGCTGGCGTGGCGGTACATTTGCAAACGCTGTTGCGCCGACGCACTCGAATACAACGATCTTTTTGCCGTCCGAATCATTGGCGAAACTTTGCGTCCGGGGTAAGGAGGATTGATACTGGCTGCAAAATGTAATCGCTTGCTGGTTGGCCTGTACCAATTCATCGTCGTTGCGATATTTATAAGTCACGGTCGGATTGCTCGCCGCCACTTGCTCGGGTGACCGTATTGTTGATGCACAGGAAGCAAACAGCAGTGCTGCAAACACCGCGGTCGCACCGATGGCTGCTTTCGTGAAGCGCTTGGGGTTGGTATTCATGGATGATTTAACTCCTCAGTTTTTACTGCAGGCAGCACCAGGAAACGGCTGCGTTAAACTCTTCTTGCGTAGCCCGTTTAAAACAGGGTTGGCGCCAGAAATCAGGCATTGGCCAGTGCGTATTTGGGTTTTCTTACGCATTTCCGCTCTTACTGTGAGAGCGGTCATTTGAATAGTTCTTGCTAGCGTTTGAACCCGCCAACCAGCAAGACACCACCGAGTACGATCGCGCCCACACCGGCCCAGAGCGGGATGTTGACACGCTCTTTTTCATCAACGGATAAATGGATGGGGCCAATATCAGTGTCGTGTGTATCCTTGGTATAGGTGAAACCGCCATATGCCAATGCCAACGCGCCAGCGACGATCAATACCAGGGCGGCCAATTTTGCAGAATTCATCACGATCATCCTCTCAAACACTGAATTGACGCACACAGTGTGCGCTACTTGGAAAAATACTAGGCGGTATGTCTGGCGCGGTCTGTGCGCTTGCGCACTTAGTCCAGGCGCTTGGTAAAGCGCAATACGGCGAAGGTCATGGCGACGACGATGAATATTCCGAGAATCAGTAATTCCTGTTTCATCTCCATCAAGTCTGCCCCGCGCAGGATCACGCCCCGGATCAACCGCAGGAAATGGGTCATCGGCAAAAACTCCGCGATCACCTGTGCAGGCCGCGGCATGCCGGAGAACGGGAACATGAAGCCCGACAGAAGGATGGAAGGCAGCAGGACGAAGTAGGTCAATTGCATGGCCTGGAACTGGTTTCGCGCCATGGTGGAAATCGCCAGCCCCAGCGCCAGGTTCGCGATGATGAAAATCAACGAGAGCACATAGACATCGAGCAGGCTGCCCCGGATCGGGACCTTGAACAGCAGGTGACCCAAGGCCAGGATCAGGCTGACCTGGATCAACCCGATCAGCACATAGGGCAGGATTTTTGCCAGCATCAGTTCCGGCGTTCGCACCGGCGTAGTGATCAGGAGTTCGAGGTTTCCGCGCTCCCGCTCCCGCACGATGGCAACGGCAGTGAACAGGATCATGGTCATGGTGAGAATGACGCCGACCAGGCCGGGAACCGTGTTGATCGGTGACCTGCGCTCGGGATTGAAATAGGTGCGAATCTCCATTTGCGGCGGCCGGTCGTTGTAGGGTGAGATGCGCGCCAACCCGCCCAGCTTCGTCGCCGCGCCCTGGACCACGGTGTCCGACCCGTCGATCAACAACTGCGCAGCGGAGCGCTCGGCTTGCAGCAAGCGGCGCTCGTAATCCGCAGGTATGTACACCCCGACGCTGATCCGGCCCATGCGCAGCAATTCCTCCAGTTCTTCAACGCTGCCCACCTGGTAACGGATGTTCACCACCTGGGAATGCGCAATATCCATTACCATCTGGCGTGAAGCCGCGGTGCCTGACAGGTCCGCCACGGCAGCATCGAGATGACGGGGGTCCAGGTTGATGGCATAGCCAAACAACAGCAACAATACAGTGGGAATGCCGAGAATCATGCCAAACGTCAGCCGGTCCCGGCGCAGCTGAATCAACTCCTTGTGCACCACCGCGAATATCCGCTGTGCGGAAATCATGCCTCTTTCCTGGCGCGCGTTGCAGCTACAAATACGTCTTCGAGACTGGGCTCTGAAATTTCAACTTTTTCCAGATGCAATCCGGCCCGGCTGACGGCTTCACGTATCGATTGTTCCGGGGCTGGCTGGTCCTTGCGCAACAGAACGCGCAGCGTGTTGCCAATCTGCGCGCTGCTCAGAACAAAACTCTGGGCCGCGAGGGCCTTGCGCACACGCCTGGGCTGCGGCGAATCGACGATCGCGACGCGCGCGTCAATGCCGCGTGACAGGTCTGCGGGGGTGCCCTGGGCAACCAGCTCGCCCTTATCGAGGATGGCCAGCGAGTGACACCGCTCGGCCTCATCCATGTAATGGGTGGAAACCAGGATCGTCGTGCCCTCCGCCACCAGGTCGAAAAGGATTTCCCAGAATGCGCGCCGGTTTTCCGGGTCAACCGCGCTGGTGGGCTCGTCTAGAAACAGAAGTTCAGGCTGGTGCAAGGTTGCCGCTGCCAGGGCCAGCCGCTGCTTTTGCCCGCCACTCAAAGTACCGGCACGCTGGCCGAGGAAGCTGGCAAGGTGAAAGCGTTCTGCTACCGCGCCAATGCGCAGCTTTTGCTGCGGCCGGGGCAGTGAATAAATGCTCGCCATGAATTGCAGGTTTTCCTGTCCAGTGAGGTCCTCGTAAAGGGAAAACTTCTGGGTCATGTAGCCCACCTTAAGGCGCAGTTCTTCGGCCTGCCGTGGAATGTGCAAGCCCAGTACTTCGATATCGCCGGCGGTGGGCGTCAAAAGACCGCATAGCATGCGGATGGTGGTGGACTTTCCCGAGCCATTGGGACCCAAAAATCCAAAAATGCGTTGCCGCTCGACCATAAGGTCGAGCTGGTAGACAGCGCGCACTTTTCCGAAAGTCTTGCCCACGCCGTGTGCGACGATAGCCAGGTCCTTGCCAGGCCGCGCGGCCGGAGGCGAAAGAGCTGACAACTCCGCAGACATTTCCTTACTCGGCAGGAGGCAGGGCAACCACGGGCAGCCCGGCCGGCAAACCGGCGGCGTCCGCCAGATCGATTTCCGCCAGGTAGCTCAGGCGCGAGCGGTCGTGCTCGGTGAGAGCAAAGTAGGGCGTAAAACTGGCGTCTGAGGAAACCCAGCGCACGGTGCCCTGGAAATTGCCTGCAACACCGTCGGCCCGCACTTCCACCTGTTTTCCCGCCTGCAGCCGTGCGCGCAGGAATTCCGGGACATAAACCCGGGCAAAGGTGCGTGAATCGTCCAGCAGGATGGCAACCGTAGTGCCCGCGGGCGGGCGTTCACCCAGCTGGAACAGGATCTTGTCCACAATGCCCTTGACCGGCGCGCGGATACCGGTCCGGTCCACATCGATTTCGGCCTGTGCCAGCAGGGCCTGGCTGGCGGCCAGGGCGGCCGCGGCCTGCTGCAGCTCTTCGGGAGTGGTGCCGTGAAGCAAAGCCGCCAGCGCTTCGCGGGCGGCAGTTTCCTGGGCCCGGTCTGATTTCCACGCGGCTTCCGCCTGGTCCAGCGCTGCCTGGCTGGATAGGCCTTTGTCGAACACTTCCTGCGCGCGTAATAATTCGGCGGCCGCATTGACGGTTTGTGCCTGCAAACTCTCCAGGCGGGCCCGGCTCTCGCGGATGGCTTCCTGTCTTGGGCCGCGCTCGAGTTCGGCCAGCCGCGCCGCCGCCTGGTCCCGCAAGGCGGCCTGCTGCGCGCGCCTGGCCTGTGCGCGTGAGGGGTCCTGTTGCAGAACCAGCGCACCTGCAGGTACCGCCTGGCCATCCTGGACAAAAATGGCGGATAACGGTTCGCTGCTTTCGGTTTTGAGCTCTATGCGCTCACGCTCCAGGGTGCCAACCATGACCGCTTCACCGGCTGAATCGCAGCCTGCAAGCAACAGGAGAATCAGCCATGGCATTGGATGGCATATTGTGGTTTTGGCTGCTGATCCCGGTTTGTGCCGGTACACACGTATGACGAGTCGGGTCTTCACTTTCCAAGCCCTCGCTGCAGCAAACGGCCGCTCAACCAATTCCTGCAACTCGATCTGACGACCTTGTTGCAAGGCTCCCATCTGGCCAGACAGGGGGTTCCAGCGCCCTGTCCATGACTGCTTGCAACAATGTTGGGGTAGTGCATGCAAAGCTGCTGCCCATTCAATGCCAAGAGTGTAGTCTGTATTATGGGCCAGGAGAACTGGAAAACACGGGAGAGCAGCATTGGCAGGACTGTATTTCGAAGAGTTTCAGCTCGGGCAGCAGTTCACGCATGCTATTCGCCGCACCATCACTGAAGCCGACAACGTGTTTTTCAGCGCCCTGACCCACAATCCGGCCCCACTACACCTCGATGAGGAGTATTGCCGCGAGCATACGGAATTCGGCACGCGCGTGGTCAACAGCGCTTTCACCCTGGGTCTGGTGGTTGGCATTTCGGTAGGCGACACCACGCTGGGCACCACCGTGGCCAACCTGGGCTGGGATGAAGTCCGTTTCCCAAAGCCCTTGTTCCATGGTGACACGATCCATGTCGAAACCGAAGTCGCGGAATTGCGCGAAAGCAAATCCCGCCCTCAAAATGGCATCGTGATTTTTACCCACCGCGCTTACAACCAGAAAAACGAATTAGTCGCCAGTTGCAAACGCTCGGCCCTGATGTTGCGGAAACCCTAGGAGCCTGTCGGAAATGAGATTGCGCTCACTGCTCTTCATCCCCGCTGACAGCGAGAAGAAGCTGCACAAAGGCGACGATGTCGCGGCTGATGCCCTCATCCTCGATCTCGAAGATGCGGTGGTTGCCGCCAACAAGCCGGCCGCGCGCAGCCTGGCGCTCTGCTACCTGCAAGCACGCCAGCAGAACCGGCGCAGCCAGTTGTGGGTACGAATCAATCCCGTGGATACGCCCGAAGCCGTAATCGACCTGGAATCCGTGATGGCTGGCCGGCCTGACGGTATCGTTCAGCCCAAGACCCGTTCGGTCGACGACGTGATCGAACTCGGCGAACGACTGCACCGGCTGGAAACCGAACTTGACATCGAACCGGGATCCACACGAATTCTGCCACTGGCCACCGAGACGCCGCAGGCCATGTTCACGCTGGGCCAGTTTTCCCGCTGTGACCAGCGCCTGGCAGCGCTGACCTGGGGTGCTGAAGACCTGCGGGCTGCGCTGGGCGCTTCGGCCAACAAGGATGGGGATGGCAACTGGACGTTTCCCTACCAGGTAGCGCGGGCATTTTGCCTGTTTGGCGCCAGCGCCGCCGGCGTGCCTGCCATTGACACAATCCATGCGGATTTTCGCGATGCCGACTCTTTGCATTCATCGTGCATCGCTGCGCGGCGCGATGGCTTCAGCGGCAAACTCGCGATCCACCCGAACCAGGTGGAAGTGATCAACGAAGTCTTCATGCCCGACGCGGGCGAAATCGCCCATGCGCAACGCATCATTGCTGCTTTTGCCGCCCATCCCGACGCAGGGGCTGTCGGCCTTGACGGCCAGATGCTGGATATTCCGCACCTCAAGCTGGCCAGGAAAATTCTCACCATGGCGGGCATGGATCCGGGCGAATAAGCATAGTGCACATGCGCGACGTATTACATGACACCCGGCGCCTCAGCGTGGCGCCGATGATGGACTGGACGGACCGGCATTGCCGTTATTTCCATCGCCTGCTTGCGCCTGCGGCCATTCTTTACACCGAGATGATGACCACCGGGGCGGTCCTGCACGGTGATCGCGACCATTTGCTCGGCTTCGACGAGGCGGAGCATCGGCTGGCCCTGCAGCTCGGCGGCAGCGATCCGGGCGAGCTCGCGCAGTGCGCGAAAATTGCCGAAGAACGCGGCTACGACGAAATCAATCTCAACATTGGCTGCCCTTCGGAGCGGGTCCAGAATGGCCGTTTCGGCGCCTGCCTGATGCGCGAACCTGAACTGGTGCGTGATTGTGTGGTGGCCATGATGGACAGTGTGGACATCCCGGTCACAGTCAAGACCCGCCTGGGCGTCGATGAGCTGGACAGTTATGACTACTTCAGCGATTTCGTGCAGTGCGTGGCCCGGTCCGGCTGCACGGTTTTCGCTGTGCACGCACGCAAAGCCTGGCTGTCCGGCCTGAGTCCGAAAGATAATCGCGATGTGCCCGAGCTGCGGTACGACTGGGTCTACCGCCTGAAGCGTGAATGCCCGCAACTGACGGTCGTGCTGAACGGTGGAGTCACCACGGCACTTCAGGCTCTGCATCACCTTGCACACGTCGATGGTGTGATGCTGGGCCGCGCTGCCTACCATGGGCCCTGGCTGCTCAGGGAATGCGAGCAGGCGCTGGCGGGTTCGTGTGCCATGCCCGATCGGTTGTCCGTGGTGCTGGCCATGAGCCGTTACGCGGAAGCGCAGGCCGGGCTTGGGGTGCCAGTCGGACGTATCAGCCGTCACCTGCTGGGCCTGTTCCAGGGATTGCCTGGCGCCCGTAAGTGGCGCCGTTATCTGTCTGAACATACCCACCTGGAGCCGGGTAACAGCCGCCTGTTCCTGGGAGCCTGGGAATACATGCGAAGCGGCCTGGGCGACCAGCGCGACGCAGCATGAGAGGCTCTCCATGATTACTTCTGATCCACGCCGGACCCTGATGGAAAGCCGCGTCGGGCGGCTGCCGGCGGATTATCCCGCTACTCCCCAAGGAGTGATGATGATCGAACCGGTAAATTTCCGGCTCAGCGAGGACTCGGCGCGCGACAACCACTACATGGACCTGAGCCGGGCGGTTGACCCGGACCGGGCACTGGACCAGTACATCGACCTGATCGGGATCATTCGTGACGCCGGAATCCCGGTGAAAAGTTTTGCCGGGGATCCCAGCTTCCCGGACAGCGTTTTTCCCAATAATGTTTTTGGCACTGCGCCCAAGCGCTTCATCATCGGTCACATGCTGCATGCCAGCCGTCAGCAGGAAGGTGCTCGCAAGGATATTCGCGCCTGGTTCGAAGGCATGGATTACCAGGCCATTGACCTGTCGGTGGAAAATTGCATCGCAGAGCTCACCGGCCCCCTGATCATCGACCGTGCCCGACGGATTGGGTATTGCGGTATGACGGAGCGCGTCGATGAAGCTGGCCTCAGGGCGATGCACAAGGCTTTCGGCCTGGTCCACACCCTGTATTTCGATTTACTGCCTGGTGAATACCATACCAATGTCGTGATGTCCGTGCTGGCCGGCCGCGCCTGCGTCCTGCATGCCCCCACTTTTGCGGACCCCAATGTGCCACGCGAACTGGCTGGTGTTTACGACGGCAAGATGCTGTACCTCGACGATGCTGAGAAGGCTGCGTTTGCAGGCAACTGCATTGCCCTGACGCAGCATGATCTGTTCATGAGCCGGACCGCGGCCAATGCCTTGCGCCCGAAGAACCGGGCATTGTTGGATGCCTGGGGCTTCCGGCTGCACACCGCCGAGCTCGACGAGATCGAAAAAGCCGGCGGCAGCCTGCGCTGCATGGTGGCCGAAATCTTCTGATGCGAAATCTTCTGGTTCAGGTCAAATTCATGTTGATACCTTAGAATGTCGCAGAACAGATTGGGGAATCGGTGTTGAAGAAGGCATGCTGTCAAATCTTCCTGGCTTTGCTGCTGGCGTTGCCGCTCGCGGTCCTGGCCCAGAGCCTGGACCAGGCAGCGAACCAGGCCGCCCGTCAATATGACGCCAAAGTGCTTTCCGCTCACACCGAACTACACGGCGATCAGCAGGTGCACGTAATCAAATTATTGACCAAAGATGGCGTGGTCAGGGTCGTGCGAATCCCGGTGCGCAGCCCGTCGCGAAACAAGAAAGACTGACATGCGTGTCCTGATCGTCGAGGACGATATGGACCTGCGCACCGCCCTGTCCGCGCAACTGCGTAAAGCCGGCTTTGCCGTCGATGAATCCGCCGACGGACGTGAGGGCCTTTATTTTGCCGAGGAGTTGCCGCTGGACCTGGCCATCATCGACCTGGGTTTGCCGCACGTATCCGGGCTGGACCTGGTCCGCCGGCTGCGCGCCTCCGGCCGCTCCTTCCCCATCCTGGTGCTGACTGCCCGGACCGACTGGCGGGACAAGGTGCAAGGACTGGAAGCCGGGGCCGATGATTACCTGACCAAGCCATTCCATTTTGAAGAGCTGATGGCCAGGATCAATGCGCTGATCCGCCGTTCCGGTGGTCACGCCAGCCCGGAAATCCATTTCGGGCCATTGGCAATAGACCTGTCGGGTCAGCGGGTTTACCTGGACGGCGCCGAAGTCGAGTTGACCACGTATGAATTCAAGATATTGCAGTACCTGGCCCTGCACCCGGAAGCCGTGGTCACCAAGTCTGAGCTGGCCGAGCACATTTATGACGAGGATGCCGAGCGGGACAGCAATGTCATCGAAGTGTTTATTGGCCGGCTCAGGCGCAAGCTCGATCCCGCCGGATCGCTGAACCCGATCGAGACCTTGCGTGGCCGCGGTTACCGCCTGGCGCTGGCGCCGGATCATGGAACCGGAAGCGGCGGCCGTGCCTGAACCGCCGGCCGGCAACACAGAGCCACAGGACCGGCGGTCGCGGCCGTTTTCGCTGCGCTGGCGCATGTCGCTCATTGCCAGCGCAATATTGGCGCTGGCGCTGGGCCTGGTTGGGTATGCGCTGGCGGCGGCCAACCAGCGCGGCGCTGTAAGGACCCTGCAGTCGCGCATGGAATCCTATGTGTACCTGGTGCTGGCCGCTGCCGACGTGGACCATGCGGGTCGCCTGGAGCTAAGCCAGGACCTGGGCGACCCCCGCCTGAGCCAGCCCGGTTCCGGCATCTATGTCCACGTACACGGGCTTGAACAGCACTGGAACTCACCATCCAGCCTGGGCCTGCAGTTGCCCGAGCTTGATACCGTCGGGGCGGGAGAACACAGATTCACCGAACCAACGGCAAATCTTGGTTATTACGCATACCAATACGGCCTGGACTGGCAGCCGGCCGACGAATCGATTTTCCCCTTCACCGTTTCGGTGCTGGTCGCCGCGGACGAGATCGAACGCCAGACCAGCGCCTTCCGCCTGGGTTTGTGGCGTGCGCTGGTGGCGGCCGGGCTGATTCTGCTGGCGGCACAGCTGATCATGATTTACCTGGGATTCAGGCCATTGCAGCAAGTGGCAGGGGATGTGGCCCTGGTGGAAACCGGGAGGGAGTCGCAGTTACGCGGCCGTTACCCGCGCGAACTGGAACCACTGGCGCGCAATGTCAACCAATTGCTTGCAACCGAAAAGGCCAACCGGCAACGTTATCGCAATGCCCTGGATTCCCTGGCGCACAGCCTCAAGACCCCGCTGGCCGTCCTGCGAGCCGGGCTTGAAAGCGATGGCCCGGCAGCAAAAGCCGCCATGCGCAAGGCGGTTGAGGAAATGAACCAGCTGGTGGCCACCCGCCTGCAGCGTGCCGCGCTCTCAGCCCGGCGCACCATGGCCCCGCCGGTGGCCGTGGCGCCGCAGGTGGAGCGGATAGTGGCCAGCCTGCTGAAAATCCATGCGCATAAGCCCATCATGGTGGATTTGAACATTCCGGCCGATCTGCAGTTTTTTGGCGAGGAACGGGACTTGCTCGAATTGGCGGGTAACCTGCTCGACAATGCCTTCAAATATGGCCGCTCGAAAATTCGCCTGAGTGCGGGAGTGCTCCTCCAGGCCGCCTCTCGCCCCGGCTTGTGGCTGCGGCTGGAGGATGACGGCCCGGGCATCGACCCGCTGCACTGGCCTGTCCTGCTGCAGCGCGGCGTGCGCGGCGATGAACGCGAAGAAGGTCATGGTTTGGGGCTGGCCATTGTCCTCGAGCTGCTGACCGCTTATGGTGGCAAAATTGACATTGCTTCCAGCGAGTGGGGCGGCGCCATGATTACCGTGGAGCTTGCCGGCTCGTGAGACGGATCATATGGGTCCCCGCCACGGCAAGACGGAAGCCTTGTGGCAGCAGGTCAAGGCCGCCGCAAGGACAGCACCCACGAGTGGGAGCAGCACATGAATGAGTGGTTGATGGCGCAGGGTATTGGCAGCGTGCAGGCAGGCCTGTGGGCCGGCCTGCTGTTGGGCCTGTTGCTCGCGGTAGCGCTAGCCTGGTTCGCTTCACGGCGGGCTGCCCGTGCCGAACGCCGGCGCATGCAGCCCGAAGCGGAGGCGTTGGCCGCCCGCGTGAAGCAACTGGCAGATGAGCTGTCGCGCGCGCAACAGCAAACCGCCATCCTTGAAACCCGTGCAGCGGACCACGCAGAGCATTACCGCGAACAGATCGCCAAACTGGAACAGGCGGAACAGCGCCTGGCGGAGAATTTCGAGCGCCTGGCCGGCAGGATCTTTGAAGAGCGGTCGGAAAAGTTGTCCGATCTCAACCGCAAACAACTTGACACCTTGCTGGGCCCGCTGAACGAAAAGCTGACTGAATTCCGCAATACCGTCACCGAAACCCACAAACACGAGACCGCCCAACACCAGGTGTTGCAGGCCAGGCTGCTGGATCTCGAAAAACTCAATGTGCGGCTGCACGCCGACGCGACCAACCTGACACGGGCGCTTACCTCCAGCGTCAAAGCCCAGGGCAACTGGGGCGAGCAGCAGTTGGAGCGGCTGCTTGACATGACCGGCCTGGAAAAAGGCCGCGAGTATTCCACCCAGGTCTCCATCACCACCGAGGACGGCCAGCGCCTGCAGCCCGACCTGGTGCTGCACCTGCCGGAAGGGAAATCGATCGTGATGGATTCCAAGGTATCGCTCAATGCCTGGACGCGTTACCAGTCCGAAACTGACGAAGGGGCCAGGGCAAGCCACCTGAAAGACCACGTTCAGGCCATACGCAACCACGTCCGGAACCTCGCAGAAAAGGGCTATGCCGATCTACCGGAACTGCAGGCGCTGGACTTCGTGCTCATGTTCATCCCGATCGAAGCGGCGCTGATCGAAGCACTGCAGTCCGACCCGGAACTGCCGCTGTTTGCGCTGGAAAGGAAGGTGGCCATGGTGTCCCCCACCAACCTGCTGGCCACCCTGCGCACGGTGGCGGCGGTTTGGTCCATCCACAAGCAAAATACCAACGCGCAGGAAATTGCCAACCGGGCCGGGCTGCTGTACGACAAGTTCGCCGGCTTCGTCGACAAACTTCTTGCGGTAGGCGATCGCCTGCGGCAGGCGCAGCAGAGTTACGACGAGGCTTTCGGCCAGTTGTCCACCGGCGGCGGCAATTTGCTGCGACAGGCCGAAATGCTGCGTGACCTGGGGGCCCGCCGCAGCAAGCAGCTCGACCCCAGGCTGGTGGAGCAGGCGGGCGAGGCCAGCCAGCCTGAAAAATAATCGCATAGGGAAATTGACACAATCTGACATTTCATGGATAATCTCGCGCAACGGTGTGGGAAACAGCGCCCGGGTTGTTTGATCGCGAGCAACCCATGTCTCCTGCTCCGAAACGAAGTTGGGCGGATCTGATGTGTAAAAATTTTCGAGGCGCCCGATTTTTTTGGAGTGAAAAGGTTGGATTGCACGGGTTACCATGGTGGTGACGGACGGCATCCGGAAACCAGATACCAGAAACCAGAAACCAGATAATGGAGAAACAAATGACTATCAAACGCGTGTTTTTGACCTTGCTCGCGGCTCTTCTGTTGCCAGGCTTGGCCTACGCACAGACCCAGACCCGCGCCACGTTTACCGTGCAGAAGGAGTTTACTGACGGCAACAGCGTCACCCCCGTAACCGTCAACATCCAGTGCTTCACCGGTGTGCCGCTGAACCAAGAGGCGACAAGAGTCGCGTCAGGCGGGGATTTTGAAGTGGAATTCGTGGTTGAAAGCTTTGACAATGGCCAGCTGGACTGCGAAATCTGGGAAGATGCGGTAGCGGGCTACTCGGCCGATTACGAGGTGGATGCAGATAACGCCGAATCAACCCAGGATTCGGATGACGGCGCTGACGCTTGCGAGTTCGAAAACGTCAGTTCGGGTGGCGAGAACCTGTGCATCATCACCAACTCTCCGGATCCGGTCGAAGTCGAAGTCTGCAAGGACTGGGTCATCGAAGGCTCCGACGGTGCTGACGTCGACCAGAATTATCAGCTCACTCTGCAATGCGATAACCCAATCCTTGGGGAAAATGAGTATTATGGTTACTGGGATATAAATTTCTACGGCGAGGGTAATAACTGTCACACCGCCGCGGTTATCCCGGATTGGGAAGGCGGCACCAACTGCTCGGTGGACGAAGACGTCTACGACAGCGCTGTCGAATCCAGTAACCCTTGCGGAAATCTTGACGTTGACATTGCCAGTTCAGGCGTGAGCTGCACCGTCACCAATACCGCGTTCTTCGAGGGTATCCCGACACTGAGCCAGTATGGCTTGGCAATCCTGGCGCTGTTGATGCTGGGTGTGGGCTTCGTCGGCTTCCGGCGTTTCGTATAATTTCTGGATTCCAACCTGCGCTTAATGGCGCAGGCTGGAATGACGGAAAGCAGTAAAGAAAGCCCCGCGGTGGTGACATCGCGGGGTTTTTTTTGGATGGTGTAATGAATTGGCACAGACTCAATCAAACCCCAGGTTTATTAACCATCTTCCTGCTGCTGTTGCCGGTTTGCGTCGCAGCCCGGGGTGAGGTGGAGAGTGTGTCCGGTGCGGATGAAAACACCGTGGAACTGCAGGTCTACAAGAAATGGATCGGGGCGAGTGGCGATGAAGCGGATGTGGAGATTCGCCTGTCTTGCCCGCAGCAGATGGATTTCCAGCCAAAGTTCATCAATCGAGACCAGCCGGGTGGCTGGGAAATCGACCATGTGCCGTCAGACGGCCTGTTTTGCAGCGTGCGGGAAATTGAGCGGGATACCTTTATTGCTGATTATGGCGATTGCCTGGACTTGCTGGTCATTCCCGGGCAGGAAGCAGAGTGCACCATCGTCAACACCAAGGTGGTGAAACGGATCGACATGCTCAACCGCTACGGCCTGGTTATGATGATCGCGGTGATGCTGGGCGCTGGCTTGGCGGCCGTGCGGCGCTTTACGCCGCCGTAATGGCGCCCCTGAGGGCAAAACGCGTTGACGAAAATTGACATTTAATTACAGGGCGATTAAAGTAGCACCCAGAACACACAGGCGCTTTAAACCAACAGACTGGCGGGATGCCGGTCTGTTTGGTTTTACGGTTTGAAAAAAAAGGGGTCAGCTCAGCCTGGCTCCTTTTTCATTCCGCGGCTCACGCGCTCCAAACCAGCGAGGTCGTGCACGGTAGTTATATCCTGGTACGCCGCCTGTTTCAGTATCTCCCGTACGGCTTCACCCTGCTCATGACCGTGCTCCAGCAGCAGCCACCCCCCGCCTGACAACACGGCCGAAGCCGCTGCCGCAACCTGCCGCAAAGCGCTCAATTCATCCGCTCCCGGGCTCAACGCCAGGCGGGGTTCAAAGCTACAGTCACCTTGTTGCAAGTGTGGATCGTCCTGTGCCACGTAGGGTGGATTGCTGATCACCATGTCGAATTCACCCTTGAGCGGATCGGCCCAGGAGCCGTGGTGGAAATGCACCTGGGTCAGCCCAAGCCGAAGCGCATTTTCCTGCGCAACCCGCAAGGCATCCAGGCTGTAATCCGTGGCATGCACTTCACAGACAGGGCGTTCGCGCGCGATGGCCAGCGCAATCGCGCCGCTGCCAGTTCCAAGGTCGGCAATCCGCAGCGGCCGGTCCGTGGGAATCAGTTCCAGCGCGGATTCAACCAGCAATTCCGTTTCCGGGCGCGGGATCAGCACGGCCGGCGTTACCAACAGATCCAGCGACCAGAACGAGCGCCGGCCCGTGAGGTAGGCAATGGGCATGCCTTCGCTGCGCTGGTGTACCAGGCGCAGAAACTCATTGCGACGCTTCAATGGCACGACCAGTCCCGGGTTGGCGTAGATGAATGAACGCCCCACCTCCAGTGCATGGCCCAGCAGGATTTCTGCGTCCAGCCGGGCTGAATCGGACAAGGTCAGCTGGTGCATTGCCAGCTCAAGCAGTTGCCGGATATTCATGCTGCTGGGTTCATGGTGTTGGGTTTGGCACAGGCCCGGCGATGCGTTACGCTGTTGGCCGCTGGCTGGTAGTCGAAACGGACTCCTGCGCGTGCAGCGGCTGCTTGCTGGCTTGATGCAGCAGCGAGTGGCTGAAGATTCTGTGCCGCCATTGGTTGAAATCATCCAGAATCAGGTACAGCGTTGGGATCAGGAACAGCGTAATGATCGTGGCGAAGAGGATGCCAAAGGCCAGGGAAGCGGCCATCGGAATCACGATCTGGGCTTGCAGGCTGGATTCCAGCACGATCGGGATCAGCCCGAAAAAAGTTGTAAGCGAGGTGAGCAGGATGGCGCGAAAACGCTTGCGGGCCGCATCCAGGACAGACTGGGCCAGCGGCACACCGGCCAGCCGTTCGCGGTTGACGAAATCCACCAGGATCAGGCTGTCGTTCACTACCACGCCGGACAAGGCGATGATGCCAAAGAAACTCATCATGCTGACCTCGATGTCCAGGATCCAGTGCCCGACCATGGCGCCGATAATGCCGAAGGGGATCGCCGACATGATGATCAGCGGCTGCGAATAGGATTTCAACGGCACGGCCATCAGGGCGTAAATCAGAAACAGGGCCAGCAGCGCGCCCCTGACCAGGTCGGTCTGCACCTCCTGTTGACTCTCCGTGGCGCCGCTGAGTTTGTGCCGCACGCCGGGAAATTGTGCCAAAACCTGGGGTAATTCCCGCTCGAGAATGTCCTCGGTAATCTTTCCCGGCTCGTAGTTTTCCTTGTCGACTTCGGCGGTAACGCGAACGGCGCGTTCACGATCGAAGCGGCGGATGGTGGTCGGGCTCTCGCTCAATTCGATTTCCGCCACGGCGTGGAATGGCACCAGGCCGCCGTCCGGTGTGCGAATGCGCACATTGTCCAGATAGCCGACGGAATCCCGTTCATCGCGCGGGTAGCGGACCATGACTTTAACTTCGTCCTGGCCCCGCTGCACGCGTTGCACTTCTTCACCGTAAAAGCCGGCGCGAATCTGCCGGGCGAGGTCAGCCAGTTTAAGACCCAGCGCTTCTGCTTCCGGCTTGATGTTGAGCTTGATTTCCGGTGTGCCGCTTTCGAAGGTATTGCGCACGTCATAAACGCCTTCATATTGCCGGATCCGGCGTTCCAGCTCGCGCGCGGCGCGCGCCACCTGGTCGACATTGGCGCCCATCAGCTGCAGAGAGATCGAGGCGCCGCCGCCGGGGCCTGTCGCTCCCTCGAAGCCCAGGGTCTTCGCCCCGGGAACGTCGCCAACCTCTTCGCGCCAACGCCGCAACACCTCGGCCCCGGTGATCACATCGTCGTTCTCTTTCACCAGTTCGGTAATGATCTGGCCGGACACGTCGTCATCCGCGAAGGACAGGACGCTCACCACCACGGCCCCCGATTCCACCCCCTGTTCGGCGCTCACTTTGCGGTCCAGCTCCCACAAGCCGTCCTGCACCCGTTGCAAGGCCGCGTGGGTCTGGGCCGCGGGCGTGCCTTGGTTCATTTCCAGGGTAACCTGCAGGAAATCCGCGGTGAAATCCGGGAAAAAAACGAAACGCAGGATGCCGCCCACCAGCAAGCCTATGGACAGGATCAGAGCGGCAATGAAAATGGCAATCGTCAGGTAGCGGCGATTCAGCGCGGCGTGCAACAGTGGCAGGTACCTGCGGTCGATGAAGTGATGCAAGCCTTCGCTGAAATAGCGCTGGAAGCGGATGACGGCATTGCGCGTATCTTTCTCATAGTGCCTGACCTTCATATGCGCCAGGTGGGCGGGGAGGATCAGCTTGGATTCCACCAGGGAAAAGAACAGACACAGGATCACTATCCAGCCAATGGCTGAGAAAAACTGCCCCGGAACACCGGAAATCATGAGGATGGGAACGAAAGCCGCCATAGTCGTCAACACGCCGAAGGTGGCTGGCATGGCAACCGCTTGCACACCCTCGATGATGTTTTCCAGCGAATGACCCTTGGCGCGCATATTGGTGTAAGCGCTCTCGCCGATGACGATGGCGTCATCGACGATGATACCCAGTACCAGAATAAAGCCGAACAGGCTGAGCATGTTCACCGTCACGTCAATGGTGGGCATGAGCAGGAACGTGCCGAGAAACGCGATGGGTATACCCATCATCACCCAAAAGGCAAGCTTGAGGCGCAGGAACAGCGCCAGCGCCAGGAACACCAGTACGGCCCCCATCATCAGGTTTTTCACCATCATGTCGAGGCGGCCCTTGAGGTAGTAGCTGACATCAGCCCAGGCGGCCAGCTGCAGGTCCGTGGGCAGGGATGCCCGTTTCCTGTTCACGTAGTCGTGCACGGTGGCGGAAATATCCAGCTCGCTCTGCTGGCCAACGGACAAGACCCGGATGGTTATGGCGGGTTTGTTGTTGTACTCGGAGAAGCTGTCGGACTCGGTGAATTCGTCGCGAATGTGGGCGATGTCCTTGAGCAATACCCGGGTGCCGTCGGCATTCGTGCGCACCACGATGTTTTCGAAATCGGCGCCGGTGTAAGCCTGGCCCTTGGTACGCACCAGCACGTCTCCGGAATCGGAGCGTATTGAGCCCGCGGGCAGGTCCAGCGATCCCTGGCGCACGGCATTTGCCACTTCGATCAGTGTCATGCTGTAGGACTGCAGCGCGAATTCACTGATTTCGATGCTGATTTCGTACTCGCGCGAGCCCAGTATTTCGGCACGGGTTACACCGGGCAGGGTAACGATCTCGTTGCGCACCTGCTTGGCAAATTCCTTCAGGGTTCTTTCATCCACCTCACCGTATACGGTGACCATCACGACCTGCTGCTGGAAGTTTGAGCGCGAGATGATGGGCTTCTCTGTGTTGTCGGGAAAAGTCGAGATGGCATCGATGCGGCTCTTGACTTCGTCCATGATCTCGGTGACTTCGTAATCGGCAATGACCTCGATGGTGACATTGCCCACGCCGCGGCTGGCGGTCGAAACGATTTCCTCGATCCCTTCGATATCCTGGATCGCTTCTTCGATCTTGACGATGACCCCTTCCTCGACGTCTTCCGGGGTGGCGCCGAGGAACGGGACGGTCACACTGATGGTATTGGTCTCGATGCGCGGCTGGATTTCCTTCTTGATCGTGAACACCGTAACCATGCCGCCGGCCAGCAAAATGAGCATTAGCAGGTTGGCGGCAACGGGGTTCCTGGCGAACCATTCGATCAGGGCATTGAATGGATCCTGATGCATCAGGTTTACGGCTGATCGCTGGCGACTTGCGGCTGGGAAGCGACCGGTTGTTGCTTCCCGGCTGCGTCTGCGCTCACCGTCAGCAGCGTTCCCGGGATGGGCGCATCCAGGGCGGTAGTAATGACCAGTTCACCCTCCTCGATGCCACTGCTGATGTATACCGTCTGCGGCTCCGCGCGCAGCACGTCGACCTGCCTGATTTCCAATTTGCGTTCGCTGTTGGCCACCAGCACGGTATCGTTGGCGTGCAATACGGAGCGGGGCAGCACGACGACGTTGTCTGCCCGCAAGCCTTCTATGCGGGCGCGCACGAATGTGCCGATCTTCAGCTCCGGTTTATCGCTTTGGCCCAGCACGCCATAGGGGTCGATTACCTGTGCCACCGCGTATATCACCCGGCTGGTCTCGTCGATCACCCCTTCGGTGCGGATAATCTCGGCTTCCCACTGACCGTCGAAACCGCTGCCTTCAGCGCTCAAATGGACTTTCGGACGGGCTGGGCCTTCCAGGCCGGTGGCGGAGGGGAGTTGCAGGTAGGCGGTATCGCTGCTGGAAAGGGGCAGGCGGATTTCAGCGGTGTCGATGGAAAACGTCACGCCCAGCGGCGTTCCTGGCCCCACGTACTGCCCGATACCCACCAGCTTTGTTCGCACCAGGCCGTCATAGGGCAATCCGATGCTCGTGCGCACCAGATTGCGCTGCGCTTTTTGCAGATCCGCTTCGGCGGCCTGCACCCCCGCCAGTGCTTCCGCCAGCTGTGGTTTATGCAGGGCCAGGTCCGAAGGCTCCCCCTCGCGCCCGAGATTGGTCCAGTCCTTGAGCGCCTGTTCCGAGCGTGCTTTCTGGTCAGAGTACTGCGCCTGGCGCGAGGCCAGGTTGGCCTGTGCCTGCTTGACGCCTGCCTCGTAGTCGCTCGGGTCTATCTGCAGCAATACTTCATCCGTATGAAAAAAGCCGCCGGCGACAAAATTCGGCGAAACGCTGACGATCTTGCCGGGAACCTCGGCCACCAGGGCTGTTTCGGTGCGCGGCAGCACTGTGCCCTGCGACATCACGAACAGATTGAGCGACTGCAGGTCGGCCTTGACGGTTTCGACCAGTATGGCCGATGCGGCTTCCGCTTTTTTCTCGGAGTTTTTACTTTTCGCAATCGCCAGCAGGCCCACCACGACGGCGACCGAGCCCAGGATGACTGCGGCTGGCAATATGAGGCGCACCAACTTACGCATTCCGATTTTTCCTCCCGCAAGCCAGTGGGTCAGAATTCGCCATCAAACAGGGAGTAATTATCCCAGCTGCAGGGCCGGTAGTCATAGGGCAAAAGGCATGTACAATAAACCTTTTTGCGGCATCTTTAGCAGGCTGTTGAAATACAGCCTGCTTATCCGGGCCATGGATGGCCCGGTGAAATCATGCGCTGATAAGCGCTTGATTTCGGGAGCGCAGCGAAAGTCGCGCCTTTCGCAAGCGACGGTGAAAAACGTCAGGATGGCGTTTTTCAACAACCTGTTAAGGTTGAACCCACTGATCAATTCTATGGACAAGGACCTTGGTAAGACCCTAGTGGCCATTTCACTGAAAAGCAAGCAGGATATTGAAAAAATGCGGGTGGCGGGCCAGCTCGCCGCCGATGTTTTGCGCATGATCGGCCCCCGGGTCAAACCTGGCATTACCACCGGTGAACTGGACGAAATTTGCCATCGGTACATCACCGGGCAGCAACAGGCCATTCCCGCTCCGCTGAATTACCGGGGATTTCCCAAGTCCATATGCACCTCGGTGAACCACGTCATTTGCCATGGCATTCCCGGTGACAGGGTTTTGCGCGACGGTGACATCATCAACATCGACATCACCGTGATCAAGGACGGCTGGCACGGCGACACCAGCAAGATGTTCCACGTGGGCCAGCCCACCATCAAGGGCAAAAGAATCTGTGATATCGCCTATCGCGCCATGGTGACCGGTATTGAAATGGTCCGCCCCGGAGTGCGCCTGGGCGATATCGGCCACGCCATCCAGGCGTATGCGGAAGGACAAGGTGGATCCGTCGTGCGCGAATACTGCGGACACGGCATCGGCCGGGTCTTCCACGAAGACCCGCAGGTACTGCACTTTGGCCGGCCGGGCACGGGCGAAGAGCTGGTGCCGGGCATGGTGTTTACCATCGAACCCATGATCAACCTCGGCAAACGCGAGACCAAGCTGTTGCCGGATGGCTGGACTGTGGTGACGCGGGACCGCAGCCTGTCGGCGCAATGGGAGCACACCCTGGCCGTCACCGAACAGGGATTCGACGTGCTGACCCGCTTGCCGGACGATGATCTCTGACCATGTATGAACGGCTTGCGGCCCCGCAAGCTTCGCGGGGGTGCCTCGACCCGGCAACCTTGACTGCGGTCGACCTGGCCTGCCGCCAGGTGGAGCGTCCGCTGGACAGCTCCGTCCCTTTCAGGGAGTCGACGGGCGAACTGCGTGAACTCATCAGGGAATCGCTTAATCGGGCGGATGAACGCCTGGCCGCGCGATTGTGGGCCGGGGAAGACGTGGCGCAGTTGGTCCGCGCACGTGCCTGGGTGGTTGAACAATTGCTGCTGCTGGCCTGGCACCGCGTCATGCCCGGCCCGGTTAACATGTGTCTGGTGGCGGTCGGAGGTTTTGGCCGCGGTGAGCTGCACCCCCATTCCGATGTCGATCTGTTGATCCTGCTGGACGATGCTCTGGTCGAGGATCTGCCGCGCGAGGCCCTCGAGAGTTTCATCCAATTGCTATGGGACGCCGGCTTCTATCTCGGCCACAGTGTGCGTACCATCGAGCAGTGCCGGGAAGAAGCGCTAAGTAACGTATCTACGGCCACCACGCTCATGGAGGGTCGCCTGCTCGATGGACCCGGCGCCTTGTTCGAGCGCCTCCAGTCCGAACTATCGCCGGATCGCATGTGGGCAGCCGGCGCTTATTTTGAGGCCAAGTTTGCCGAGCAACATGAGCGGCATGCCCGCTTCCACGAAACTGCGTACAACCTCGAGCCCAATATCAAGGAGGGTCCCGGCGGCTTGCGCGATATCCAGATGATTTCCTGGGTGGCCAGGAGGCATTTCGGCGCTCAGACCCTGCACGGTCTGGTGGAAAGGGGTTTTCTGACCGAATCGGAATACACCAACCTGGTCAATGACCAGCGCTTCCTGTGGCGCGTGCGCTACGCGCTGCATTTGCTGTCCGGACGCGCCGAAGATCGCCTGTTATTCGATTTTCAACGCCAGGTCGCCCAGCGCCTGGGCTTTACCGACCGGGACTCCAACCTGGCGGTGGAACAGTTCATGCAGACCTACTACCGCACTGTGATGCAACTGGAACGGCTCAACGAGCGCCTGCTGCAGTTGTTCCAGGAGGAACTGCTTTACGCGGACGAAGGCGAGACGCAAGCCTTCGGTGAAGAATTCCTGGTGCGCCATGGTTTTTTGCAGGTCCGCGATGATGCCGTGTTCCTGCGCCGGCCCGCTGCGCTGATGGAAATGTTCCTGCTGCTGGCATGCCACGAGGAGTTGCGTGGTGTGGGCGCATCAACCATCCGCCTGGTGCGGGATAACCTGTACCTGGTGGATGAGGAATTCCGCCGTGACCCGGCAGTCAACCGGTATTTTCTCGACTTGCTGCGCCAGCCCGAAGGTGTGTACACCCAACTTCAGCGCATGAACCGCTACGGTGTGCTGGCCGAGCTGATTCCGGCCTTTGGCAATATCGTGGGCCGCATGCAGTACGACCTGTTCCACGTCTACACCGTGGATCAGCACACGCTTTTTGTCGTGCGTAATCTCAGGCGGTTCGCTTACGGCAAGTACCGGGATAGATTTCCCCAGTGCCAGCCGGTATTTCAACGCATTGAGCGGCCGGAGTTGCTCTACCTGGCTGCCCTGTTTCACGACATCGCCAAGGGGCGGGGTGGCGATCACTCAGTGCTGGGGGAGGTCGATGCACGGGAGTTTTGCAGCCAGCTGGACCTGGACGGCGCCGATGTCGAGATGATCGCCTGGCTGGTGCGGCATCATTTGCTGATGTCCCGCACGGCCCAGCGTAAGGATCTTACCGACCCCGCCACCATCCAGGAATTTGCCGGCATCGTGGGTAACGTGCGTTACCTGGATTATCTCTACCTGCTGACCGTGGCGGATATTTCCTCAACCAGCCCACAATTGTGGAATAGCTGGAAGAATGGCCTGCTGTGGGACTTGTACCTGCAGACCGGCGCCGCATTGCGCCGCGGCCTGGACAACCCGCTGCAGCGGGCAACGGCGATCCGTGAAACCCGGTCCAGCGCGCTCAGCCGCCTGTTACGCCGGGAATTACCGCCGGCTGAAATCCGCAGGATCTGGCACACTTTGCCGGAACATGCCTTCATGCGTTTGTCCGCGGACCAGCTGGAATGGGCCACCGAAGTGGTGATCCGGGGCCAGCAGCAGGTTCCCCCGAAAGAGCAGGGAAACGCCGGCCCCGGGGAGGCGCATATCGCGGTACGCGGGGTGCAGCCGCATGGCGTGTCCGAATTGCTGGTGTGCGTGCCGGACCACGATGGCCTGTTCGCCTCGATCACCTCGGTGCTGGATGAAATGGGCTTCAACGTGATGGGAGCGCGCATCATCACGACCCTCGATGGCCGCAGTTTTGATCTGTTCCAGTTGATGGACCAGCAGGACCATGTGTTGAGCCAGGAGGACGCGGCGGAGTTGATCGCGCGCCTGGAAGTGGCGACCATGACGGAGCAAGCCCGCCCCATGGTCCGGCGGGCTATACCGCGCAGGTTGAAGCATTTCATTTCAGACCCGAAGATCCGATTTGAGCCGGATCCCGAGCGACTGGGAACCATCATGGAACTCGAATGCAATGACCGCCCGGGCCTGCTGTCACGGGTAGCAGCGGCCATGGTGAAGGAAAACGTGCAGGTGCATGACGCGCGTATTGCAACCTTTGGGGAACGCGTGGAGGATACCTTCCTGATCAGTGATGCCGGGCACCGGCCGCTGGATCCGGCGGCGCAGGAATCGTTAGCCGCTGCCATCAGGAATTTCCTGGAGTAAAGTTGAAGCGCATGACGCAAACGCCCAAACATGAAGCCATCAAGGCGCTGATCGAAGCCGCCTGGACAGAGCGCGCCGCGCTCAATCCGGCCAATGCGCCAATGGAGTTCAGGGCGGCGGTGGAAGACTGCCTGGATTTGCTGGAGAAGGGCATTCTGCGTGTGGCCGAGCCCGGCGAAGCAGGTTCAGGCTGGCAGGTCAATGAATGGCTGAAAAAGGCCGTGCTGCTGTATTTCCTTATGTCACGCAACGAGGTCATGGCGGCCGGGTATACCCATTTTTTTGACAAGATTCCCCTGCGCTGGAGCGGTGAATTCGGTGAAGACATTGCCCAGTCCGGGGCACGTATCGTCCCTCCGGCAACAGTGCGTCGCGGCGCCCACATTGGCGCCAACACCGTGCTCATGCCCAGCTATGTGAACATAGGCGCATTTGTGGGAACCGGGACCATGGTCGACACCTGGGCCACGGTGGGCTCCTGTGCGCAAATCGGCGATCGCGTACACCTTTCCGGTGGTGTCGGCATCGGCGGGGTGCTGGAACCGTTGCAGGCTGTCCCTACCATCATCGAGGACGACTGTTTTATCGGCGCCCGCTCCGAAATCGTGGAGGGTGTCATTGTCGAGCGCGGCAGCGTGATTTCAATGGGGGTTTATATCGGTCAAAGCACCAGGATTTACGATCGCGCCAGCGGTGAAATTCACCGCGGCCGGGTGCCGGCCGGTTCGGTCATCGTACCCGGTTCATTGCCGGCCACTGATGGCAGCCATTCCCTGTATTGCGCCGTGATCGTCAAACGGGTCGATGACGCAACCCGCGCGCGCACCGGCGTCAACGAGATATTGCGTGAAGCCCAGTAAGGCCGCCGCTGATCTGAATCCATGAGGCAGCCACCGCAATCCGAAGCCGTCAAGCTGTGCAGCGCGCTGGTCTCCCGGCCATCGCTGACCCCGGATGATGCCGGCTGCCAGAGCTTGATCGTCGACCGGCTTTTGCCTCTGGGTTTCGAAGCAAAATGGTATTACTGCGGTGCTGTCAGCAACGTGCTGATCAGCCGCGGCCAGGGCAGTCCTTCCCTGTGGTTCCTGGGGCATACTGACGTCGTGCCGAGTGGTCCGGAAGATTTGTGGACCCACCCGCCCTTCAGCCCGCGGGAGCAGGATGGCCTGTTGTACGGGCGCGGCGTGGCTGACATGAAAGGCGCCCTGGCGGCCATGGTGGTGGCGCTGGAAACGTTTGTGCAAAACAATCCGCGCGATTGTCTTGGCCAGCTCGGCCTGCTCCTGACCAGCGATGAAGAAGGGGAAGCCATCGACGGCATCGCGCGGGTGGCGGAAGATCTGCGTGACAATAGTCCAGTGCCGGACTACTGCCTGGTCGGCGAACCTTCCAGCCAGGAAACGCTGGGGGATTGTGTACGTATTGGCCGCCGTGGCTCGATTCACGTCCACCTGGTAATCAGGGGCGTGCAAGGCCACACCGCCTTCCCCCAGTTCCTCGATAACCCCGTGCAGCGTCTTGCCCCGTTCCTCGCCGAGTTGGTCAAAACGGTGTGGGACCAGGGCAATGCGGATTTCCCGCCCACCAGCGCCCAGGTTGCTTCCCTGCACGCTGGTACGGGGGCGCGCAACGTCACGCCAGCCGAAGCCGTGGTGCAAGTCAATATTCGCCATTGCCCGGAAACTTCGTCTGCCGAAGTCCGCTCCCGGATTGAAGACATGCTGGCGCGGCACGGCATCCGGGATTTTGAGCTTGGCTGGCAAGTCGCCGGCGAGCCGTTTCTATCCCAACCGGGAAAGCTGCGGATGGCCACGGTGGCAGCCTGTAAGAACATCCTCGGCGTGCAGCCGGACCTGAACACCGGCGGCGGCACTTCCGATGGCCGCTTCATCGCCCCCCTGGGTACGGAAGTGCTGGAGCTGGGCCTGGTGAACACCACGATCCACAAAATCGACGAATGCGCCCCCGTTGCCGACCTCGATCGACTCAGCGCCGCCTACTACGACATCATCCGCCGCATCCTGTCAGCTTGATCCTTAGTGTCGGATTACGCCTCGCCACCGTTTACGGCAAGGTCTCCTGCTTCACCGGCCCCGCGCGGGGGCTTCCCTCGCTCCACGCCTGTCTTCAGGGGTCGGCCTCACACGGCATCCTGCCGTGGGCGGCCTCAAATGGACATCCTGTCCATTTGACCCCTGGACAGTCGTGTCGCTCGGCGGTTCGCCCAATGGAGACCTTGCCGTAAACCGTGCCGAGGCTGCCCCTTGGATCCTTTGCATGCTGTCCATTGAAACGGAGCGAACACGGCATTTGATGGCCCAGCAGCGATCATCGTAATCATCTCGGGCATCTTGGGGCTCGGCAGGGACGGCGGGTGGTAGTTCGAGTCCAATCCGCGAACCGCCGAGCGACACGACTGTCCAGGGGTCAAATGGACAGGATGTCCATTTGAGGCCGCCCACGGCAGGATGC
>DATDPS010000041.1:0-20752 GCA_035292625.1 Lysobacterales bacterium | reverse complement strand
CTCCAACAAGCGCAGCAGGTTTGAGACCGCGGCGCGTGATCGCCCGACAGCGTCCGCTGCCTCTCGGTGGGTCATCCGGAACTCGTCGATCAGCCGGCGCAAGGCCGTGGCTTCTTCCAGCGGATTGAGGTTTTCGCGCTGGATGTTCTCGATCAGGGACATGGCCACGGTGGCTTCATCCGGAACATCGCGCACCACCGCGGGTATGGTTTCAATCCCTGCCCTCTGGGCCGCCCGCCAGCGGCGTTCGCCCGCGATCAACTCGAACTCACCTGGCGCGGTTTCGCGCACCACCACGGGCTGAACCACGCCCTGGGCCCGGATTGAACTGGCCAGTTCCTCGAGCTTGTCCTCGTCGAAAACCGAACGGGGCTGGTAGCGCCCCGGCCTGATCACGTCCAGGGGGAGGTGGCGTAATTCGCCGCGGGTTTCCATCGCGCTTACTTTCTGCAGCGTGGTATGGCTCAGCATGGAGCTCAGGTTGCGACCCAGCGCGGGCTTTTTACGTGTCGTCATGGCACCAGTTCTTTGTCTGCATTGAATTCGCGGGGCGATCCGCCCCAGCCCACTTTTGCGGATTGCCTCTTGTTGTTGCGCCGCAGCATTTCTCCGGCCAGGGCGATGTACGCCATCGCGCCCCTGGAGCCCGGGTCGTAATTCAGCACGGGCAGACCGTAACTGGGCGCCTCGGCAATTCGCACGTTGCGGGGCACCACGGTGCGATATACCTGTTCGCCGAAGTTCTCCAGCAACTGGTCGGAAACGGCGGCCGAAAGATTGTTCCTGATATCGAACATGGTGCGTAACAGACCTTCGATTTCGAGTTCCGGATTGACACTGGCGCGGACCTGCTTGATGGTGTCGATCAGCGAAGTCAGGCCCTCCAGCGCATAGTACTCACACTGCATCGGGATCAGCACGCTGTCCGCGGCCACCAGGGCATTGAGCGTGAGTATGTTCAACGAGGGCGGGCAATCGATGATTCCCCAATCGTATTGGTTTGCAACCGGTTGCAGCGCCCGCTTCAGCGCGAACTCGCGCTCCTCCAGATGCAGCAGCGTGACTTCGGCCGCAGTCAGGTCGCCATTGGCAGGCACCAGGTCCAGGCCCAGGTTTTCGAGCCGCACCAGCGTATTCTCGATACTGCGCTGGCCGAGTAAAACCTCATAGGTGGATACCTCGAGGCTGCGCGGGTTGACGCCGCAGCCAACCGAAGCGTTGCCTTGCGGATCAAGGTCGACCAGCAATACCCGCTGGCGAGAACCCGCCAGAGCCGCTGCCAGGTTCACGCAGGTCGTGGTTTTGCCCACGCCGCCTTTTTGGTTGGCCACCGCGATGCAACGCACCTCAACAATCCTCAAAAGGGCTGCGCGGAAAGCCGGTCAGGGGCTGCGGCGAGAGGCTTTGGAACAACATACGGGTCAGGGCCTGAACACTATGCGGTGAGGGTCATAATGACGAGGTGGCGTTGCTCATGCAATCCCGGCGGAAAAAGTTCCTGCACCCTCTCGACCTCCACCCAAGCCGGCAAACGGGCTATTTCTTCGTCCGGCTTGCGCCCTTTCATGGCCAGTAATCGCGTGCCGGGCGCACATAAATGCCGCGCCGCGGCGGCAAATTGCGCCAGGCCGGAAAACGCCCGGCTGATGACCGCGGCAAACGGGGTGTCCGGCGAATAATTTTCCAGTCGCGCCTGCACCGGGTGAATGTTGCCCAGCCCCAACTCGCGCTTCACGTGGCGCAGAAAACGGATTTTCTTGCCGGCGCTGTCCAGCAAGGTCACCTGAAGCCGGGGCTGCATGATGGCCAGCGGCACACCGGGTAAACCAGCGCCGGTTCCGGCATCCAGCAGGGTTTCACCCGCAAGCCAGGGCAACACCGACAGGGAGTCCAGCAGGTGCCGGGAAACCATCTCGACGGGGTCGCGCACCGCCGTCAGGTTGTAAGCCCTGTTCCAGTGGCTGAGCAAGTCGAGGTAGGCCAGCATCTGGTCGCGGCTTGTCTCCGGGAGCTCGGCGCCCAGCATCGTGCGGCAGCCCGAGCTGAGCGTTTCTGCCCGGTTCTTCCCGGCCACCAACTGCCGGCCCTGATTAAAGACCGGATGCCTTCATCTGCGATGCGATTTTCTTGCCGATTTGTTTGGCCGCATCGGAGTGCTCGAGGTCCTTGGTCAGTGTCACGAGGCGCCATACCGGCTGCTTGGACTTGAGATCATAATAGCTCGACTCGACAGTGGCAGACCGCGTGAAATCGCTGTAACCCTCACCTTTATGGACGACGTACACGTCGGTGAAATAGGGTGTACCCCAGGAGTAGCCTCCCCAGCCTACCGTAGAGCCCACATACTCCGCCCAGTAATCCGACCGCGCATATTCATCGCTGACGCCCCCGCCGGTGTAAAACATGACGATCACGCCATCCATCCCGGCCTTGATCAGGGCTTCAGTGGCTTTTTTCGTGTTGATCTTGCCGCGTATGCCGCCATACATCCCCGGGAGCTTGCTGCCGACGATGACCTCCCGTCCCTTCTTTTTCAATTCGCCGACAACGCCGATTTCAACTGCCTCGCGAACCAGGCCATCGGGCAGCACGGCGATCAGGGCAATCTTTTGCGGCTGGGTTTCAGGCGCTTCCTCGTTGATCCACTTGTCGACCACCTTGGTGCGGGCTTCGCAGGTGGACACCAGCAGCAGGGCCAGGGTGGCGGTCAGAATCGGCAGGAAAAGCTTGCTGCTGAAGGAATAATTCATTCACGTTTCTCGCTTGGGGGACGCCTATATTAACCCAAGCTTGCCCGTGGTGGACGCGTCGACAGCGCTTGCGGCCGGAGCATCGATCGACAGGTCCAGCTCCTCCGCTCGGTGGCAGGCAACCCAGTCGCCATGCCCCAGGCGACGCAGCGCGGGGACATCCGTCTGGCAGCGCTTGACCAGGTAGGGGCAACGGCTGTGAAACACGCAACCCCGCGGCGGGTTGAACGGAGAGGGCATATCACCGGTGAGCCAGGACTCCTGTTTTACCTTCCGCGCCTGCACCGGGTCCGGAATGGGCACGGATTTCATCAGGGCGCGGGAATACGGGTGCAGGGGCCGCCGGTACAGATCGGCCTTGTTGGCCACCTCCATGCTGTGCCCCATGTACATCACCATGACCCGATCGCTGATATGCCGCACGATGGACAGGTCGTGGGCAATGAAAATCAGCGCCAGGCCCAGTTTCTTTTGCAAATCACGCAGCAGGTTGATGATCTGGGCCTGGATCGACACATCCAGCGCGCTCACGGGCTCATCACAGATCAACAACTTCGGATTGAGGACCAGGGAGCGGGCTATGCCGATGCGCTGGCACTGGCCGCCAGAAAATTCGTGCGGGTAACGATTGATCTGGTTCGGCAGCAAGCCGACCATTTTCATCATGCCGCGGGTCCGTTCCTCGACCTGCAAGTCCTCCATTTGCGGATAAAAGGTCCACAATGGCTCGGCAATGATGGCGCCCGCCGTCATGCGCGGATTAAGCGAGGCAATGGGGTCCTGGAAGACGATTTGCAGTTCCTTGCGTTTTTGGCGCAGTTGCTCAGGTTCCAGCCGAGTGAGGTCCTCGCCCATCCACATCACCCGCCCCCGGCTGGGAGGGATCAGCCCAAGAATGGCGCGTGCCAGGGTCGATTTGCCGGAGCCCGATTCGCCCACGATGCCCAGGGTTTCGCCCGAATGCAGGTCGAAACTGATGCCATCGACCGCTTTTAGCTCCCGCTCCTGGCGGCGCAACAGGCCGCCGGTCTGGCTGCTGAAGTACACCGCCAGGTCTTGCACCCGTAATACCGGCTCGCTCATGAACCGGCCTCTGCTGGCGTCGCGTAGTGTCCGGCGGATGCCCCGGATATCACCTGGCCGCCCGGCAATTCGTTTACGCAACGGCCCATGTGACCGCCTGCATCCTGCCACATCGGGGGTGGCCGCGCGCAAGCCGCCCGTGCCTCGGTACAACGGTCGCGAAAACAGCAGCCGCCGGGTAGGGCAAGCAGGTTTGGTGGGTTACCAGGTATGGCGTGCAGGGCGTTACCGGAATCAACGTCCAGCCGGGGCACCGAAGCCAGCAGGCCGCGGGTATACGGATGATGCGGCCGGTAGAAAATGTCTTCGACCGTGCCACTTTCCACCATCTGGCCGGCATACATGACGATGATGCGATCGCAAATGCCGGCAACCACAGCCAGGTCGTGCGTGATGAGGATGATCGCCATGCGGGTTTTTTCGCGCAGCTCACCGATCAGCCGGGTGATCTGTGACTGCACGGTGACATCCAGCGCGGTGGTGGGTTCGTCAGCGATCAACAGATCAGGCTCGCACAGCAGGCTCATGGCGATCATCACCCGCTGGCGCATGCCGCCGGAGTACTCGTGGGGATACTGGCGGATACGCTCCTCGGGGTCGGGTATCCGCACCGCGCGCAACATCTCCACCGCTTGCTCCCGGGCCCGCTGGCGCGGCAGGCCCTGGTGGTGCATGACGACTTCGCTCATCTGCTGCTCGATGGTGAGAAACGGGTTCAGCGAGGTCATCGGGTCCTGGAAGATCATGGCGATTTCCTTGCCACGCACGCGATTGAGCTCTTTATCGCTCATGCGCATCAGGTCCTGGCCTTTGAAGCGGGCCGTGCCGCTGGCGCTTCCGTTCCCGGCCAGCAGGCCCATGAGCGCCATCACCAACTGGCTCTTGCCTGAACCGGACTCTCCGACAATGGCCAACGTTTCGCCCTCTTCGAGACAAAAATCGATGCCGTTGACGGCATGGACCTCGCCTTCACGCGTGGCGAAACTGACGCGCAGCCCTTTGACTTCGAGCAGGGCCATTACAGCCGGTCCTTGGGGTCGAGCGCGTCGCGCATGCCATCACCGATGTAATTGAAGCAGTACAGCGTGACGGCCAGGAAGGTGGCCGGAAAAACCAGGGTCCACGGCGCCGACTCCATGTCCTGGGCGCCGTCATTGACCAGCGCGCCCCATGAACTCATCGGTTCCTGCACGCCCAGGCCGAGGAAACTGAGGAAGGATTCCACCAGGATGACTTGCGGGATGGTCAGCGTGACGTAAACCATCACCACGCCGAGCAGGTTGGGCACGATGTGCCGCATGATGATGGCCGTGTCGCTGACGCCACAAGCCTGCGCGGCTTCAACGAACTCGGTATTTTTGAGCCCCAGCGTCTGGCCGCGCACGATGCGCGCCATGTCGAGCCAGTTTACCGCCCCGATGGCGACAAAAATGAGGATGATGTGGCGGCCGAAAACCACCATCAGGAGAATGACGAAGAACATGAACGGCAGCGCGTAAAAAATATCCACTCCGCGCATCATCAGCCGATCGGTGGTGCCGCCGTAGTAGCCAGCCACCGAACCATAGGCGATGCCGATCACCAGGCTGACCAGGGTTGCCACCATTCCAACCAACAGTGAAATGCGCCCTCCTTCCAGGGTCCTGACCAGGATGTCCCGGCCCACCGCATCGGTCCCGAACCAATGCCCATTGGCCAGGCTGGGCGGGGAACCCGTGTGGTCCCAGTCCGTAAAATCGGGCGCCCAGGGCAACATCATCGGCCCGAATACCACCGCCAGCAGCATGCAGAACATGATGATGCCGCTGGCCACCGCGGCACGGTTTTTCAGCAGGCGATGCCAGGCATCGAACCACGGGGAGCGACCCGGCACGTCCCGCGCCGCGAACACGGCGGCAAAGGGATCGTCATTGGCAGCGTCGTGTCTTTTCACCTCAATCCTCATCGAAACGGATCTTCGGATTGAGCCAGGCATACAACAGGTCGACGATGAAATTGAGCAGCACGATGATGACGCCGTAGAAAATCACCACACCCATCACCAGCGTGTAGTCGCGATTCAGGGCACCCTGGACAAAATAGCTGCCCAGGCCCGGAATGGAGTAAATGCGCTCAATGACCACCGACCCGGTGATCAGGCCGGCAGTGGCCGGACCCATGAACGAGATCACCGGCAACAGCGCCGGCTTGAGGGCGTGCCGGCCGATCACCAGCCATTGCGGCAGGCCCTTGGCGCGGGCGGTGCGAATGTAATTGCTGTGCAGCACCTCGATCATGCTGCCGCGCGTCAGCCGGGCGATATAGGCAATGACCGGCAAGGCAAGGGTCAGCACCGGCAGGAGCATGTGCCGGAATGACCACTCCCAGCCGCCGGCGGGGAGCCAGCCGGCATATACGGAAAGCAGCAGGATCATCAGGGGAGCGATAACGAAATTGGGAATCGAGATGCCCATCATGGCCACCCCCATGATCGAATAATCGATCGGGGAGTTCTGCCTGAGGGCAGCAATAATGCCGACCAGGGTCCCGACGAAAAAGGCCAGCAGCATGGCCAGGCCACCGATCGTCAATGAAACCGGGAAACCCTGGGCGATCAGTTCATTGACGGTCCAGTCCTTGTATTGGAAAGAAGGGCCGAAATCCAGCGTGATGATCTGCCCCAGGTAGCGAAAGTACTGCTGCAGGAGCGGTTCATCGAGGTGGTACTTGGCATCCAGGTTGGCCCGTATTTCCGCGGGCAGGGCCTTTTCACTGTCAAATGGCCCGCCCGGGGCCACGCGGATCATGAAAAAAGCGATGGTGATCAACATCAACAGGGTGGGTACGAGCCCCAGCAGGCGCGACGCAGCGTGGTGCCATAAGCCGGATTGCTTCACGGTTCCCTCTCCGTACCAACGCGCTCCGGCTGATCGGCCCCCGGCTGCGCGGCATCCTCCTCCTCGGCATGGGCTTCACCGCTGGCAGGCCGGGCATCGCGGGACTTTAGTTTGTACATGTGGCGGCTGTAGTGATGATCCATCACGTTGTCCTGCCAGCCCTTGATGTGCGGGTCAACCAGGCGCTTGGTGACATATGTATAGACCGGGATGATCACGTTGTCTTCCAAAAGGATGCGCTCCGCCTCGCTCATCATGCGGTTGCGGCGGGGCGGAATCCGCTCGCGGGCAATTTGCTCCAACAACGCGTCGAAGCTGCGGTTGGAGTATGCATAATCATTGCGGCCATGCCCCGTGCGAAAAATCTCCAGGAAACTGTAGGGGTCATTGTAGTCGCTGATCCAGCCGGCCCGAAAAACACGGGTGACGACTTTCTGCTCGCGGTTCTGCAGGAAGACCTTCAATTCTTCGTTCACCAGTGTCGTGCGCACACCCAGCACCTGTTTCCACATGGAGGCCACCGCCAGCGCGATCTTTTTGTTATTCTCACTGGTGTTATAGCGGATTTCGATTCGCAGCGGATTCCCCGGCGCATAACCCGCCTCGGCATACAACCGCTGCGCTTCCCCGTTACGCTGCTCCTGGCTCCAGGCCGCGTATTCCGGCACGGCCGGCTCATACTGGTCAAGGCCGGGGGGAACCAGCGTGAACGACGGTTTTTCACCAAACTGCGTAACCTTGTCGGTCAGCACGACGCGATCAACGGCCAGGACCAGCGCCCGGCGTAGCGCCGGGTTTTCCAGGAAGGGTTCACGGGCCAGGTTGAATCCCAGGAAATAGGAACCCAACCAGGGGCTCACGACCAACTCGGCCGCATAGTACTTCTGCAACCAGGCGAACTGGTTGTTGGGAACCTCGTAAGTCCAGTCCAGCTCGCCGGCACGGAACTGCTTTACTTCCGCGTTCAGGTCCTCGATCGGCAGGTAATATACCCGCTCCATCAACACCTCGTCCGCAGCGCGATAAAGCGCATTCTTTTCCAGTTCAATCTGCGAGCGAATCTCCCAGTTCTTCAAAACATAGGCGCCGTTCGACACGAGGTTTCCAGGACGGGAAAACCGCTCGCCAAGAGCCTCCACGCTGGCCCGGTGGACGGGGTAAGTGGAAGCGTGGGCCATCAAGCCCAGGAAATACGGGGTCGGGTCCTGAAGGGCGATCTGCAGGGTGAACTTGTCCAGCGAGATGACTCCAAGGTCCGACAGCGGCTTGCGGCCGCTGATGACTTCTCTCGCGTTGAAAATCGGCAGCAGCATGTTGGCGGAATTCGACGCTGTTTTCGGATCCGCACTGCGCCGCAGGCTGTAAACAAAATCCTCGGCCGTGAGCGGATCGCCATTGGACCAGCTGCCGCTGCGATCCAGGTAGAAAGTGTAGGTCTTGCCGTCCCGGGATATGTCCCAGCGGCTGGCGGCGCCTGGAATGATGGTGCCGTCCGGAGCCTCGGTGGTCAGCCCCTCAAACAGGTCTCGCAGGATGTGGGCGGACGGCACGCCTTCCGCCAGGTGGGGGTCCAGGGTTTGAGGCTCCTCGCCATTGCCGCGGTACAGGACCTGTTCTTCGGCCAGCACAGCGGGATCCGGGCGACCATCGACCAGCACCAGTTCCACCGCTTGTTTACGGGTCTCAAGGGGCCTTTCCTGCTGCTCTCCGGACTCGGTGCATGCACCGAGGACCAGAACAACAATTACTGGCAGCCACATGTGACGGACCATCTGAATCAAAGCTGATCCTTGCTCAGGTAGCGGGACAGGTGAATGTCCCTGGCGTTATCGGTGTATCCCCGCACTTCCGGCCTGACCAGGTGGCGGGACACATAATGGTACAGCGGTATGACCGGCATCGTTTCGAGCAGTTGCGTCTCGGCCTGCTGCAGTAACTCCATCCGGGCGCCGCCGCCGGCCGTGCCCGCCTTTTCCACCAGGCTGTCGAAAGCCGCATCCGAGTGAAAGGTCGTATTCAACTCGTTACCGCTGACGAACAGGTCGAGAAAACTGGATGGATCGGCAAAATCGGCAATCCAGCCGCCGCGGAACACCTGCGTGACCACGCCGAGCCGCCGGTTGTTCACGAACACTTTCCACTCCTCGTTGATGAGCTCGGTATTCACGCCCAGCACCTGCTTCCACATGGAAGCGACCGCCACGGCAATGCGCCGATGCACGCCCGAGGTGTTGTAGCGCAGCTCCAGCAACAGCGGCTGCCGCTCGCCATGGCCAGCAGCGGCATACAGACGCCTGGCTTCGGCTTCGCGCTCGGCCTGGCCGGCTTCCGCCAGGCGCATGTGCTGCGGCGTGTAGCCCGGTATTCCCGGCGGTACGATGCCCCAGGCGGTCAACTCGCCGGCACCCAGCACCACCCGCACCAGGATGTCGCGATCGATCGCCAGCGCCAATGCCTGGCGCAAGTCTGCCGAGCTGCCCAGTTCCGCGTGATGCATGTTCAGCCCCAGCCAGAAACTGCCGAGATAGGGGCTGACATGAAGCTCACCGGCAAGATTTTCCTGTAGCCAGGCAAAGCGGCCGGCGGGAATGGTTTCAGTGATATCCAGCTCGCCTGCGCGATAACGCGCAAGTTCGGTGGCGGGTTCTTCGATCGGGTAGTACTCCACTTCGTCAGCCATCACCTCCGCCACAGCATGGAAAGCAGCATTGCGGCGCAAGCGGATGTGTGAACGCGGCGTCCAGCCGGCCAGTTCAAATGGACCGTTGAATGGGCCGAACCCATGCCCTGCGCCAGGCACCCCTGCATCAGACACTTTCTTATCGCTCGTGGAACCGCCCTCAATCGCATGCAGCGGAAAGCTCACCGGGTGAGCCAGGATTTCCAGTATCCACGGCGCCGGTTTGGTCAGCATTACCTGCAGGCGGCCGTCATCAAGGATCGAAACCCCCAGCTCCCCGGCGGGCAAGTGACCATTCATTACCGCCTCGGCGTTGAGCAGTTCCCGCAACAGACCTGCCGTGACCGCGGAGGTTCCGGGGGACAGCGCCAGCCGCCAGGCACGGACGAAATCACCGGCAGTCAGCGGATCGCCATTCGACCAGCGCGCATCGGGCCGCAAGGTGAACACATAGCGCTTTCCGCCATCCAGGACCTGCCATCCGGATGCAACGCCCGGCGCAAGGTTTCCAGCGGAATCGAAAGTCAGCAGGCCCTCGCGCAGATCCCGCAACAGGTTGATGGCGGCCAGGCCCTGGGCCTGGTGAATGTGCAAGGAATCAGGCTCAGGCCCCAGCCCGCGCCGCAGGGTGTCTGCTTGCGCGCCATTCGCATCCGCAAAGCCCGGAAAACCGCAAAAACAGACCGCCAGCAAGCAGCAAAGAAAGCGAAAGTTTGGTTTTCGGGTCTGGGTGACTGGGGCTACCTTGGGCATGTGCCTGAACAGCCTGTATTACGGAGGGGTCAGCGTGTATCCTATGAAGCAGTTGTCACCTTGGCAACCGAAACAACCACTGCCTTAGGGAATCCGGGCTTTTTTTCTTGCGAACAGACCGCATCTAGTCGTGACCACTCTCCTTGTGGGTTTGCGTTCAGCACCGCTCAGGAAATCAAACATGTCCAGACCCCCATCTGAAGAGCCTGCCGCCAGCGTCGAACAGGTAAGCACCTTGCTGGACTATATGGCAAGCGGCAGCCGGCCGGCCGGGGAATGGCGCCTGGGTACGGAGCATGAGAAATTCGGTTTCACCAGGGATGACCTGCGTCCCCTGCCCTACGCAGGTGGGCGCGGAATTCATGCCATCCTGACTGCCCTGGCGGAAAGGTTCAACTGGACCCCGGTTTTGGAGCAAGGCCTGCCCATCGCGCTACTGGACGATGCCGGGGCCTCGATTACCCTGGAACCCGGCGGACAACTGGAGCTATCAGGCGGCCTGCTGAACAGCCTGCACGATACCTGCCGCGAAGTGAATACACACCTCAAGCAGGTCAAATCGGTTTGCGAGCCGCTCGGTATCGGCTTTCTTGGCATGGGCTTCAATCCGAAGTGGCGCCGGGAAGACATGCACTGGATGCCGAAAGCGCGCTACCGCATCATGCGGGACTACATGGCCAAAGTCGGCACGCTGGGCCAGGACATGATGAGCCGCACCTGTACCGTGCAGGTCAATCTGGATTTCAGCTCCGAAGCGGACATGGTGCAGAAGTTCCGCGTAGCGCTGGCACTGCAGCCGGTGGCTACCGCCCTGTTCGCCAACTCGCCGTTTACCGAAGGCCAGCCCAACGGTTATCTCAGTTACCGTTCGCGCATTTGGGAAGACACCGACCCGGATCGCACCGGCATGCTGCCCTTCGTATTCGACGCGGGCATGGGCTTCGAGCGTTATGTCGATTACCTGCTGGATGTTCCGATGTACTTCGTCTATCGCAAGGGTCAATACATCGATGCCTCGGGCCAATCCTTCCGGGACTTCCTGGCGGGCAAGCTCCCGGCCCTGCCCGGTGAACTGCCGACCATCAAGGATTGGGAGGATCACCTGACCACGGCTTTCCCTGAAGTCCGGTTGAAACGATTCCTTGAAATGCGCGGCGCCGACGGCGGTCCGTGGGATCAGTTGTGCGCGCTTCCAGCTTTCTGGGTCGGGCTCCTGTACCACCAGCCCGCGCTGGACACGGCCTGGGACATGACCCGGGACTGGTCGATGGATGAACGCCTGCAATTACGGCATGACGTGCCACGACTCGGCCTCAAAGCGACGATCCGGGGGCGCAATTTGCAGTCGCTAGCCCTGGAATTGATCGAACTGTCCAGGGCCGGGCTTGGCGCGCGCCAGCGCCTGAACTCCGCCGGGGACAACGAAACCGGTTTCCTGGCGCCCTTGCAGATTACGGCGGAAAGCGGAAAGACGCCGGCCGAACTGAAGCTCGAGCGCTTCCACACGGCCTGGGCCGGGTCGGTCGACCCCGTGTTCAGCGAATATGCCTACTGAGCTCTGACGCTGAACCAGCCCCGCTTTACTTGCTGGGCTCTTCCTTCCAAACCACCAGTTTCCAGTCCTGGCGCATGGTCGCGCTGTGATCGAAACCCAGGTAATACGTTTTACCCGCTTCGAAGATGTGTTCAATGGGTGTGTTCGGATATCTTCCGGTATCCGGCCCCACAACTTTGCAAAAGGACGTATCGACCAGCGCCCGCGCATTGAGGGAGTGGGGGCCCGGGTCAAGGTCAAAACCCATCCGTTGAACGGTGGCTTCCTTGCCGTCGATCTTGGTCACGTGGACGGCCGAAATGCACTGCGCTGCCTTTGAGAAGCTGGTCACAACCTTCGCCGCACCGGTGTCTGTCGCCTGGACACCAAGCGGCAGCAGAACGCTCAAAACCACATAATTCAGGAATTTCATCATATCCTCCCGTTGTGCATCGGAGCACCTTGATAGTATAGGACAACTTTCATAAGTTCGCCGCCAGCCGGCTGAACAATTGAAGGTCAGGTCCCAACCCGGCAAAGAGTGTGTCTGTGCCAGGCAACTAAACCCGAAAGGCTCCCAGGCAACATGACTCCTGCTTGACGCAGCCTATGGAGATCGCCGTTCGTCAAGCCCAAACCGTGCTTCGCCCCCGGTGGCTCGTCATTCGTCGCAAACCATTTTAACGCGCCTGGCCACATGGGCACAGTGCCAGATGTGTAGAGCAGCAGGGCGGATTAGCGTAATCGTTGCTCGTCGAAGTATGTCGCAGGCATCCAAGGTCACAACACGGTAAGCAGAGCAGCGCGTGAAGGTTTTATACACCCAGGAACACGCATGACTCGCACGACGAATGCAAGAATTGCCGGCTTCACGTTTCTTATTTACATCGCGGCCGGAATCACAAAGAGGGCGTTGTGATGAACGAAGTATCCATGTTTCGCCTGTACCTGCTCAGGGCGACCTACCTGTTTATTGCCGTGGGACTCGGATTCAACATATGGCCTCAATGTCATTCCGTGGCGATGCGTGTATGCAAACTACGTGAAGGCACCCGGAAATAAATGGAGGTGACGCGGTTCCCCGACCTGGATCCCAGTGACGGGAGCACGGTGGAAGCGTCGCTATGGTCCGCACCTGGCCCGCGCGATGTCGCTCTGTACACCATCAAAGGCGGCGGCCACAACGTGCCGCATCCCGCCATGTACGGCATGCGTCTGCTCGGCAATTCCAATCGGGATATCCACGCCGCAAACGAAATTTGGAAATTTTTTCAGAGGACAAACCCATGAACATGAAATGGACCAATAACCCCGGACGAGTCGCCGGACTCCTGTACCTGCTCCTGCTCGTCGCCCCGTTGCGCCTGATCTACATTCCCAACACCCTGTTCGTGCGCGGCGACGCGACCGCGACGGCCAACAATATCCTCGCGCACGAGACCTTGTTCCGTCTCGGAATGTTCAGCGAACTGTTTAGCGGGGTCGTGCTGATCTTCTTGACGCTGGCGTTCTACCGCCTGTTCAAGGGAGTTAGTCGTTACCACGCAGTGCTGGTGATACTCCTGGGTGGGGTGATGCCGGCCTGTATCAATTTCGTCAACGTGATCAACGATGCGGCCGCCCTGATACTGGTGCGCGGTGCCGATTTTCTGTCGGTCTTTGATAAACCGCAGCGGGACGCGCTGGCGATGCTGTTCCTGCGATTGCATGGCCAGCAAACCGTAGCCGCCGAGATCTTGTGGGGGCTATGGCTCATTCCCCTGGCGGTGCTGGTGTACAAGTCGGGCTTTCTTCCCCGCTTCATCGGTGTCTGGCTGGTCATCAACGGCTGCGCCTACCTGGCTACGAGCACGGCGGGACTGCTGCTGCCGCAATGGGAGAGCGTGGTCGCCAGTGTCACCTTTCCTGCCTTGTTCGGAGAACTGGCGCTGATGCTCTGGCTCATCATCAAGGGCGTGGATCAGCACGCCGTGGATGCTTCCCGGGCAGGCCCGGCAGCGACCGTGTCATAAGGGATGAGAGGTGGGCCACGGTGAGGGCGATCTGGATCTCCTGCAGCGGTGTTATTTGCTATCGTTAACCCATGCCTGTCACCACTACCACATCTCCACCGCAGGGCTTGCCGCGAATACTGAGCTGGCCACGACTGACGGCGCCCTACATCACCTGTCTGGTGCTGAGCATAATCTGGCTGCCGAACTGGCACGCTTCGTGGGCGGTGCTGATCTTCCGGCTGTTGATGATCGCCACCGTACTGGTGCTGGTGTTCGGGTTATTCGAGCGATGGCCCAAGCGGTTACCGAACTGGCTGGCGCGCTGGCTGCTGCAGGTCGCCGGCGTGGCGGTAGCGGTGCCGTTCGTGGCGGCGCTGGCCTACACGCTGACCACGCTTGGCGACACGGTGCACTGGGCACAGGACAAGGAACGTATGGCGGGCTACTTCGGCATGAGCATGCTCGGCCTGCTGATCGCGCCATGGATGGCCATGTCGGCGCTGTATCGCCAGATCAGCGGCCAGGCGCAGCGGCAAGCACTGGCCTTTGACCTGGAACGCAGCGAATTCGAACGCAAGGAAGCCGACGCCCGCCTGCGCCTGCTGCACGCGCAGGTCGAGCCGCACTTCCTGTTCAACACGCTGGCCAATGTCCGCGAGCTGGTCGATTCCGGATCGCCACAAGCCTCCGTGGTGCTCGACCACCTGATCGCCTATTTGCGCGCGGCGGTGCCACGCCTGCACAGTCCGGCCGCTACGCTGGCGCAGGAACTCGATCTGGTACGCGCCTACCTGGAAGTGATGCATATGCGCATGCCCGACCGGCTGCAGTTCGCCATACACGCCGCCGACGTGGCGTTGCCAGTGGCCTGTCCGCCGATGACGCTGCTGGCCTTGGTCGAGAATGCCGTGCGTCACGGCATCGATCCGAGCGAGGAGGGCGGTAGGATCGAGGTGCGCGTCTGCGTACGCGACCGGCGTTGCCGTGTCGAAGTCATCGACACCGGCGTGGGGTTGCGTTCGGCCGGCGATGAACTGGGTGCCAGCCTGGGTACGGGCCTGACGAACCTGCGCGAACGGATGCAACTGGCGTTCGGCGGCGATGCGCACCTGAACCTGGTGCCGCTGGAACCGCATGGCGTTTCTGCCGAACTGGACTTCCCGGTCCAACCGGTTCCGGCATGAGCGCCCATCGCCCGACCGCCCTGATCGCCGATGACGAGCCGCTGCTGCGCAAGGCATTGGCGCGCCAACTGGCGCACGCCTGGCCTGAACTGGAAGTGGTGGCGCAGGCGCGCAACGGCCGCGAGGCGGTCGACCGCTTCGAGGCGCTGCAACCCGACATTTGCTTCCTCGATGTGCACATGCCGGGCTTGTCAGGCGTGGAAGCGGCGGGCTTTATCGGTAGCCGTGCCCAGCTGGTGTTCGTCACCGCCTATGACCAGTACGCGGTACAGGCCTTCGAGCAGGGTGCGATCGACTATCTCGTGAAGCCGGTGGAGCCGGCGCGTTTGGCGGCAACCGTGGCACGCCTGCAGGAGCGGCTGCGCGCCGCGCATCCCCGGCGCGACACCGAGGTGCTGCTCGAGCAACTGGCGGAGCGCTTGCAGAAAAAGACCGGGCCGGCGCCGCTACGTTGGATCCGCGCGTCGGTGGGCCAAGCATTGCGCCTGATCGCGGTGGACGAGATCGACTTTCTGCGCTCTGGCGAGAAGTACACGCTGATCGCCTGGCGCGGTGACGCCGGCAAGCCGGGCGAGGCGCTGATCCGTACGCCGCTAAAAGACCTGCTGGTGCAGCTCGATCCCGCGCAGTTCATACAGGTGCATCGCTCGGTGGTGGTTAATTTGCGCGCGATCGGCCATGTCACTCGCGGCGAGAATGAGACCGCGCATATTTACCTGAAGGGCCGCAATGAGGTACTGCCGGTGAGCCGCACCCACCTGCACCACTTCCGGCAGATGTGACTGGCGTAAGCGCGCTTCCAGTCGAGTGTCCGTTAGAAAGGCAATTCCAGGTCCGGATCGACGGCCAGCATTTTCGCGCGGAATATGTTCTTGATGCGCACGAGCGCCTGTTCGGTTTCCCCATCGAAGCGCACCACCAGGATGGGCGTGGTATTCGATGCCCTGACCAGGCCCCAGCCATCATCAAAATCAGCCCGCACGCCGTCGATCGTGGTGACCCGCGCCCCGTCGAAACGCGCCTTGGCCTGGAAGGCGTCGATGAAACGGTGGTTCTGGCCCTCGCTCATCTGCACTTTCAATTCAGGCGTGCTGTAACTGGTCGGCAGCGCGTTGAGTATCGCCTCCGGCGGCACTTCGGAGTTGGCCAGGATTTCGAGCAGTCGCGCTGCTGCGTAGATGCCGTCGTCCACTCCGTACCAGCGTTCACCGAAAAAGAAATGGCCGCTCATTTCACCGGCAAAAGGTGAACCGATTTCCTTCATTTTGGCCTTTATCAATGAATGGCCGGTCTTGTACATGACGGCTTTGCCCCCGGCCTGCTCTATCACCTTGGCCAGGTGCCCGGTGCACTTCACGTCATAGATGATGGTCGCGCCAGGAACGCGGTCGAGCACATCCATGGCCAGCAACATCATGATCCGGTCGGGATACACGATCGAGCCGCCAAGCGTCACCACGCCCAGGCGGTCGGCATCGCCGTCCAGCGCCAGGCCGAGATCAGCATCCATCACCCGCACCGACTCGATCAGGTCGCGCAGGTTCTCCGGATCGCTCGGATCGGGATGGTGGTTGGGGAAAGTGCCATCGACTTCGTCAAACAAGGGCAGGACATCCGCGCCGATATCGCGCAGCACATCGGCGGCGCATACGCCGCCGATGCCATTGCCGCAGTCGATCACGACCCGCAGGGGGCGCTCCAGCTTGATGTCGCTGGCGATACGCTGACGATATTCCTTCAGCACGTCCCTATGCTCCACCTTGCCCTCGCCTGAGCGAACATCCCCTGCCTTTATGCGCTGGTAAATAGCGCTTATCTGGTTGCCGAACAAGGTGTCCCCGGCAACCATGATCTTGAAACCGTTGTAATCCGGCGGGTTGTGACTGCCAGTAATCACCACGCCGGAGCCGGCGGCGAATTCATGCGCCGCGAAATACAGCACGCCAGTAGGAACCGCGCCGATATCGAGCACATCGCAACCACTTTCGATGATGCCCTTGATCATGCCTTCGACCAGCGCCGGTCCGGACAGGCGACCGTCGCGCGCCACTACAACCGGCCCTGCGTTCTTTTCCAGCGCCAGTGTCCCCAACACCCGTCCAACCTGGGTAGCCACTCCGGCATCCAGGGTTTTACCCACCACGCCACGAATATCGTAGGCGCGAAATATTCCGGCCGTGAGCTCTGCCTTCTCCATAGTGCCGCCTTTTTCCCTGTGCCGCTGTTTCAGGTCGTAACGCAAGTGCATGGGTGGCGGATCAGGTTGCTGAAGACTGGCCTGTTCCAGATCCGCCGGCCTGGGCAAAGGCTTCGCTTGTGGTAAACGTGAAGTCTCCTCGCTGTCCCGTTGACGGGTCGGGACCGGGCCAGGTGCTGCTGGCGCCGCCTCCGTTGCTTCCGTGGCGGAGTCATTTTCCGCCCCGCCACCGAGCTCCGTTGACACGCGCGCTGGCTGGTGTTCCTGCCCCCACTGTTCATTCCTGCGATACAGGAACCCCGCGGCGCCAAGCATGAGCAGGCCCAGAACGAGGAAAGACACCAGCGCCGAACCCGCGAGAAATTCCGGTTGCAGCACCATCGGCATTTCAACCCGGAAAAGCGTGCCACCCACCTGCTGCCTGTCGGGCACGTCCTCCGCCGGTTTCGCCTGGCCGATGTGTTTCAATACCGTTGGGGGTTGCCGCCCATTGTTTTGCGTCAGACTGATGTACGCGGTGGAGACGGCGCCCGGTGCAAAGCGCGACAACAGGTATTCGGATTCGACCAGTACAACGAGATAGCCGGCAATCGTATCGCCGGTCCGCACCGCAACAGCATCGACCAGCATGGGTGGCTTGAGGCTGCCATGCATCTGCAACGGTTGATTGAGGCCCTTTTCCGCGCTCCGGAGCATTTCCAGCACGGCATAACCATTGGCCGCAAGGGCATTCGGATCAAACTCCCGCAGGTTTGGCGAGTAGAGCTGCACGTCCTTGATCTCGCTGATGCGCCCCGACAGGTAGTGCTCCAAATCGATCGCTTTTGCCGGTTCTTGCAGGGCCCTGGCCGCCAGGATTTGCACTTGCTGATCATCCAGCACCTGCTGCAGGGAGGTGGCTACCCCGGCCACCTGTTCAACGGCCGCCTGGCTTTCAGCGGTGGCGCGGTTGGCGGCGTCGCGCGCGCGCAGGTTCTGGATTGTCATCCAGCCGGGGATGCCGATCAAAAGAACGCCAAACAGCGCCATCACGATGAGCAAACGCCGGTCAACACGGCGAGAAGCCAAAGCGCTTTCCTTGATTGCTTTCCAATCTTTCATAAGTAGTGGCCTGTCAGTGCTTGCCGCTCTCAAGACCCGCAGGCCCTGCCCGGGGTAAGCAGGTTCAGTGCTTTCCCGTATGTCCGAAGCCGCCCTCGCCCCGGTCCGATGATTCAAATTCAGTTACCACCTGCCATTGCGCCCGGACCACTGGCAGGAAAACCAGTTGCGCAATTCGCGCCCCGGGCTGGATTTCAAAAGCGCAACCTGACCGGTTCCAGCACGACACATAAACCTGTCCCTGGTAATCGCTGTCAATCAGCCCGACCAGATTGCCCAGCACTATACCGTGCTTATGCCCCAGCCCGGAACGCGGCAGGATCACGGCAGCGAGGCCCGTGTCTTCCATGTGCAGGGCAAAGCCGGTGGGTATCAGGCGGGTTTCTCCCGCCTGCAGTGTGACGGTTTCGTCCAGGCAGGCGCGCAAATCCATGCCTGCCGATCCTCCCGTGGCGTAATCGGGAAAAGGAAACTCCACCCCGAGCCGGGGATCAATGGCCTTGATTTGCACGGGTTTCACCGCAGGGAACCTCTGGCTGATACACACGAATAATCATAACAAGGCCGGGGCCTGAATGCTTCCGCCCGGTAACGGGTGAAAAGACTACAACAACCGCCGGTAATGTCCGATGTCGCCCGGCAAGGCGGGGTGGCACTCTGTTCCCCATCTCATGGGAAACAAGGAAATGGCAGCTTTTACAGGGGACACTCTGCTTCCACGCGAGAAAATGACTCGGTTTGGGGTCGGTGCATTGTCCGACGGGGAGCTGCTCGCCATCCTGCTGCGCACCGGCGCCGGCGCCACCCCGGTGCTGCAGTTGGCGGGCAAGCTGCTTGCGCATTATGGCGGCCTGCGCGGATTGTTGCGTGCCGACCCGTCCACCCTGCAGCAGCACCACGGGCTGGGCCCGGTCAAATCAGGGCAGCTGGCCGCCGTGCTTGAACTGTCCAGCCGTCACCTGCAGGAAACCCTGGTGCGCGGAGCGCCCCTGGAAAGCCCGCAGGCCACCGAGCAATACCTCAAATCGGTGTTGCGGGACCAGCCCCACGAGGTATTCGCCTGCCTGTTCCTTGACACCCGGCACCGGGTGATTGCGTTTGAGGAGCTCTTCCACGGCACCATAGACGGCGCCACCGTTTATCCCCGGGTAGTCGCCGAAAAAGCGCTATCGCACGGCGCGGCCGCGCTGATCGTGGCACACAACCACCCTTCCGGAATCAGCGAACCCAGCCTGGCCGACCAGGCTATCACCCGCCGCCTCAAAGACGCCCTGGCCCTGCTCGACATTCGTCTGCTCGACCACTTCGTGATCGGGGATGGCGCGCCAGTGTCCATGGCGGCCCGGGGGTTGATCTGAGCAGATGGAAGGCATGCTACTGTCCTGAGCCGGAAGCCCCTTCCAGGACACGGCCTGAACCCATCCATGGGGCCTCCTCTTGAAACCTCCCTGTTTCAAAGGGTCCTGAAAGGGGCTTCCGGCTCAGGACATGCCCATTCGCAGGGGTAATCCTTGCATCCGGCGGCGGCATACGGTATAAAGTGCGGCTGATTTTTTGTGCCAGAAGTTTTTTAAAACGAGAATTCCCATGTCCAGAATTTGCCAGGTAACCGGTAAGGGCCCAATGGCCGGTCACAACGTGTCGCACTCCAACATCAAGACCAAACGGCGTTTCCTGCCCAACTTGCACCACCACCGCTTTTGGGTGCAAAGCGAGAATCGCTGGGTCAGGCTGCGCGTGTCAACCAAGGGTTTGCGCATCATAGATAAAAACGGCATCGATACTGTTCTGAGCGACATTCGCTCCCGCGGCGGCAAGGTTTAAGGAGACGAGCATGGCCAAGAGCGCACGAGACAAGATTCGCCTGAACTCCTCAGCCGGGACAGGGCATTTCTACACTACGGACAAGAACAAGAAGAACACGCCAGAGAAAATGGAAGTGAAAAAATACGACCCGGTGGTGCGAAAGCACGTCATCTACAAAGAAGGCAAAATAAAATAATCGCCCACCGTTGTTGAAAAGCCCGCCGCATGGCGGGTTTTTTTTGCCCTCCAGTTGCCTTTGTGCTTTTCAAGCGCACTGATGCCTTGACGCGAAGAGCCGCGCAATCATTGATCACCTTGGGCAACCAAGTCCGGCGTATAAACTTGTGTTGCCCGGTTCGGCGATGTAGTACCGGCAACGGTGGAGCCGCCAATCAGGAAGAATTCCCCGCTCGCCGACGCCCCGGTCGTTCCATGCACGGCGAGAGGAGGCTGTGGCCCCGGAACCCATCCGGCAGCTCCGGGGGCAAACAGTTCCATGCTCGGAACCAGCTGGAACGGTACCGCGTCAAGCCGCTCCCCACCGGTCACCATGATCTGGCCCTGGACCACCCGGGCTGCGAAGCCGGAGCGGGCAAACTGCATGGACGGGCCCTGCCGCCATTCGCGGCTGACCGGGTTCCAGATCCGCACTTCCCGAGAGGTCTGGGTGCCACGGCCGCCCAGCCACCAGATCTCGTTCTCGAACACGAGGGCCTGCATGTGGTCCAGCTCGGCCCCGGCCGGTCCAGGGAAGAGCTCCCACTCACCACTCTGCAGGTTATAGGATTGCATCT
>DATDPS010000040.1:0-4353 GCA_035292625.1 Lysobacterales bacterium | reverse complement strand
GGAATGGAACCGCATGCTGACCGATGCGCACTACGGCCTGGGCTGGCGGGTGTATCAGCTTGGTGACGAGCGCATTGTCTATCACAGCGGTTGGGTGTCGGGTTACCGCGCTGACGTGGCCTGGTCAGCCAGCCACAACCTCGGCATCGTCGTGCTGATGAACGTGGAAGGCTCCAGCATCAATGCACTGACCACGCGTTTCTGGGAACTGGCCTTTGCCAGGCGCGAACCCGCGGCGGCAACCGCTTTGGCCCCGGGAGTGTCAGCAGCCCCCGCAGGCAACCCGGGTTCGCCACCCTGAGCTTATGAACCGACCGAAACCGTCACGCTAGCCGAAAGATTGGTGGGCGCTGCCGGCGGATCGGTATTCCCTGGATCACCACCCAGCCGCGTCACGATGATGTAATCCACGTCCCAGGTAAAACGCCGGCTGATATGGTAAAAATGGGCCATCCATCCACACCCCTGGTGAAGCACATGAACCGCACCGCCTGCCTGCTGATTGCTTCCTGCTTCCTTGTCGTGCTGGCTGGCTGCGGTCCGCGCGAAGAAGCCAACGCCCCGGTTGAAGTTGCCGGTGCCACGCCCTTCGCCAATATCGTGGTGCGGGATACCGCTGTGTATACGCTGAACGCCGCTCAAACCTGGGCGCAAGCCGTGGCCATACGGGATGGCCGGATCGTGATGGTGGGCAGCAACGAGGAAGCGGCGGCATTCACCGGCCCGGCGACCCGCGTGTTCTCACAACCAGGTGGCATGGTCCTGCCCGGTTTCCAGGATGCGCATACACATCCGCTGTCCTCCGGTGTGGATCAATTCGACTGCAACCTGGACATCCAGCCCCAGGAGCGGCAGGCCTACCTGGACAAGGTCGCCGAGTGCGCCAGGACCATGAGCGACCGCTCGTGGATTTCGGGCGGCGGCTGGTCGGTCACCGCCTTTCCGCCCAATGGCATTCCGCACAAGGCCATGCTGGATGCGGTGGTTGCGGACCGTCCGGTGGTGTTTTTTTCCATCGATGGGCACACTGCCTGGGCCAACAGCAAGGCGCTGGAAATTGCCGGCATAATCGCGGCAACACCTGATCCGCCCAATGGGCGAATCGACCGGGATCCGGAAACCGGCGAACCGGTGGGCAGTTTCCAGGAATCGGCCATGGATCTGATCCGGGCCTGGCTGCCGCCGCCGCCGCAGAGCCAGATCGATGACGGCATGCGCTACACCATCGGTTACCTGCACAGCCTGGGCATCACCGCCATGCAGGAAGCCAATGCCAGTGTCGATCCGCAAAGCCCGCTGCAGCAACTTGCGACCTACCGCAGGTTTGCCGACACGGGCGAACTCAAAATCCACACCGTGATCTCGCTGGGTTGGGACAGCAGCAAGGGGCTGGAGCAGATCCACAGCCTGGTCCGGGTGCGCGAGCAATACGACGGCGGTTTGCTCAACACGCGCACGGTGAAATTTTTCCTCGACGGGGTGGTCGAGCCCAGCACCGCGGCCCTGTTGCAGGATTACAGCGATCAACCCGGCTACAAGGGTGAACTGCAGGTGGCGCCGGAGATATTGAACGAAGCCGTAGCGCAGCTCGATGCGCTGGGTTTCCAGGTGCACATACACGTCATCGGCGATGGGGCTGTCCGTGCCGCACTGGATGCGTTCCAGTTTGCGCTGGAACGCAACGGCCCGAGCAACGGGCGCCACCACCTGGCGCACGTGGAGTTCGTCGATCCGGCCGACCTGCACCGTTTCGCGCAACTGAACGTGACCGCGACCTTCTCCGCGCTGTGGGCGGTGGAGGACGATTACCTCACCGAGCTGACCCTGCCGCGGGTGGGCCCCGAGCGTTACCGCTGGACCTACCCCATCAACAGTGTACTGCAGGCCAACGGCCGCATCGCCTTTGGTTCGGACTGGAACGTTTCATCCCCCGATCCCCTGCTGGCCATCGAAACCGCGCTTACCCGTATCGAACCCCTGGCAGGCCTGACGCCGGTGTTCATGCCGCAGGAGCGCATCACACTGGAGCAAGCGGTGGCCGCGGCGACGCTGAACGCGGCCTACGTCAATCACCTCGACGACGTCAGCGGCTCCATCGAAGTGGGCAAGCTGGGCGACCTGGTCATCCTCGACCGCAACCTGTTCGAGATCGATCCGTCGGCCATTTCGGACGCGAAAGTCGTAGCCACCCTGTTCGGCGGGGAAGTGGTGTACGAGCGGCGCGAATAGGTCGAGCGATAATGGCAGATCACGGGTTCAACGCGTATGCTGCCAGCGGAGCAGACGCCGGCGTTCTCAACAGTCAGGGAAATCAGCATGTCTTTTATTGAGGAACTGAAGCGACGTAACGTGGTGCGGATGGCCGTACTCTACGGCGTCGCCAGCTGGCTGATCCTGCAGATCACCGATGTGCTGTTTGATCAGCTCGAGGTGCCGGGCTGGGCTTTTCGCCTGGTGCTGATTCTGCTCGCCACCGGATTTCCTTTCGCATTGATTTTTGCCTGGGTGTTCGAGCTCACGCCCGACGGGCTCAAGCGCGAACGCGAGGTCGATCGCAGCCAGTCCATCACGCAGCACACCGGGCGCAAAATCAATACCACCATCGTGGTGCTGCTGGTGCTGGCCATCGGTGGTTTGATTGCCGACCGGCTGATCCCCGAGAAGGCATCTGCCGCGCCGGACGTTGCCGGCGAGACCAATCGCGCTGAAGGCGCAGGCACAGCTATCACGCCACCGGGCCCGGCCGGAAATGAGCTTTCCATCGCCGTGCTGCCCTTCGTCAACATGAGCGGGGACTCCGAGAACGAATACTTCTCCGATGGCCTGTCCGAGGAATTGCTCAATACCCTGGTGCAGATCCCCGAACTGAAAGTGACCGGGCGTACGTCCTCCTTCGCCTTCAAAGGGCAAAACGTCGATCTGCGCCAGGTCGGAGAACAACTCAACGTGGCCAACGTGCTGGAAGGCAGCGTGCGCAAGGCCGCCAACCGCGTGCGCATCACGGCACAATTGGTCAAGACGGCCGATGGCTACCATCTCTGGTCGGAAACCTTTGACCGGGAACTCGACGATATTTTTGCCATCCAGGCGGAAATCGCCGAGAAAGTGGCGCAGGCATTGAGTGTCACTCTGCTGGGCGCGGGCAAGCAGACCGCCGGCGAAACGCAAAACGCGGAGGCCTACCAGGCTTATCTGCGCGGGGCGCACGTATTTCGCCGGGCGCCTGATAATTTCGACAGCCTGCAGACCGCGCGGGCCTATTTCGAACAAGCCATCGCGCTGGACCCGGCTTACGTCGCCCCCTGGTACGGGATGTTTAACTACTGGGACCGGATGTACCGCAATGCGCATGAAACCTTTGATGTCGGCTTCGCGGAAAAGCGGAAACTTGCCAACCGCCTGGAGCAACTCGCACCCGGCAGTGTCGAGGCCTTGTTAGCGCAGGGCAGCATCAGCTGGGCAGAGCGCGATTGGCCCGGGGCCCTGGCCCGGCACACGCAGGCACTTGAGCGTTTCCCCGGCAGTGTCGAGACCAACAGCCTTTATGGATCCCTGCTGAGCGCTTTGGGGCATCCTGATGAAGGCCTGGGTTATGTCAAGAAAGGGGTCAAGCTTGACCCCCTGTCGCTCGAGGCCCTCATCCGGCTGGTCATGGCCAATCTGCAACTGGGAAACTGCAGTGAAGTCCGGGATATCGCCAGGAGGGCGCTGGAAATCGAGCCGGAGTCCGGCCGGGTGCACGGTTACCTGGCTTACTGTCTGCTGGCCCAGGGGGGTGGAGCCGCGGAAGCGCTTGACTGGCTGTCGCAGGAACCGATCGGATTCATCCGTTACACCGGCAACGCCATCGCTCTGCACCAGCTTGGCCGGCAGGATGAGGCCGCGCGTGAACTGGTACTGTTGCATGAGGATTCAGCGGATTCGGCTGCTTACCAGTACGCACAAATCCATGCGCAGTGGGGTCAGCCTGAGCAGGCCCTGGATTGGCTGCAAAAAGCGCTGGATATCGGCGATCCCGGAGTGTTCAACATGGGCGTCGATCCCTTCCTCGATCCGATCCGGCAGCAGCCGCGCTTCCAGGATTTGATGCAGCAGGCAGGCCTGGCGGACTGTTGCGAACTGAACGACTAGGCTTACTTTGACTTGGCGATATGCGTGGCGATCGCATCCATCAGCGGCGGCGAGAGGCAGTCATAGGGCTCGAGGCCGAGGTCCCTGAGACGTTCGCGGACCTTGCCCATGATGGCCGGATCGGTGCCGGATTCGATGATCGAGGAGACAAAGGCGGCAAATTCAGGCGCCGACCAGCCCTGGTCATCCGACAGTTCGGTGTGGATGAAATCCAGTCCATAA
>DATDPS010000039.1:0-16447 GCA_035292625.1 Lysobacterales bacterium | reverse complement strand
GCGTGATGGATGTCGCGTCGAGGCAAGGCGCGAGGAGGAGACATAGTGAGCGCTATGGCGACAACGAGCAACACAGCATCGGCGCGACAGGCGCGCCCAGGTGCTATCGATTTGGCTGTTACAGGCCACTAGCAGCATGAGCATCAGGGAAACACAGGATGCCAACGACGGCGACTGGCTGAGCCTGCGGGCCGAGTTCATTCCGGAACTGGGCCTGGCGGAGCAGGCCGCTTTCCTGCAAGCATTTGCCCGGGATTCAGCGGGCTTTTGCGCCTTCATAGCGAGCGATGAAACCGGCAAGGCAAGCGGTTTTGCCGAGGTATCGATCCGCACCGATTATGTCAATGGCTGCCGCCACCGGCCAGCACTGTTCCTGGAGGGAATTTACGTGCGCCCGGAATGCCGTGGCCTGGGCATCGCCAGGGCCTTATGCCGGGCGGCAGGGCGCTGGGGCCGCGGCCGGGGGTGCCGGGAATTCGCCTCCGATGTTTACAGCGATGACCACGACAGCCTGGCTGCGCATGCCGGCCTGGGTTTTGAAATGACCGAGCAGGTCATCTATTTCCGCAAAATTCTGGATCCGGAAAGATAGTCAGGGAGTCATTCCAATGACGGCGCCGAGGAAATTCAAGCGCGGCAGCATCGAAGGCAAGCACCTGCTGGTGGTCAATACCGGCAATCGCAAGAAGCGTTTTACCCTGCGCCGCCTGCGCGAGTTGGGCTGCGAACTGATCATTGTCAACGCCAGCGTGAACTGGGCCAAGTCCTATGCCGCGCACTGGATCCTGTCCGACACCAATGACCAGACGGCCACGCTGCGCGCCGTCGATGATTTTTTTACCCAGCACCAGGAACTGGGCCCGGATGGGGTGATTACCTTCTGGGAGGACGATGTGCTGCTTACTTCGCGTATCCGCGACCGCCTGGGCCTGATTGGCACTCCCTACGAAGTGGCCCGCCAGGTGCGGGACAAACACCTGTTCCGTGTGTTCTGCCACGAGCACGGCCTGCCGGCGCCCGGCTACGCTCGCATCGACAGCGAGGATGATGCGGAGAAATGCGTTGCCGGCCTGAAGTACCCGCTGGTGGTCAAGCCGGTTTTTGGCTCCAGCAGCGCTTACGTGGTGCGGGTGGACAACGCGCAGGAGTTGCTGGAGACAGTCGAGTACATCCGCAAGAACATATCATCGGAAGTTGAGTCCGCGCTGCGGGCCGGAACCGCGATCATGGCCGAAGAGTATATCGACGGCAACGAAGTGGACATCGATATCCTGCTGCAGAACGGCAAAATCAAGTTCTGGTCCATGAGCGACAACGATGCCACCCGCGAACCATTTTTTGTCGAAACCGGGCAGTGCATTCCATCGCGGCTGTCGCCTTCACAACAGGTCGAACTGGTGGACCTGGCGGAAGAAGTCCTCGAACGCCTCGGCGTGGAGGATGGTTGCATCCATTTTGAGGCCAAGTACGGTTCCCGCGGGCCCATGCCAATCGAAGTCAACCTGCGCATGGGGGGGGACGAGGTGTACTACTTCGTCAAGACGGCCTGGGGCGTGGACCTGATCGAAAATGCGGCGTGCATCATGATGGGGCAGTATATCCGGCCGATAGTGAAACCCGAGCGGCCCAGGAAGTTCGTTTCCGGCAAGTACTTTCTGCCGCCCTATTCCGGCGTTCTTGCCTCCCTTTCCCTGCCGAAAACCGTGGAATCCGGCGAGTTGCAGTTCTTCAAAGGTGTCGGCGATGCAGTGCTGGCACCGCCACATGGTTACGAGTACCTGGGTTGGGCCTATGCAGTGGCGGACACGCTGGGTGAGGCGGAAGAACGGGTTGAACGCATCATGGGCAGCGTCGAGATCGAGGTTGCAAAGTTCGCGCGCGGGTCTTCACTGGGTCGCACCATACGCAAGAACTCCCTCTCGTCGGCACGCATGGCCAAGGCCGCGTTACTGGGGGCGGCTCGCATCGAGCACATCCGCGCGCTGCCCCTGGCGGAACAGCGCAGCCTGCGTGTGGGCATCGCCAGCAACGGGTTTGCTGGCAGCGCCAATCCCATCGAAGCGGAGTTGACTTCCGATGCGGAAAAGATTTCAGCCACCCTGGCGGAACGCGGGTACCAAACTGTTTTCCTCGATTTAAACCATCCATTCGAGGCTGTGCAGCAGATCCAGGACGAAAAAATCGATATCGTGTTCAACCTGTGTGAACGCATCAACCACTCCAGCCTGCTGGAGCCTCACGCCGCCGCCCTGTTCGATATCCTGCGCATTCCCTACACGGGATCAAACCCGTTCACCCTGGGCTTGTGCCTGGACAAGATCCGGGTAAAGAAACTGCTGCACTATCACCGGATTCCAACGCCGCGCTGGGATTACATGTACGATGCCAGCGAGCAATTTGACCAGGAATTCCCCTTGCCTGCCATCGTCAAACCGGCCAACAGCGACAGTTCGCTGGGCATCACCAACGATTCGGTGGTCACCAACCGCGACGCATTGCTCAAGCGCATCGATTACGTCTTGCATGAACTCAAACGCCCGGCCCTGGTGGAGGAGTTCATCGACGGTGATGAGTATGACGTGTCCATCCTCGGCAACTCGGACGACCGGCAGCGGATTCTACCGCTGTCGCGTTCGGTTTTTACCGCCATGCCGGAGGGTTACTGGCATATGTATCCCTACGAAGCCAAGTTCCTCGGTAGCGAAGTCCACAAGAAAAACATTGAGGTGCAGCGCCCGCCCAGGGGAGTATCCAGCAAGCTGACCTCGCTGATCTCGGAAATTGCGCTGGATGCCTTCAACGTCGTGGGGTGCAGCGATTACGGCCGGTCGGAAGTGCGGGTGGATGCCAGAGGCAATCCCTTTGTGCTGGAAGTGAACCCCAATCCTTCGATTGGCCCCACGGACTGCGTGCCAACGGTGGCGGCCCTGGCTGGCCTGGCCTATGGCGATTTCCTGGAAGAAATCCTGCAACTCGCCATCCGCCGTTACAAGGACCGCCCGCCTTACTATCACCTGCAGATGAGCACACTTTAAAAATGCCAGGAATATTCCCCCCCGTCCTTACCGTCATTTTGTCTTTCGTCAGTTTTTCCACCTGGGCCGGCGAAGTGTGGGTCAATGTCGATACCACTCAGGGCAAGCTGTATGTCATGGAAGGCGATGAAGTTCTGCGCACCTTCGAGAATATTTCCATTGGTGTCAATGGAACCACTTCGGCCAAATACAACGGAGACAAGAAAACGCCGCTGGGCAGTTATCGCGTCAGGCGCATCAACGATGAAAGCCGCTTTCATCTTTTCTTTGGCGTTGATTACCCCACCACGGAACAGGCAGCCCACGCTTATATGGTCGATCAAATAAACGTCGCCGAGCTGGAAGCGATCTATCTCGCCCACCGGGAAGGGCGGGAACCGCCGGCCACAACCGCGCTGGGCGGGGCCATCGGCATCCACGGGATCGGCGCAGGTGATCCGCAGATCCACCAGCAATTCAACTGGACCGACGGTTGCGTTGCGCTGACCGACCAGGAAATCGATGAATTGGCGAAATGGGTTGGTTTGGGCACCGTGGTCGTGATCCAGGCTTCGCAAGATAGTTGACCTGCCTGCTGGAAAGTGGGGTTGGACCCCGGTAGACTATACGCGGACAAGTAAAGGCTGCCCGTTGCATGCCTTTTCCCCGAGCCATGTAACCCCCATGAAAACCCAAGGAGAGATCGATGAAAAGAGCCCATTTAGGTCTGATTACGGCCTTGAGCCTGTCCGCCGTGATGTTGCTCGGTGGCTGCGCTTCGACGACAGAGTTTAACGAGCTTAAAGCCCAGGTTCAGAGCGTTTCAGATACGGCCAATGCAGCCAAGGCATCAGCCGATGCTGCCATGAAGGAAGCCCAGGCGGCCAGCGCCGCGGCAGCGCGGGCTGAACAGGCTGCCCTGGATGCCAAGGCTGCTTCTGATGCCACCAACGCCAAGATCGATAGCATGTTCAAGGCGAGCATGCAGAAAGGCTAAGCTTTTGCCGGGTCTCACGGCCCGGGATTGAAGTGACGACTACCGGGCTGGCTTATTGCCGGCCCGGTTTTTTTTATTCCCGGATGTGCGCGAAATTGCCACCGGCAGCCCGCTCATTTCCTCCAGGCCGCGGCGGAATTCCCGGCTGTCCAGGGTGAAGGAGCGCTGCAGGGCGATGGGCTCCAGCAAGTCCAGGGCAATGTCCGTCAGGCGGGCCTGGCTCTCGGTGTCTTCCTCCAGCGGTGGATGGACCTCCATGAACAGAGTGTCCCCTTCCCAGCCGAATTTGACCGGCTGGCTGACAATTTCCACTGCCGTGCCGACATCGACCCGTTCGAACAGGGTTTCGATGTCCTCGGGGTACAGCCGCACGCAGCCATGGGTTGCGCGCAATCCAATGCCATAAGAACGGTTGGTTCCATGGATACGGTAGCCAGGCAGATCCAGGTAGATGGCATAAGCGCCCATGGGATTGTCCGGCCCGGGCGGCACCACCGCGGGTAAGGGTTTGCCGTTTGCCGCAGCTTCCTCGCGAATCGATTCCGGTGGCGACCAGGAAGGATCTTTTTTCTTGCCCGTGACGTGTGTCGTACCCAGCGGCGTGCGCCAGTCCATCCGCCCGATGCTGACCGGGTGCGTGATGACCATGCATTGTTTTTCACTGGTGCAGGGAAGCGGGAAAAAGTACAGGCGCATTTCCGGCACGTTGAGCACGATGCCCCGGCGCCCGGCGGATGGCAGGATATGCCGTGTCGGCAGGATGACTTCCGCGCCAGGTGGGGGTAACCAGAAATCCACCTCCGGGTTGGCGAGGCGGATTTCCTCGTAGCCGACGTTGTATTGCCGCGCCACGTCCAGCAGGGTTTCCTGGTTTGTAACACGCATGGTTTCAATCCGCCCGGCGAGGTCTCCTCCGCCCGGCGGAATGACGTAAACCTGCGCCTGGGCCGCGGACACCAGTATCAGTGCCAGCCAAACCAGGCGAAACGTGCTGCGAATCGGAAATTTCATGGCGGAATTGTACATGGACAGGCATTTCTTGCCACCTGCGCGTGGCAAATCTGCCAGCGGCCGCCACGCCGGCGCCATGAGTTCAGGTGCGGCAGTTGTCCAGGATCAGAGCTGGCAGTTCTTTAACCGCGGCATCCAGCACCTGCTGGTGTGCTGCGACAAGGCTGGCCAGGGTGTCGCCGGGGGTATACGCCTGCTGCGTGATGCGCACGACTTTTTGGGCGCCATTGCAACGCAACATGATTTCCATCTTCAGCTCCACACCGGTGGTGGTGCCGCCTGCGCCCTGGGTACCGTAAAACGCCTGTAACTCCACTTCCGCAAACCACTCGCCGGGACGGGCGATGGAGCCCACGCGCACCGCTTTGAATTCCCGCGTATCCGACAGGTAGCGGCGCGTGATGGAGGTCACTACTTCGGGCAGGTTATCTGCCCAGCGCGCATTGGCCGCCGGGATGAGCCGGGCGTCGGAGCCCAGCACCAGGACTTGGTCGGTATCCAGGCCCGGCACGGCGCGCAAGGACAGGATCAGGGTTTCCCCCGGACTGCTTTCGCCGGCACTGGCTTTCACTGGCGGGCTGTGCAGCATGTAGACTTGCCGCGCGGGCTTGCCACTTTCGAGCAGGCCACTGCATGCGGTCAGCAGGCCGCAGCTGAGCAGCACGCAATAAAGTGGCAAATTATTGAACCTGTGCATTTAGGGCTCTACCTCCAACGCATCGTCGGGCGTGCGAAAAATGAGCTGGGAAGGATCTCCCCGCAGCTGCTGCAACAGTTTTTGCAGGTCGCGCAGGGTGCTGCGCAGGTCGAATACAAGGTCCGGAACCTGGCCCAGGCCCTGGTCGATGAAGTGCTCGAATTCCGCTTCGTTTGCGGCCAGTAGCTTGTCGATGCGTTGGGTCAGCGCCTCCAGGTTCGCGCTGGCTGCGCCAATGTTTTCCATGGTGCCGGCGAGGCCCGGTTGAACGGCCTGAAGTGCGACCGTGACTTCACCAACCGCAGTTTGTGCTTCCTGCAGCAAAGACTCCACCTTGCCTGGCAGTGCGGCAATGGTCTTGCGTTCAGTGGCCAACTCCGACGTCAATGACTCGATGCTGTGCAACATGTCCGCGATGGCCAGCCTGTTTTCTTCACCGAGCAGTTCATTGGCCTGGTCCAGCAGGACGTTGAGCTTGACGATGGTTTGCGGCGCGTCGGCCAGCAGGGCGGACAGGCCGGTTTGCCGCACCGGGAGCAGGGGGTACTCAAACCCCGGCGTGGTTTCAAGCGGCTCGTGCTCACCGGGCTCACCGGCAAGGTTCACCACCGTTACCCCGGTGATGCCCTGGGCCATGAGACTGGCATAGGAGCCGCTGTCGACCGGCGTGTCGGCCAGCACATCGATGTCCACGCGCACCTTGACATGCGCGCCGGTTACCAGATCCATTGAGACTACCCTGCCCACGTTGACGCCGAGGTAGTAAACCGGGCCACCCAGCGAGAGTCCGCTGACATCCTTCTCGAACAGCATCGAGTAACGGCTCATCGGTTCATTACCCTTGGTGCCGGCGAGCCACATTGCAAAGCCGGCCACACCGGCCAGGGCGACGCTGATAAACAAGCCGACTGCGAAATTCCGGTTGCCTTTGAACATGTCAGGAGTATATCCCGCGGGCCCTTTGCGCGCGTGGGTCACCAAAATAGGACTGGATCCAGGGATGTGGATGACGCACCAGGTTCCTGGGCGTGTCCACCACGATGCCGCCGTCCACCAGCACCGCGATGCGATCGCAAATATTGAACAGGCTGTCCACGTCGTGTGTCACCATGACTACGGTCAGGTCCAGGTTTTCCTCCAGGTACGTTATCAGATTATCGAATTCGGTGGCGGCGATGGGGTCCAGGCCGGCGGTCGGTTCATCCAGGAAGAGAATTTTCGGATCGAGTGCAAGGGCCCGCGCCAGCGAGGCCCTTTTGCGCATTCCGCCGGACAATTCGTTGGGGTACTTGGCCGCGGCTTCCAGGGTCAGGCCGGTCATGAAAATCTTCAGGCAGGCGAGTTCGCGCCGGCTGGCCAGTGACATGTCCGAATGCAAGGCGATCGGCAGCTCCACGTTTTCCTGCACGGTGAGGCCGGAGAGCAGGGCGCCGCCCTGGAACAACACGCCCCATTGCAGGAATGGGCCGGGCTGCAAGTAGCGGATTTCCTGGCCCAGCACGGTGATGGTGCCGCCATCGGGCTGGTGCAGGCCGAGGATGCTGCGCAACAGCACCGATTTACCGCTGCCGGACCCGCCAACAACTCCCAGGGTTTCATCCCGCCGCACGTCGAGGCAGAGCCGGTCGTGAATGGCTTGCTTGCCAAAACGGTTGACCAGGTCTTTTACCCGGATGACGTGTTCGTGTTCCTGGGGGCTGTCCGGCTGGTTGAGCTCCATGGGCTTTGGCAATTCCATGAATCAGATTCCAAGCCGGGAAAACAGGATGGTAAAGAACGCATCCGCAATGATGATGAGGAAGATCGATTGCACCACGGCCTGGGTTGTCAGGCGTCCCAGTTCCTCCGCCGAACCGCTCACCTGCATGCCACGCAAAGTGCCGGTGGCAGCTATCAGCAAGGCAAAGAACGGAGCCTTGATCAGGCCCACCCACAGGTCCATCATGACCACGCTCGAGGCAACGCGCTCGTAAAACTGCACCAGGCTGATGTCCAGTACCATGATGCAGATGAAAGTGCCTCCGGCCAGGCCGGCGACATTGGCGAACATGGTCAGGAACGGCATGGCGAAGACCAGGCCGGCTACCCTGGGCACGATCAGGATCTGGTTCGGATTCAATCCCATCACCCGCAAGGCATCGATTTCTTCGTTCAGCTTCATGGTGCCGATGGATGCGGCGAAAGCCGAACCCGAGCGCCCGGCTACCATTACCGCGGCCAACAGGACTCCCATTTCGCGCAGCACCGAGGCGCTGACCAGGTCAACGACAAAAATGGTGACGCCGAATTTCTCCAGCTGGCCCGAGGCCTGGTAAGCCAGCACCACACCCATCAGGAAAGTGATGACCATGACGATCGGAATGGCCCGCACGCCGGTTTCATAAATCTGCCGCAGGGTCTCTCCCACCATCAGCAAGCTGGGCTTCCTGGTGCCATCAAATATCGATTGGGCGATGTAGCCGAAGGACTCAAAACCGCGCAGTGCAGCCGCGCCGATTTTTTCCAGTTGGTGCCTGATCAGGTGGCGCGGAACGGGTTTGAAAAAATCCGGATCGTATTCGTTGACCGCGGCCACATCGATGATGTGACGTAAAAATTTGAAGTGTTCAGCCTGGAATCCGGCAAACTCCGAGGGGTAGCCCAATTCCTCCAGGTCCAGGGACTTGTCATACAGGGCCCAGGCGCCGGCCAGGTCGATTTCCTGCAGCCCGCCGCACTCGAAGCGCACATCGGCGCATCCTGCGATCTCAATCGCATTGAGTTCAGACTGGAGTTTCGGCACATTGCCAAACAGCCAGTTGTTGCGCAAACTGATCGCGAGTGTATTGCCAGCCCGGCTGGCTGTCAGGAATTCGTTCAATCTCCCTCGCTCGCCCTCAGGGCAGGCCCTGCTTGATGAGGTTTGATGCAGCGGGGAGTCTAGCAAATCGGGTGGGGAAAAGCCTGACCCGCAATTAAAACCGGCTTTAAAAACCAGCAGTCAAGTACCTGCTGTCAAACAACGCCCAGCAGGCGGCACAAACCGTGGAGAAGGAATCCCCCCAGTTTGCGATCGTTGTCGGCCGTGTTAGCAGCGTCGACATTGCTATCCATGACGACGCCCACGGCGCCGAGGTCCATGCCTTGATACGTGGTTACGCGGTAGGGAGCGGCGTGGCCTGCACCGCCGATGCATTGGAGTTTTTCCACCTGGAACCGGGTCAATTGGATGGTGATCTGTGACATGGTGTTTTCCTCCTGGCCGCGATGCTCGTTTGCATAGGGTTAAATGCAGAAACCATGCCAGTTGAATTCATGCCTTGAAGTAAATTAAAGAGTGATACTCATGTCATTGATATAAAAGCTGATTGAGATGAATGCTTGGGTTCGACCCAGGGGGCGGCACAAACCTGTCCAGACCAATTTCAGCAAGATACTGCCGTATTTTGTCACTCGTCTGACACGTGTCTCTGGTGGCGATAAAGCTCTTGCACGAAGGCGCTGGCCCGCGGGAAAAGGGTAGTCCAGCGTTCAATGTCCGCGCGCATTCTTTCCGGCACCCGCACCCGGTCAAGTTTCACCGTGTTCGCTTTGCCTCCACCATACTCCGGCGGCTGGAGCCACAGGCCGGATATGGCGGCAAAACTGATATCGGTGAAGTTGATGATTTCGCCGCCCAACAGGGACTTGCGGCCATCAGCCAGGGAGGTTTCAACTTCCCCCAGCAGGCGGTCGATCTGCTCGACCGCCTTCAGGTAGCGGATTTCCGACAGCCTGAACGACCTTCCGATGAGTGTTCGCAGCAGGGGAAACAGGGGCCGCAGGAGCAGCCGCTGGTATAGCGGCACGTCCGGGTTGTGGTCGCCCCAGGCATGAAGCGTGAGGCCGCGGTCAGGCAGCATGAGAAAATACACCCAGACCTGCAAATCCACTCCGCAGCGATCGATCCTGCGCTCCAGTTCCAGCCGTTCGATAGTAGGTTGCAGGAACGCGGCAGCCGGGCCTGTTTCCGCGCTGTAGCGGCCCCACAAGTAGCGCAGGATCTCCGGCGAGTTCCCAATCGAAGAGTAAACCAGGCCGGTGCGAAAACGCAGGACTGGCACCGTCCGGCCGGCGAAGAACGCCCCCAAAGTGCCGGCCGAGGGTCTTTCGGTGTAACTCACACCCAGCCGATCCATGCACCAGCGAACCTTTTCCACGAAATGGCTGGCGGAAATGGTGTGCAAGACCAGTTCCGGACCTTTCGCCGGAAACATGACAAAGCTAAGCGCAATGAACCAGCGCCACAGCAGTGCCAGAAGCACCAGGCCGATGGCACTGGCCAGTGACAAGTCGAAGCTGGCGACGATCAGCGGCAAAAGCAGCAGGAACAACCCATGCTGTAACCAACGCATTTGGTACATGTTGAATCCCCGGATTAACAACAAACCGCCGCTGGTATGATGCCAGAATCCGGGCCCACGCGACGCTGCAGAATTCTGCTGGGCTTCACTGGCTCATGTAGTATCTGCAAAGCGAGCCACCGCACCGCAACAGGAAAACCAGAAATGAAAAACATCGTTATTGTGACCGGCGCCAGTTCCGGTATCGGGCGCGCCATCGCGAAACGCTTTGCCGCCGCGGACTACGAAGTCGTGGCCGCGGGCCGCGATCGCGCGCGCCTGTCCGGGCTGGAAAGCGAGGCGCCGGGAATCACCATCTGGAGCGGAGATCTTTCCTCTCCGCCGGCATGCAGGGAACTGGTTGAACACTGCATGCGCCTGCACGGCCGTCTCGATGTCCTGGTCAACAATGCGGGCATCTACTTTCGCCGGGACACCCTTGCCACCAGCGACGAGGATTGGCGGCAGACTCTGGCGGTTAACCTCGACGCCCCGTTTTTCCTCAGCCGGGCTGCGCTGCCGCATCTGCGAAGCCAAGGCGGGGTAATCATCAATATTGCATCGGACTGGGGCATCAGGGGCGGCCGCAAGGCCGCTGCCTACTGCGCCAGCAAAGGCGGACTGGTGCTGCTGACCAAGGCCATGGCCCTGGACCATGCGGCGGAAGGAATCCGCGTGGTGGCCATCTGCCCGGGAGATGTGGATACGCCGATGCTGGAACAGGAGGCTGCTGTGGACGGCCTGTCAGCGGCTGAAGCGCTGCGGGAATACGGCCGCCAAAGCCCCAGCGGACGGGTGACGGAAGCCGGCGAAGTAGCCGCCCTGGCCTTGTTCCTGGCATCCGCGGAGGCAGCGCAGATTACCGGGGCGGCCATCCCTATCGATGGCGGCAACACGGCCTGAGACTTGGGTGTCACTCCCGTTTCAGACAGCTGCCATGAACCACAACCGCATGCAACGCCGGCGCAGCCTGGCTGGGGTCATTGCCGCCATGGCCGTGGTCAACCTCGTTTATGGCATCACGTTTCCACTGCTGGCGCTGGTGCTGGACGGGCAGGGTGTGAGCAAGACGTTGATCGGGCTCAGCACCATGAGCCAGGCGGCGGCCATACTGGTCATCGCGCCCCTCGCGCCCCGCCTGCTGCGCCGCTTCGCCCCGGCGCGCATGATGCAGACGGTCTCCGTCGTGCTGGCACTGCTGTTCATCCTGGCGGGACTGATCCCCAATGTGTGGTTCTGGTTTCCTTTGCGATTCGTGGTGGGCGCCTTGAATTCCATGTTGTGGATTTCCAGCGAAGCGCTGATCAATGAACTGGCCGATGAAAACTGGCGTGGCCGCATTATCGGTATTTACAGTTCGGTGGGTGCTGCCGGTTTTGCGCTCGGCCCCTTGTTGCTGATTGCAACCGGATCAGAGGGCATGCTGCCGTTTTACAGCACCAGCGTGCTGGTACTGAGCGCCGCCATCCCCCTGTTCGTGGCCCGGGAATACCGGCTTAAACCCAGTAGTGAAGAAACAGCCTCAGGTATCTGGGCGGTGTTCCTGCTGGCGCCCACCATCATGCTGGCCAACGTGGTGTACGCATCCGCCGCCGAGTCGATCGTGACCTTCTTCCCGCTGTTTGGCCTGCACCTGGGTATCAGTGAAAATTTCTCCCTGTGGCTGTTGACCATGATCGGGGTGGGCAGCATGGTCCTGATCCTGCCCTTAAGCTGGCTGGCTGACCACGTCAATCGCATGGGCTTGTTGGTGGTCTGTATCGCGCTCACCATGCTGGGCTTGCTGGCCATGCCGTACGTCCTGCAGCACGCCCTTTTCGCCCAGTTGTTCGCCTTCGTATTTGGCGGGGTGGAAGGCATGATCTACGCCCTGGGCGTCATTCTCATCGGTGAGCGATTCAAGGGCAGCATGCTGGCCGCGGCCAGCGCATCGTTCACCGCTGCATGGGCGGTGGGTACGGTGACCGGCCCCTTCCTGGTCGGTGCAGGTATGGACTATTTCGGCGCTGACCGCATGATGCTGATCATCTTTTGTTTCTTCGCCCTTTACCTGCCGTTGCCGCTGCGAGCCTGGGTGGTTTCGGTGCGCGCGCATAACTCCCGCCCGGCATGAGCCAGGCGTACTGACAACGGCAGAAACGCGTCTCGCCTATAAAGGATCAGAGCTGCTTTAACTCCGGATCCGCCAGGGCCCAGGCGTGGTCGAGGTGCTGCTGCATCTCTTCGGCTTCCGCTGTTTTACCCTGCGTCCGCAGGCTCTGCAGCAGACCGTGCATGGACCAGCCGTTGTGCCGGTAAATTTCCAGATCGCGGCGGAACACCGCTTCAGCGCCCGCTGCGTCCCCGGCAGTCAGTAAGGCATTGCCCAGGGTCAGGCGGGTGGGGTAGTACCAGAAGGGTGGCTCGGTGTAGGGCAGGGCGTCCTGGGCCGTGACGGCGTTCTCGAAATGCGTCACTGCCATGGCGGGCTGATGCTCCGCCATGGCAATTTCCCCTTGCACCAGTTCATCCGCGATCAGCAACAACTGACTGGCGGGGTAAGCCACGGTATCCAGGAAATGCACCTTGGCGGATTCGCGCAGCGGCGTCAGGGCAGCGTGCTCTGCCCGCGCTGCTTGCAGGTCGCCTTTTCGCGCATAGGCGGTGGCGCGGACGTAGCGCCAGATGGCGTTGGAAAAATCCATCCCGGGGTCGGGTTGGGGCTGCTGCAGGATTTCATCCCAGTGGCCGAACTGCGTCAGGGCCAGTAGCGGGATGGTGTGAAAGAACTCCACCGAAGGGAACTGCTCGATCATCTCCAGCTGCACATTTGCCGCCACGCGGCGGGCGGCATCGATGGCCACGGCGCTGCGGCCTTCCATGCTGGCGGCAGCCCACAAAAAGTGAATGTTGTGCGGATAATACATCGCAGGGTAAAAACCCTGGGCATTGCACTGGGCGATATAGGCTTCATCCACGTCCGCCGCCCGCACATTGGCCTCCGCGGCGTCGTGGTAGCGGCCCACCCGCCAGTATATGTGGGCCGGCATGTGCACCAGGTGCCCGGCTCCCGGAACCAGTGTGGCCAGTGTGTCGGCGGCCGCTTCGGCGCGTTCCGGGCTAGCCGAGGCTTCCACTGCGTGCAGGTACAAATGCAGCGCCATCGGGTGCCGCGGCGAACGTTGCAGCACGGTTTCCAGCGCATCGATAACTTCCACGGTGTAAGGTTTGGGGTTTCCCTCATCCAGCCAGTAATCCCAAGGCATCGTAGTCATCAGCGCCTCGGCAAACAGGCTGGCGGCTGTGTCATCATCGGGATAGCGCTGGTAAAGCTCGCGCATCGCATCCGCGTAGGCCAGATCCTGCGGTTCGCGCGGGGAGGCCGGGTCGCCGTTGTAGCGCACCGCCAGCGCCTCGATGAAATCCGCTTCTTTTGCGCTGGCCTGGCCTTTCAGCGCGAGCGCTTTCCGGATGGCCGCGTGGGCGTCCCGTTGCGCCTGCTCTGACATGATCGCCTTGCCATTGCTGGTCACGTTGATATTGGGCCCCAGCGCCAGCGCCTCGCCCCAGAAGCACATGGCGCAGTCGGGGTCGAGTTTCTGCGCCGCCTTGAACGAACGCACTGATTCGGCGTGGTTGAAGGCGAAGTCAATGACCAGGCCCTGGTTGAAATAGCGCTGCGCCCAGGGATTGCCGGTGGTGATGGGGTATTGATGATCGCCCATGCCTTCAAACAGGGGCGCGCCCGCCATGGCCACTACTTCAGCCTGCGTGAGCTCCTGCTCCGGAGTGGCGCTTGACTGGATGCTCTCCTCGCCGGAACGATCAGTGCAAGCCAGTAGAGTAACAGCGAGGAACGGGGTGAAAAATAATGCTTTGGCAGTTTGGGCTTTCATGGCAGGAACTCCTCCGTGAACAACAGGCTCCGATAAGAGTAAATTCAAGCATCATTATAGTAAAGCTCAAAAAAAAGACCATGAAGCGCGCAAGCGATGAGCAAGGCAGGGAAATCTGCGCGCGCAGGCAAGGGATACCAGCCGTGCGGGATCAAGTCCTGTTCAATTCCTCGGCCAGGCGCAGCCCCTGCAGCACCAGGTCCGGTATGCTGGTGTCGAACAGGCCGGCGCCTTCGAACAGGGAGGAGAATCCCCCGGTGGCCAGGGTGTAGGGACGCTTGCCATCAAATTCTTCATCCGCCACCCGGCGCATGATTTCCTGCAGTGCCCCAATATGGCCATGAAAAAGCCCGGACTGGATGCTGGCCGTGGTGCTGCGGCCCAGGGTGTGTTCCACGCGGATGATTTCGACTGCGCCCAGTTTGGAAGTGCCGGAATCCAGGGCCTGCATGGCCATGCGCAGCCCTGGCAAAATCACCCCGCCCTTGTAATGCCGCCCGCGGCCAATGACACACAGGGTGGTGGCGGTGCCCATGTCGATGATGAACAAATCCTGGTCGGGAAACAGGTGGGCGCCGCCGATGGCGTTGGCGATGCGGTCCGAACCCACTTCCAGGGGATTCTGGTAGCCTATTTTCAAGCCGGTGCGAACCCCGGCCTGCAAGATGAATGGCACGCAGTCGAAATACTTACGGCAGCTGGCGCTGATGGCGTACACCACTTCTGGCACCACGCTGCACATGGCGATCCGGCTCACCCTGCCGGGATCGATGCCGTTTTCCCGCAAAACCGCGCGAAAAAACAGACCGTACTCGTCGGAAGAAGCGCCCTGCCTGGAGGCTTTGCGAAAAGTCATCTGCAATTCTTCGCCTTCGAAGACGCCGCCAAAGATGTGACTGTTACCAATGTCGAGGCAGAGAATCAGGGCATTTTCTCCAGCAGGTGTTCAATGCGGTTGGCCAACTCGACGTGTCCGGCGCATGGGAGCGGGTCACCAGCCGATGTATGCACGCGGAACGGATGCTTGCCGCCGCGTATTTCTTCCAGGTCATTATGCACTACCGCGTCGACCCCGGCTGCATCGAACAGGCGGCTGATGGCCCGGGCTTGTTGCTCCTGGTCAGCACCATCGGTGAGTTTGAAGCCAATGATCTGGATAGCCGGGTTAGCAGACCAGGTGCGGAGCTGGTCCAGCAGTTTGGGATTGGGCTTGAGGTGCAGGGTCAGTGCGGAATCTGAAGGAAGTTTGGTCGCGGCCATTGGACCCGGTGCCCCGTTCCGCTCGATCCGCTCGACCGAGAAATCTCCCACCGCGGCGGCATGTACCACAACATCGAAAACCTGGCCGGAGAGCAGGCGCTTTAGCTGAGCCGCCAGCTCAGCGAAGGTGACATAGGTTTCAACCCGGCCCACGTGCTGTGGACGGGCAGCGTGTTCAGCGCCAAGCCAGGTGACCTGGTGTCCCGTGCGAGTCAGTGCTTCGGCCAGTACGCAAGCCGTTTGGCCGGTGCTGAGATTGCCAATGTAACGCACCGAATCGATGGGCTCACGGGTGCCGCCGGCCGTGATCAGCACCCGTTTACCCCGCCGGGCCTGCTGGCTTCGGTGCGCGGCGTCGATGAACTCCAGGACTGCTTCCGGTTCCAGCATCCGCCCGGCGCCGATTTCCCCGCAAGCGAGGTCACCCTCGGCCGTGGGTAACACGCGGATGCCCCAGGATTGCAGGCGGCGGATGCTCTCCTGCGTTGCCGGGTAGAGCCACATGCGGGTGTTCATGGCGGGCACGATGAACATCGGTTTGTCCTGCCCCCAGGCTGCCTGCCACAGGCTGGTGACGGCGTCATCAGCAATGCCTGCAGCAAGTTTGTTGATCAGGTTGGAAGTTGCTGGCGCGGCCACCACGATGTCCGCCCAGCGCGCCAGGTGAATGTGATCCATGACCTGCCCCGGAGCAAAGGCATCGCCCAGCACCGGGTGCCCGCTGAATCCTTCGAGGGTGGCATGGCCAAGGAACCCGGCCACGGAGCGCGTGACCGCCACGCGCACTTCGTGACCCTGCTTGACCCAGGCGGAGACCAGGCTGCTGGCCTTGGCGCAAGCGATGGAGCCCGACATCAGCAGCAGGATATTGCGCTGGTCTTTGCGCTTGCTAGCCGAGGGGCACATTGTCGATCAGCCGTGTGCTGCCGAGACTGGCGGCGGCCAGGCGGCGGCCGTCAAAGTCCTCGACGTAGTCGACATCGAATCCAGCCTGCTCAAGCTCGTCCCGCACCTGCCGCGGGCTGCTGCCATTCTTCAAGGCGCGGTAGAGCCTGGCCGCTTGCCGCCGCTGTTGCGCATCCAGCCGCCGGTTGCGCGAAGACATCGCCAGGCCGTCGGTTTCACGCACTACCGGGCAGGAACGGATTTCCACCGGCAGAAAAAATGCCGCGATCAGGCCGCGTATCAAGTGCAGTTGCTGGTAATCCTTTTCACCGAAGTACGCCCTGTCC
>DATDPS010000038.1:0-4406 GCA_035292625.1 Lysobacterales bacterium | reverse complement strand
AACCACGCGTACGTTTCTCGGATAGTCTTTTTCGATCTGCGCCAGCACGGACGCAAGGCCTGAACAAATTGTGCACTGGTAATCGCTATATTCGATGATCGTCACATCCGCCGATTCAGCTCCTCTCGCCCAATCCGAGCTGGACACCGGCGGAAAAAGGGATCGCTCCGTGGGTCCTGGGGTAGGCTTGAGGCTCATCACCGTGCAGCCAGGTTTTTTCGCCGGCGATGGGGCATTGGTGGGGATAGAGGTGGCGATAGCCTGAGTTTTCCCACTGCAGGCGGTCAGCAGGGCGATCAGGGCCACGAACGGCAAGATCAAACGTTTGAGCATTCCTTCTCCAATGCAAAATTCATTCAATTTTACCAGCGAATGGGAGGTTCTCAGAGCGCCAGACTCGACAATTTTGTTTGCTTTACTTTCAGAAGTAAATTAAGCCAATGGATCTGCCCTTTATATGCTTTTCCACGAACAGGTATAATCATCGCTTAGGCGTTTCTCGAAGTCCCCTCTTAACTTGAGTTTAGAGTTGTGACCCAAAAACCTGGACCTTAACAAAAAGTGGAATTGCTGGTAAAAGTCTGGTATGACAGACCAACTCTTCCAACAATTCCGAGAGGCAGTATACCAGAGCTTTCACAAACGCCCCGATGCGGTTCTGGACCTGGTGGACGCCCTGACCGTGGCCGGTCATGTGGACTCGCCCGTCACCCTGAGCGAACAGTCGCCGTTCCGGCGCAAGTTCAGCATGATCTACGACACCTTGCGCCACGCCGCCATTGATTTCGATGCGCTCTGGCACACGCTGCTCTGCTTTATGCCAGCCGAGAGCGAAACGATCGCCGGCTACGAAGTCCACGGGCTGGATGTGACCAAGGAGGAAAGGCCGGAAGCCGAGACCTTGCCCGAGCGGGTGAGCCTGAAGAGCCAGAAGGAGGAGCCGGTGGTGTATGGGCACAAGTACTCCTGGCTGGTGCGTTTGGTGCGCTGGGGGACATCCTGGGTGGCCCCGCAAGACCTGCTGCGCATCGACCCGGAGTTGAGCGACAGCCAGGTGGGCGGCCAGCAGGTCCAACAGTTGGCGCAACGCCACCCGCAGTCCAAAAAAGTGGTGGTGGCCGACAGTCTGTATGGCAACCACGTTTTTTTGGCCGTCTTTGTGCTGCTCCAGAACCTCTATGCCCTGGTGCGCATGCGTATCACCAATGTGCTCTACGAGCAGCCCGCCCCCCGAGAACCGGGCAAGAAAGGCGCCCCCCAGAAGCATGGCGCCCGGTTCCCGCTCGCCAGCCCGCCCCGCGCCGCCGACCGGGAAGCCACCTGGCTGCTGGGCCAGCAAACCGTGCGCCTGCAGGCCTGGCAGGGCTTGCATCTCAAGAAGCTGCCCAAGCTGGTCGTGATGCTGCTGCGGGTCGAGTTCCTCAAACCGGACGGCCAGCCCCGCTACAAACACCCCATGTGGTTACTGTGGACCGGACCCACCGAGGTGCCCTTGGCGGAGTTGTGCCAAATGTACCTGTGGCGCTTCGCCATCGAGCACCTGTTCCGCTTTCTCAAACAGAACCTGGGCCTCACCAGCAGCCGCTCCACTGACCTGGTGGCGACCGAGCAGTGGATGTGGCTGTGTGCCCTGGCCTACTGGCAGTTGCTGTTGATGCGCAACCAGGTCGAAGCCGCTTGTCCCGCCTGGTACCCGGCTTTTCGGAATGGGAAATCGCAGGGGCTGACCCCCGGACAGGTGCAGCGAGCGGCTTTGGGATTTTTGTTACAGTCGGGTACACCGGCTCAAGCCCCCAGAGTCACTGGTAAAGGAAAAGGTCGGGCGAAAGGCTATCGTCCCGCCCCCAGGCCGCGCTATGTGGTGGTCAAAAAGGCCAAAACCGGGCTAAAACAGGCTGTTGACAGCCCATAATCGCTGTTCTGGTAGCCTGCATCGGTTTTTAAGGTCCATGAAGCTGGTGAGCGCCGTTTCTGCGCTCAGTTGGTCATCTCTAAACTCAAGAATTACCGAGCGCTTGTATACTGCGACTCGGTGGAACCTTAACACTTGAATAGCAAAACGGCGTACACTCCACCTGGGAGGAGCTGAGTGGCTTACCGAACGCTGGGGAGCTGAGCTGCCCCTCAAGAGAGATGGTCATCCTCCGCCCAGGCGACCCTATTGGGAATATTGGGGTTGGTCAACGATCAAGCCCCTCATCAGTGCAAGCGTGGGTTCGTGTCCCCGCCGACTGGCTTTGGACTTGGGCATCTGCGCCGCTCGCACTCCTCCCGATCCGATCCGTCTCTTATTCAAGAAAGGAGGTTCCCATGCGTACAATTGGGATTGATCTGGGAGTGAAAGGCGACCACAAGGCTATCGTGGTGGATGAGCGCGGCGGCTTTGTCAGCCCGCCGATCACGTTCCGGACCACGCCAGCATCCCTCCAAAGGCTGCTGGAAACGGCCAAACGAGAGTCCCTGCCGGGCGAGCTCCAGGCGGTGATGGAACCCACCGGCATGGCCTGGTTCCCGGTGGCGGTCTTTCTCACCCGGCAAGGGGTCGGCGTGTTGGTGGTCAACGCCCAGCAGGTGGCCGACTTGCGGCGGTACTACAAGAAGCACGCTAAATCCGACCGCATCGACGCCCGCGTGCTGGCCAAGCTGCCGATCGTCAACGAAGAGCAACTGCACCGTCTGGAACTGCCAAGTGCCATCGCCCTGGCCTGCCAGCGGGGTTGCAAGCAACTGGATCGGCTGATGAAAGCGCACACCGCCACCAAAAACCGCCTGATCGCCCTGGACCGCTTCGCCTGGCCAGCCCTGGAGCAGACGGTCTTCGTAGACCCATTCGGCCCTGCGGCGGTCTGGTTTCGGGCGCACTGGTACAACCCGGCGGATGTTCTGGCAGCGGGGGCTGCGCCCATCCGCCAGGCCTGGCAAGCTAGCCAAGCGGACCCGGACGACCCGGGCGAATGGGCGACCAGCCTGGTTGAGGTGGCCGAGCAGGTGTTCGGCCTCTATGGGCCAGAGGGGACGCATCTGGATTATACGCGGCTACAAGCCGAAGCGATCCGGGAGCAGGAGTACCTGGCGTTCGTCGACGAGACGCATCATCAATTGCGGCTGAAAACCGTCCGCCCGCTCTACCGCCAACTCCACCCCAGCCGGAACCTGGAGACCATCCCCGGGGTCGGTCAGGACGGGGCGGCGGTGTATGCCAGCTTCATCGGCAACCCCGCCCGCTTTGACAGTCTGCGCGCCCACCGCGGCTGGAGTGGCATGGTGCCCAATAGCAAGCAGAGTGCCGAAAGCCAGGCGGCGGGGCTGCGCATGACCCAGGCCGGCCCGAGCCTGATCAAGAAGTATGCCTACCTGGATACCGAAGCGGCCCGCCAGCGCGATCCGCAGATCGCCGCCCTATACTATAACCAGATGGTGCGGTATGGGAAGCATCACATGCAGGCCATCTGTACCTGTAGTGCCCACCTGTTGGACCGCATCCTGGTCGTGCTGCGGGAAGACCGCCCGTACGAACTCCGCGATGTGGATGACACCCCAGTCAGCAAAGCCCGCGCCCTGGAGATTATCGCCGAGCGCTACACGGTGCCCGAAGAAGTGCGCCGGCGCAACAACAAGCGCACCCGCCGAGAACGGACCGAACAACGCGCCGAGCACCAGCAGCACAAAAGGGAAAGCCGCTCGGCAAAGGGGTAGCCGGAAGCTCCCCAACAGCAAGCCACATAAGAGGCAAGCCGTTCGCTTCCTCAGAATGCTTGCCTGGACGTAGCGACTTTCCCTCGTCTTGATTGTAGCAAAAACGAGGGAAAATGCAAGCCCGCCGGCGGAGGGGCAAAGCGAAATGAAAAGACGAGCGGTCACGGCTTGAAAACCGGCCCGGCTCGCCTTCCTTGGGGTAAGCCCATTATACCCAAGCGTTGGTCGAAGCAAAAGACCATTTTCGCCGAACCGTTCCCCGGCTTGGGAGGATTTCATGCGCCTATCCCCAAGGCTAGATTTCGTTCGCTATTCAAGTTGTTAAGGTTCGTACCCTTGACGCAGTTTAGAATATCTCTCAAATCATCATACGGTCGACGATTGAAGTACACCGCGCGTTAAACCCCGGGCTGCTTGAGTCTGCTTAACTTCAATGTGCCTGTCATGAAGCAAGGGATCAAGCGGGTCGTTCTAGGATTTAAAGATAAGTAATATCTCTGCGTTCTCCGCGTCTCTGCGGTGAAATATAGGAGTTACTCGTGTTAGAACCTTTACGACAACAAGTCTACCGCCTGCACCTCGAGCTTCCCCGCAACAACCTGGTCACCTGGACCAGCGGCAACATCAGCGCCCGCGATCCTGAGACGGGAATGGTCGTGATCAAGCCATCCGGCCTGCACTACGAGGAGTTGCGGCCCGAGAATATGATC
>DATDPS010000037.1:0-4291 GCA_035292625.1 Lysobacterales bacterium | reverse complement strand
GTAAACCCTTTCGCGTCAAGTGCGATCAGGTCGTTCACCAGTGCCTGCGGCCCAACGTGCAGGTTGCCGGTAAAGTGGTCCCCATGGACGTCGTCGGGCAGGTAGGGATCCAGCATTCCGGCGGTCCTGGCGGGTGTCGGCACACCGTCCAGGAAAATCTTGACGAATTCGGTGTGCACGTGGGTCGATGCATAGGCATCGCGCACGCGCTCGATCTCCGCGATGTCGAGCGGTTCCGTTCTGGGACCGTATGGCGTTCTGATGTCGGCTGCCATGTGCAGGGTCAAACCGCCGAGTGCCGTATCGACCGCGTGATATGCGTCCATCGCCCCCGACTCGTAAGCGCCCGCGTCCTTCATGCCGGTTATGCCATAGCCACGGGCTATTCGCATCACTTCCTGCACCGCCGCGATGTATTGCTCTGCAGACCAGTCCGGCAGGGCGTTTTGTCCCACCCGCGCGGCGGTCTCGAACAGCAGGCCATTCGGTTCGCCAGAGGCGTCGCGGCCGATGGAACCGCCCTCCGGATCGGGCGTCGCTCGCGTAATGCCGGCCAGGGCCAGCGCCTTCGAATTGAACCAGGCGTTGTGATGAGAATCATCATTCAGCGACACCGCCTTGTCGCCGGAAATGGCGTCCAGCCAGGCCCGCGGGGACCCGATGTCGTATTGCTGGAAAAACCCGCTGCCCCACTGGCCGCCTATGACCCAGCCAGCACCCGGATCCTTTTCGACACAGGCACGCAAAGCATCGGCGATCTGGTCGGGGCTCGACTCGATCGGAAACTGGCACTCAAAAAGTGACTGCGTAGCACCCATCACCGGGTGAATATGGGCGTCATTGATCCCCGGCATGGCCATCTTCCCCGCCAGGTCGGTGACCTTGGTTTCCGGGCCGGCATACTTCCGGGCTTTTGCACTGGAACCGGCAAAGATAAACCGGCCGTCGCGGATGGCGACAGCCTCCACCCTGGGGTGAGCCGCATCAACGGTATGGATGGCGCCATTCAGCAGGACGGTATCGGCAAATTTCTGCGCAAGGGCCGTTTCACCGGGTGCGCTGGCAGCGGGCAGATTTTCACTGCTCGTATCTGCGCTTACCGCATTTTCAGCGGGCTGATTATTGCAAGCGAACAGCAGCAACAGCGGCAGGCCCAGGGCTGGTCGAAAAAACCTGATCATGGTTGGATACCTTTTTCCCTAGAAATTGTAAGTCACCGCGATGCCATAAGTGATCGGCATTCCGGCGGCGCGAATATAAGGCCCATTGCCGCCTTGATACGCGGCGGGATAGTAATACTCGTCAGTCAGATTGCGGCCGAAGAGTTGCGCGCGCCATTTATAGTCGGCTGAACCAATGCTGATGCGGGCGTTATAGAGTGTATAGGAGGCAGTTGCATCCGCAGCTTGGACGCCCCCGGTAGTAGAGTCCTGGTAGCTGAAATCACCAGCGACTTCCATTACGAGGTCACTTCCGATCGGCCATTCATAGGAGACCAGGCCAAATGCCTGCCACCTGGGTGCCATCGCAAGTTCTATACCGGACACATCGTGGTATACAGTGACAGGCCAGGAACTGGCATCGGGATCGACTGCATCCCATTCCTTGACCTCGGTGTCGAGATAGGCAAGGCCGAGGTTCACAGTCAGGCCATCAAATGGTATCCAGTTCATGGCCAGTTCCGCACCCATGATTTCGGACTTGGGCACATTGGTCACGCCGGAAATATTACCGACAAAAGTCACTGCAATGTCCTGTTCCTGTTTGTCCTTGTAGTCATAGTAGAAACCCGCGGCATTGAGTTGCATCCTGCCTTCGAGCAAGGTTGCCTTGACGCCCAATTCCAGCGATGTCAGTTCTTCTTCGCGATAGGGCTTCAGTTGCTGCGTGGTATTGGAGTTGGCGCCGTTGAAGCCGCCGGACTTGAAGCCCTCGGACAGGGTCGCAAACAGCAATATGTCTTCCGATACGATGTAATCCAGCCCGATCTTACCCATCCACTTGTTGGTCTTGATGGTATCCTCGAAAACGTGGAATGCATCATTCACGTTGGGGCCGCCGATCACTGCAAAAATGTAGGTTGGAGAGGCGGGATCGTCATCGATCGTGCCACAATCACCCGGGTCGAGGGTGGAACCGAACAGTGTATTCAAGAACGTGCTGAGGCTGCCATCATCCGCGGCGAAGGTGCAGCCCGCCCATTTTCTGTCTTCCTCGGTGTAGCGAGCTCCCAGCGTCAGCCGCCAGCTATCCGCAAAGCTCCATTCCACGTGACCGAATACCGCCTTGGATTCCGTCGTTTGCTGATACTTGGTGTCCAGTTCCAGGATGGGTGCAAGAACGAATGGGAAAGCACCCCACGGAATCGATCCGAGTCCGTACACGGAGTCGGACATGAAGTAGTGGTAATACTCATCCATCTCATCGTGGGAGTAGTAAAGACCCCCTATCCACAATAGATCGTCAGACTGGCCGGTCAGACGCAATTCTTCGGAAAACACCTCCAGATCGGTGGTGTTGATATTGCTCGAGTCGTTGTAAAAGCCGCCGTCCCAGTCGTTGGCCTCGGTACGATCGAATTTGTCATAGCCCGTGATCGAGGTCAGATCCATGTTACCCAGGTTCCATTCCAGTTTCGCAGACACACCTTTGAGTTCGTTATTCCGTTGTGGCCTCACATCGAAAGTCCTGCCGGTAATCGGGCTGGTATAGCTGTTGGTCCAGTCGGCGTCGCGGTTGTCACCAGTGGAATACCAGGGCGGTGTCTCACCGAAATGAGCTCCGGTAGGAAGTAAATATTTGTCCAGCGGAGTATATGGCGCGGCGAACTCTCCCAGTCCGATAAGCGTTCCATCGTAGGGCGTATTGGCCCGGTTGTCGGACTTGTCTATCACGTAGTGAAGATTCAAAAGAATGTTGACCGTGTCGCTGGCCTCGAAATTGAACAGCGCCCTGACCGCGTTGGAGTCCAGTTCGCCCAGTGTGTCGTCCCGGGTGGTGCTTTGCTGCCAGCCCTTGCTGGACTGGGTTGTCCTGAAGGCCAGGCGCGCCTGTACTTTGTCGCCGAGTGCACCGCTTGCAAAACCCTCCAGGTCGAAAATGCCGAAGCGGCCATAACTGCCATGAAAACCCGCCTCGAACTCCTCGGTGGGTTTGTTGCTGACGAAATTGATCTGGCCGGCCGTGGTGTTACGCCCGTAAAGATCGCCCTGTGGGCCTTTCAGCACTTCGACGCGCTGGACATCGAACACCACCCCCCGGCTCATCACCGTATAGGGGATCGCGACTTCGTCAAAATAAAGGCCCACGGTAGAGGACGCGGCAGTGGAATAGTCCTGGAAACCCACACCCCTGATCGTGTAGAGCGGCACACCAGTCGCTGCCGTATCGTTGACCGTCAACCCTGGTGTGAATTGGGCCATCTGCTCTGCGGAGAAGAGTCCCAGCTCCCTGAGTTCATCACCGGTGAAGGCGTTGACGGTGATGCCGACGTCATTCACCCCCTGTTCGCGTTTTTGCGCCGTAACCTGGATCTCATCAAGCACCTCGGCTGCCAGCACCGGCGAGGCAGTAATGAGCCCGATTGCGAGAAATGACATGCCCGATAAGAGTCCAATGCGCTGGTTTGGTCCCGGGCAAACCGGGCCATTAACTATGTGCTTTGAAGAAGAGATTCCCATTTGATATACCCTCGGCAGCTAAAACTGTGCATAAGTTTGTGGCCATTCCCCAATCGCGTTCACGCAAGTGGGATGGCCTTCCTGTATCTTTCCGTTCTGATCCATCGCTATTTTTTCTACAGATTTGCCAGCATGCTTTCCGCACGCCGTATCGCTTCGTCCTGGTGCGGCTGCAGTTCTTGTCCACCCAGTCCTGCCATCAGTCCCAGGAAAGGATCCTCCACCCCGGTTTGCTCACCTGCGAGTGTTTCAATTACAGCCAGCGCGAAAAACGGAACGGTCGACGCGTTGTAACCGCCTTCATGGCACATCACGATGCGCCCCTGGCACAGCTCCTGCGCCGCTGCCATCACTTTCCGGGTCAGCGACCGATAGCCGCCGCTGTGCATCTGCATCCGGCCAAGCGGATCGTGCGCGCCGGCGTCGAATCCGCAAGGCACCATGATCAGTTGCGGCCGGTAAGCCTTTAGTGCCGGAACCACGACACGCTCGAAAGCCGCCTCATAGGCTCCGACACCTGACCCGGGCGGCAACGGGACATTGATATTGAACCCTTCCCCCGCACCGGCGCCGTTGGCCTCGACCGGCCCTGAATTGGGCGGAAAACAATT
>DATDPS010000036.1:0-3492 GCA_035292625.1 Lysobacterales bacterium | reverse complement strand
GGAGACGCCCAATCCGACAATGGATCCGAACCTGCCTTCTGCCGGTTGGCTGACCTACACGGCTACCGAGGTCACGGTTTCCGGTGCCGGGCTGACTCCCGGCATGAGCTACCGCCTGGAAGTGGAAGTTGCCCGATTGCTGGATACCGACCGGCGCCAGGGTGTGGTTGGCATGTCTACCTATGCCGCTATCACGCACCTGAACCTGCAAACTGCTGGTGACATCACACCGGGAGCGTGTCCCTAGCCGGACGAAGCCTGACCCGAATCAGGGTGTCAGGGCAAAGTGCCAGAGCAGGCTGGCGTGTCGTGTGGTGCTGATGTTTGTGTCTTACATGTTGTTAATCGTGAGCTTTGATCGGACCTTCGATGACTTCTGGTTTTTGAACCACATACTTCGCCATTTTCGTCTTCACGAAATCGGCGGCAAGGCGCACCGATTCATCGGCCCCGGCCTTGTCTTTGAAAACGCCAAACGATGCTCCCTCGCCGTTACCGGTATCGAGCCAGTAATAACGCACGAAGCCCTTTGCTTTTTTGATGATGGGTACAAACTCCTCACGCACCAGCCGATCAATTTCGGCGCTGTTTTTCTTGTCAAAGTGATAGTGACGGACGACTGCAAACATTCACGCTCTCCTTTCTGATTAGTGTTTCCAATACGATTTGGCTCAATCAGGATGCATCTTACAGCAGGAATATTGCGGGGGAAATCAAGCACCGATTGAGGAGACCGAAAATGTCCGTGTCACGGATGCTCAAGCGCGCTTGGACCGTCGCACTACCGATGGTCGCACTGGCTGTCCCACAGGTTTTCGCCCAGGACGTGGACGCTCACGCCGACCCCGGTGAAGTGAGCCATGTGTGAGTCACGGCGATAGTTGGAGTCGTGCCAAGACCAGACAAACCCTACGAAGAATTTGACATCACCGTCATGTGAAAGGCGAACCAGAACCCGGACGTCTGGAAAAAGTGCTTTTCCCCGCCCTATACTCCGCCATGGACTGGCCCTTCACCCTCAAACGCGTGCTTGAACAGCAGCCTTGCGTCCTGGTCACGCTGAACCTGATCCTCGGCTCGGCGCCGCGCGAGTCCGGCAGCCGCATGATCGTTACTGGCAACGCGGCTTACGGCAGCATCGGCGGTGGAAATCTCGAGTATATGGCCACCCACAAGGCGCGGCAGATGTTGCAGCATTCCACGCAGCCACGGCAGATACACGAGCCTTTTGGGCTGGGCCCGGCGCTCAAGCAGTGTTGCGGTGGCGCGGTCACACTCCATTTCGAAGTGTGTTCCGGCGGTTGTCCGCCCTGGGTGGCCGAGCTGGCTGCCGGATTGGAACAGCAGTCACCTCTGCTGCTGCTCATGGCCATCGACCGCGCCGAGCCAGTGCGCTGGGTGATGCGCCATGATGATTCCCCGCCTCCGGCCATCCCACATCCGGTATGGAAAGCAGTCGGGGAATTGCTGCGTGGCTGCGCAGTGGGCGAGGAGGAGGGCAAGGGTAGGGGTGTTGCTGGCATTTGCGCCGTCGAAGTGGACGGTGAGACCTGGTGGCTGGAGCGTATCAATCCGAATCTTCAACCCCTGGTTCTGTTCGGCGCGGGACACGTTGGCCAGGAAGTGGCGCGGTTGTTGGAACGACTGCCGTTCGCGGTGACCTGGGTCGACAGCAGGGCAGGTGTTTTGCCCGACCCATCGGCGGCTCATATTCGCACGGTGTACACGGACGATCCGGTGGCAGAAGTTGCCGGTGCTGCGCCTGGAACTATATTCGTGGTGATGACGCACAGCCATGAGCTTGATGAAAACATCTGTTTCGAAATCCTGCGCCGCGGTGATTTTTGCTGGCTCGGCCTGATTGGTTCCGCCACCAAGCGGCGACGATTTGTTCAACGTTTGAACAAGCGTGGTATCAACGAGCAATCGCTTGCACGTCTCGTCTGCCCGATCGGGCTGATTGGCCTGGCAGGAAAACAGCCTGCTACCATTGCGCTCAGCCTTGCCGCCCAACTGATGATGGAACAGCCATGGACCCGCGCAAACAATTGATCGCCCGCCTGCCCAAGGCGGAGTTGCATATTCACATTGAAGGCGGCCTGGAACCGGAACTCATGTTCGAACTGGCCCGGCGCAACGGGATCACCTTGCCTTATGCCAGCGTCGATGCCATCCGCGATGCCTACCGCTTCGACTGCCTGCAGGACTTCCTCGACCTGTACTACCAGGGCATGTCGGTACTCAAGACGGAGCAGGACTTCCACGACCTGACCTGGGCCTACCTGTTGCGCTGCCAGGCCGACAAGGTCGTGCACACGGAGATTTTCTTTGACCCCCAGGGCCATACCGGGCGCGGAGTCGCCTTTGCCACGGTTTTCGAAGGGATTTGGTCGGCCTTGCAGAAAGGCGAGCGCGAACTGGGCATCAGCAGCCGCGTGATCATGTGTTTCCTGCGGCACCTTGACGAAGACAGCGCGTTTGCCACGCTCGCCGAGGCCGGGCCTTTCCTGGAAGGAATCACCGGGGTCGGTCTGGACTCGTCCGAAGTCGGGCATCCGCCGCGGAACTTCTACGGCGTGTTCGCGCGTGCTGCCGGGCTGGGTCTGAAGCGGGTGGCGCATGCCGGGGAAGAGGGCCCGCCGGAGTACGTCTACGAAGCCATCGACGGGCTCATGGTGGATCGCATCGACCATGGCAATCGCTCGCTGGAAGACCCTGAGCTGGTGGCGGAACTGGTGCGGCGGGGCATTCCGCTGACGGTTTGTCCGCAAAGCAATCTGCGCCTGGCCGTGGTCAGGAGCATGGCTGAACACCCGATCCGCCGCATGCTGGCCGCCGGCTTGTTAGCCACGGTCAACTCCGACGACCCGGCCTATTTCGGCGGCTACATCAACGACAATTTCAATGCGCTGGTCGATGCCGTCGACCTGGGCCGGGATGAAATCATCCAGCTGGTGAGCAACAGCTTCATTGCCTCGTTTCTTCCGCCGGAAGACAAGGAGCGCCATCTTGCCGCCGTGAAACGCGCGGCGGTGGCCTGATGGAAGCCTGGCTGCTGCAATGGCTGAGCCTGTTGCTGCGCTGGGCTCACTTCATTGTCGGCATCGCCTGGATTGGCGCCTCGTTCTACTTCAACTGGCTGGAGAATCATCTGCAGGGCCGGCATCTGCAACGCAGGCCCGGGGGCGCCGGTGAGGGAAATCCACAGTCCATCGATCCCATTGCCGGTGATTTGTGGGCGGTACACGGCGGTGGTTTCTATTACCTGCAAAAGTATCGTGTGGCGCCGGAACGACTTCCCGAGACACTGCACTGGTTCAAATACGAAGCCTATTTCACCTGGCTGAGCGGCTTTGCCTTGATGGCCCTGGTGTACTACTGGAACGCCCGGCTGTACCTGCTGGACCCGGCTGTGTCCGCGATTTCCTCTGGACAGGCCATAGCGCTTTGCCTGGTTTCGCTGCTGGCTTCCTGGCTGGTCTATGACGGCTT